>JAGKWN010000008.1 GCA_021151805.1 Cytophagaceae bacterium | reverse complement strand
ATATATAACAAAAGCGCCTGCCGAACATTCAGCAGGCGCTTTTGTTATATATAAAAATTGTCATGTAGAGAAAAGTTCATAACAGTCGGATTGTGCATGGCTGATGGGCTAAGGTGAAAAGTTTAGCTGGTGTTGCATGTATGCTTTGCAAGGCTTAATTTGTGCGTTCAAACATATCCGTTGTAATGTGCATATGAAATGGATGTACTTTTGCTATAGGTAAAAAAATAAAGTAAATCTCATGAATAAATTTATTTTCATCCTTATATTCCAGGCAGCAGTTTTTTTTGCAGGGGCACAAACCGTAGACAGCGCTGCCATGGTACGTTTGCGTGCGTTAATACGGGGTGAAAAGGAAAAAAGCGCAGCTGAATTTTTTAGTGAGAAGGTTGAACGCCAACAGGAGCAGGCACTGGAGAAGGTGCTGCAATACAATCGTACGGCGCGTGAGTATCTTAAAAATGGTATTGATACAGCAGTGCTTGAAGAGAATATAGCTGAGATCAGGGAAAAGCTTGTTGTTGCCGGTAAAGGAATTTTTACAGAAGAAGGTATGTTAAAAACACACCGCAATCTTACAACTACTTCAAAGATTATAAGCCAGCTGCAGCACGAAGCAGAAATACGTAAAGACAGGATTGATACATACAAGCAGAAGCTTACAGATTTCAGGGATAATATGGATTCCCTGCTTACTGATTCTGTGTTGTTTGTAGCATCCGATGACTCGGCGCAGTTTGCACGCTACCTGCAGAAGCTGGTGCGTACTGCCCGTGAAGTGCATCCGGTAGACAGTATGCTGGAGCAGTCCATCAAAAAAATGCAGATGCTCAAAGATGATGCCGGTAACCTGATGTTTGAGATCACCGCTGCCCTTGACCGGATTGAACGTGAAGAGATGCTGCTTTCAAACAGATCCTTTGAAAAAGAAATTCCTTACCTGTGGCAACCACAGCCGCCCTCGCCGGACTTGGATGTGATTGCCGTGCGGGCTGTAGAAAAGGCTGTGCTGAATCTTACTTACTATACTGTAAATAATGCAGGTCGTATAGCACTAATGCTGTTACTGATTGTAATGGCTGCTGTTTTTATTTCCGCCCTGAAGCACAAGGCTGCAACTGGCGGTATTATACGAACAGATTATACGGGCCAGTTGGTGATACGATATCCGGTACTTTCGGCATTGTTGATCGTGATCAGTATTTTTCAGTTTATTTTTCCTGAACCTCCTTTTATATTCAGCTGCTGCTTATGGCTGGTCTCTACAGCCAGCCTTACATGGATCTTCATGGGTTTCATAAGCAGGTACTGGATGTCTTTCTGGCTCTCTATGTGGATGTTGTTTTTGCTGGCTTGTGCTGATAACCTTGTGCTCCAGATTGCCCCTGCCGAAAGGTGGCTGATGTTCTTCATTGCCTTGTGCGGGCTGGTTATAGGCCTGCTTGTTTTATCAGGAAAGCATCGGTTGTGGCTTCGGGAAAAGGCAATCGTCTACTTTATTATTTGCTTCATCATTATAGAAGTGCTGGCTGTTGCAGCAAATACGTATGGAAGATTTAATCTTTCAAAATCATTGCTGGCAAGCGGTTACATCAATCTCATCATCGCAATCTCCTTTCTGTGGACAGTGAGGCTCATCAATGAAGGACTCATGCTGGCATCGCAGATGTTTCAGACACCGGAAAGACGGTTGTTCTATATCAACTTTAATATGATCGGGAGCAAGGCGCCTATGTTTTTATATGTGTTCCTGGTGATCGGTTGGTTTATTATTCTTGCCAGGAATTTCTTTGAGTTCCGTTTCCTGACAGAACCTGTTAAGAATTTCATTTACGATGAGATCAGCGTGGGTGATTACAGTTTCTCTATTTACAGTATCGTTTCATTTTTTGTAGTACTGATCATTGCTGCCGTAATCTCCAGAATCATTTCATTTTTTGGAACAGATTCATATGCATCTTCAAAGGACATAAATGAAAAATCAGGACTTGGCAGCTGGATCCTGCTGATCCGAATCTTCATCATCATCATGGGTGCAGTACTGGCATTTGCCGTTGCAGGTATTCCACTCGACAAGGCAACGATTGTATTAGGTGCATTGGGTGTAGGTATTGGTTTCGGTTTCCAGGCGCTTGTACAAAACCTGGTGAGCGGTATCATCCTGACATTTGAGAAGCCCGTGAACGTTGGTGATTTTGTTGAGATAAAAGGGCAGGCAGGTACGATCAAATCCATTGGTTTCAGAAGCAGCGTGCTAATGACGCTTGAAGGATCAAGCGTCATTATACCCAACGGTGAAATACTGAATGATAATGTCATTAACTGGACTCATGAAAGAGGCATGACCAGGCGTACAGAGATTACTATAGGTGTAGCGTATGGTACGGACCTTGAAAAGGCCAGGGAAATCCTCCTTATGCTGACAGATGCACATGGAAGTGTTTTAAAAAGCCCCGCACCATTTGTCCTCATGACTGAATTTGCCAATTCGTCTGTTAATCTGCAGGTTTTCTTCTGGGCTTCCACACCCATTGCCGGCAGGTTTATTAAAAGCGAACTCATCATTGAGATTCAGAAGGCGTTTAAGGAAAACAATATTATCATTCCGTTTCCGCAACAGGATGTCTATATCAAACAGTTTCCAGCAGAAGAAAAACAGGGAAGTGAATTATGACCGACTGCTCTTACCTGCTGTTGTGCCATCGGCCAACGGCAGGCTGTAGGATGAGTTTGAATTCATCATAATAACCTAATTGTTTAACCTATGGCTTCAGTCGTGGGAATAAAAAGCTACTTGTCTAACCGATGCCATCGCTCAAAGCAATGGCATCGGTGTTTATGGTAATGGCTGTGGCGAATATGAATTAGAAATCCTATTTATCTGGCTTCGGTTCGCCGCGGCGAATGCAAATTCCGAAGAGTCTGAGTTAAAAAAATATTTTGTCTAAAGGAGAGAGAAAGAGCAGGTAGATAAACCTTACTTCTTTACTTTTACTTTTTTTACTTTCTCTGCAATGACATTCGGTGGGAGATGATATTTTCCTTTTACGTTTTTATAATGCTTAAGGGATTTTGAATTGCTTTTAACTCCTACAGCTGTGTATACACCGCTTAGGGTAGCTTTCAGCCAGTAATTGAAAATCTGCTTTTCGGTGTTACGCTCAAAGAATATCACAGAGCTTTTTGTATTGTTGGTGCGGATCACGTTGTTCGCGATCTTGCTTTCCAGCGCCAATGCCATGTTGCTCTGGCTGCTGTCTCCTTTGTGCACCAGTTGTATAGCAAGATCTGAATAAATAAAATTCATTTGTCCGATAGCTGCATACTTATTGCCGTTCCAGGCTGTAGTAAGATTGTTTGAATAACCATTGTCAATAGCCACATGTGCAAGCGGAATGGTGATTGGATTGAGGTTCTGGAATTTTCCCGGAACAATGAAACTGCTTGCATGGAAATAGGAAAGTGAATCGGCATACGATTCCGTATAGCTGAATTTCTTTATGGCCACATCTCCGATGCGTGCGTTGGCAAGCAATCGCAGGCTGTCTGCACTTTTGCTGTTTGATACATTGGTAATGAGGGCATGGATGTGTTCAATAGGAATTACTACTTCGCTGGTGGATTTAGGTTCGATCTGGTGAACGGCTACGCTACCATCGGCCACCAATATAGAATCTATTTGCATGGGCCATGGTATGGACTGTATGATCTTCGTAGGCATGGCTTTTATTTTACCCTTTCTGCGCGGAAGGTTTTTATCACGGGTAGAGCTAAGTATAAATCGGTCTAAGATTATTTTGCGTACATGGATAAGGGAATCGTTTCCGTTTTGCGGTAACTGCAGTCCGCTGAGCTCCATGGCCATGCCTGAAAGTGTCATGTAATCAAACTGGGCGGAAGCTTGCTGTATGGCTTCTTCTTTGCTTGCAACGGGGCTATACCGGATGTTGTTGAAGGAGAGTTTACGTGCAGCCGGCTGCCAGCTTATGGTGTTTATTTCAAAAACTGCCTTGGGATGATTGAATGCTACAGCACCTTCCTGTATGGTTGTACGATATAAAAGCGATTGCCATCTTAATGGAGCATTGCTGCTGTAGCTGAAGCTATGTTCGGCAAAGCTTCCCGAAATATTTTTTACATGCAGCCTGGCATTTGACCTGGAGAAGGTTTTGTCAAAAGATGCTTCTTTCCATTGCACAGCAAGGTCTGAACGGAAGGTAATGTTTTTCTTTTCATATACCAGTGCTCCCTGGGTTGATTCAAGATGAAGGGAGGACACGCTGCACGGCAGACTGCCGGTACACAGCAGGTCTTTAACACTGAGTGCTAATTTTGTGTATTGCAAAGTATTCTCTGCTGCTGTTAATCCTGCCAGTCTGAGGTCTAGGCGCGCAAAGGCAGATGTATGGGTGCCTGCATTTTCTTCCTGGTATTGCACAGATGCATTGGAGATGGTTATTGTTTCAGCACTTATGTTTACTGGTATTTTTGTCGGAGCTGTCTTTGCTGGTGCCGGCTCGCCGGTTTTGCGGTAAGAGAACAGAGGATTATTCAGCTCAATTTTTTTAATTGCCAGTGCGGAAAAATCAGTTGAGAATATATTTCCTGAAAAATGAAGCAGGGGTACATGTATGTTTAATTCACTGCTGTTGGTTTTTTTATACCAGCGTATATGCCTGATCACCGTTTCACCATCAGTGGCTATCTGCAGTGAATTGATGGCAGCCCGTGCATCTTTCGTATTAAACAATATATTTTCAAAGGTACCATTGCCTCTTTTCCAGGTTAAGAAACGCTCTCTGGAACGGATGGAATCAAATGAAATGTTGTGGCCGTTGAGTGCAAAGGTATCCTGTCCGATAACGCTATTGAGCTTTAGATCTGTGACATTGAGCCTGGCTATTCGCAGGTCGGGCAGATCTTTGGCAGCAGTATTTTGTGTATTGCTGCGTTGACTGCGGTTCAATTGAACATTCAGTTTTGATGCCCTGAAGTCTGCAATCTGTATGCGGCGGTATTTCTGGAAAAGATCCCAGTCAAAAATTCCCCAATATAATTTCCAGGCTTCAAGCTGCAGGCCGCTTTGTAGAGTCATGCGCACATGGTCTGCATAGTTTTTTCTGTTTATTCCATCAAAGGAAAAATTCTCCACCTGCAATTTCATATTGTCGGATTCAACCGTAAGTCGTTCTATTTCTATGGCAGGCATAGAATGTTTGATTTCAACGAGTGAATCGCTATTGACAAAATGTATGGGCAGAACCAGCGCGTTAATACCTTGCATATACATGCGTGTATTATGCCGGTCTGGGTTTTGTATTTTAACCGTGCCATCATAGATCTGCAACGTTTCAATACCTACCAGCTCCCTGAATTCGTGCAGGGAAGAGTAGAAGCGGTCAATGCCGGCAACAGCTGTATCGGCGCGTTTGGCAGAATTTTTCGTAGTGCGGATCAAAATGCAGGGATTGAGTAATTCTGCTTTATCTGCTTTAAGTTTTTTTTGAATGAGTGAAATAAAATCAATATTGACCAGCTTGAATTCGGGTGCAGAAAATGAAATACTTTTTCCTTGACTGATCCGAGATACCGGGCCGAAGGAGGAATTTTTTAACACCAGATCATTATTCACGATCATTAGTTCACTGGCAATAATTTTAAACGTACTGTCGGGTGTATTGAATTCAATGTTCTTTAAACCGAATAGAATACTATCTGTTTTGAAATACGGACTGCGATTTTGTTGCAGCGAAAGATTATAAATTTTAAGATCGCTTTTCTGAAAGAAGGTGTTGGGCTCGTGTCGGAGATTGTTTTTTAAAATCAATTGCCCGTCTTCAATGCTTATGTAATTGAAATGTACTGACTGGAACAGGCCAGGCAGAAGTTTGGAGAGATCCTTTTCGCTGGTATCTGCAGATGCATGACCTGCAGTTTTAATCGTATCCGTGCCTACAATGAACATGGGCTTTATGCATAGTAGCGTATCAATTGACAGCGCATTGCTTTCATAAAGAGAAGAAAAAGCAAGATCATTGAAAAAGAATTTTTCAGTAAGAAGTGTACTCTCCGTTCTTTCAGGAGTAGCCGCTGCATGAATGATGCAGGAATCGAGCTCAAAGTATTGATTCCTGCCAGAAAAGTTCAGGCTTTTAAAACGGATGGAATGTACACCATCCGGCATTTCCCAGAATTGATTTTCGATGTTGACGCGGATGTCTTCTGAATAAAACAGATGTCCTTTTTTATTTTTTTCAGACAAATTCTTTATTGAAAGGTTGATACCGGTACTGGTGAGCGTTTTTGATGAATGAATGCTTTTATAGATAAAGGATCCGTTTTCTATGGAAAAGGATTTCACTTCTAAAAAATTCAGTGCTTTTTCAATCGTCGAAAAAACATCGCCCAGCTGGATGTTGTTACCAGTTTTGGTTTTAACCGGGGAACGTTCGTGGATTCTGATTTTGGAATTAATGAAGTGTACACTGTCGATGGATGCTTTGTGCTGTATGAGCAGGCTGCTCCAGGAACTAATGCTTAAATACATCCGTGGGAGTTCTATCGTGTAATGTGTCTTTGCCTTCGTGCTGTCAACGCTGATGATCTGCGCATGCTCAACGATAAGACTTTTGTTCCAGAATGAGATGTCAATTTTTGAAGCATTGAGCTTATAAGCTTCATCAGACTCTTTTTCTACCAGCAACTGTAAAATATGTTTTACCTGGTATGAAAGAGTATAATGGATAATCCCCCCCAAAAGAAATGGTATAGAGAGAAAAATCAATATTCTTTTCAAACGAGGTTTCATTCAAGTGGTTAATAGTTCTAAATATGCGTTGAATATACAAAGTTTAATTATGACTTATAAGTTGTATTAAAAATTTAGTGTAAAAGTCAGTGCAGAGAAGCTTCTCAGTTACCCGTAAGATGGAAGAAAGATGAGATAAATCAATTCTCCTCACCGTTGTCTGTAGCTCCGCCGCGGCGGACGGACCACATAGATGAAACAATCTCGGACTCAGCTGGCGTAAGCATTTGTTAAGCAAACCAACGAGCAGCAATGGAACTCCGCCGCTTTTATTTTGGTTATTATACCACACAATAAATTACCTCCCCATGAATTTCCAGTCTTACTTACAATATTTTGAATCCATCCTCGACAACCCCAATCCATCTGCCCCATACGATAATCCGGATTATTTCAATTATACAAAATTGAACTGGTCGAGAATGAGCCGCTGGCTTAAACATGGTGTTTTGTCGCCCGAAATCAAAAAGGTTATTTCGGATATACAGGCTCCTCAGGAATGGATCATCATTACCGAGCCCTGGTGCGGCGATGCAGCACACATTGTTCCGTTTCTGCATATGATTACCCAACTGAATCCGTTGATCAAAGTAGATTATGAACTGCGCGATTCAGAGCCCTTCCGGATCAATACCTATTTAACCAACGGCGGGAAGTCTATTCCTAAACTAATCGTTCGGGATGAAACCGGTAAAGACCTGGCTACCTGGGGACCGAGGCCTGCAGCCTGTCAGGCCGTTTATGATAAGCTGAAAGAAGAAAAGGCCGACTTCGAAACACTGAAAATTGAACTGCAGAAGTGGTACAACAAAGACGAAGGTAGAGGAACGCTGACGGAGCTGAGCGCGCTGCTTAAAGGATGAATTATAAATTATCAATCTCTCGCCAGCGAGATTGTTTAACCCATGGCTTTAGTCGTGGGCTTGCCTAAGACCGCGGTAGAAGATTCCAACCGATACCATCGCTTTAAGCGTTGGTATCGGTGTTTATACTGGACATAGGCTGGAGGTGGGAGTAAAGAGGGAATAAGCCACCTCTGTCGCGGCTGACAAAGACTGGCGCCAGTACACATTTGCTTGTGCCAGCGAAGCAATCCTTAAATCTTAAACAACACATTCACATAATAAAATGCTCCTATCGACGGGCCGCCGATGAATGAATAGTAATACATATTCAGAATATTTGTTCCGCCGATTTTTACATTTAATTTTTCTTTCACTAAGTCACATTGCACAGATGTATCAAGCGTATAATAGCCAGCTACATGGCCTGTTGCCAGCGATGATTGCCACAGATATCCGTTCTGGCGGCGGTAGTTGATTCCTGCACCAATGGTTTTATAGATCCGTGGATTTTGTATAGACAAATTATACATCCATGTTGGTGTGTTGAAGCCATCTTCCAAACCATCCTGCGAAGTTTTTCTGTATAACTTTGCCAAGGTCACATTTCCACCAACTTTAAAATCTTTCGGCAAATTGAAATACAGTCCTGCCGTTCCTCCAACATTATAACTCACTGTCTGGGAGTTTGTCCATAAACGGTAGCGGTCTTGTGTGGCAGTATTATTCAGGTAATAGGCCACACTGTCGGGACTATTGCCTTTCGGTATATAAGCTTCTACCTGCGCAATCAGGTTTTTGTAATTATTGAAGTATGTATCCATGTTCAAGTCGACCAGGTTTTTAAAAAGCCTGCTTCTATAACCAAGTTCAAAACTGGTTACATGTTCCGGTTGCAGATAGGTGTATGGATTTTGTTTTAACAAATGCTGCTCTTTGGTTATAGCATCAGCTTTTGTCATACCGCCGGTGTTCACGTCTGCCGTAACAGCTTTATTAAAAGCATCGATGGAAGTACGCAAATAACTGTTTTCAAAAATACCATTTGACATTACAGGAAATCCGCCGACACGTTTTACACCGCCGCTGTTTACGTTTGAGAACCCTTCAAACAAGCTGGGGAAGCGGTAGCCGCTTTGTGCTGAGATCCGCACACTATGCTGTTTATTCGGCGCGTATACAACAGCTATGCGTGGGTTTAATTTCGGTGAATAATAATCGTTTTTGTCTACACGCAACACGCCGTTTATTTTTATTTTTTCCTTCATTAAATATTTTGTTGCCTGTACAAAACCTCCAAAACGTTTATAGGTAAGATTTTTTGTTGTGTCTGTAGGATTGATAAAATAATTGCCATCGGGTATTATAATGTACTCCCTGAAATCACCGCCATACATCAGGTCGACCTTATATTTTGATTTCCAAGATTTCAATAAAACTTGTGTTAAGTTGTGTTGAAATTCTGCATGGTACATATAATCTCTTACACGCAGGGCTGCGCCTTTATCCCAGTTATTAATTTCGCCTAATGATTTCATGATAGCATCTGCTTCCGGTGTACCCGGGTGCGGTCTTCCCTGGTCTGCAAAGGTACGTGCATAATCCAGTGCATCTGGTGTAGACAGGCCATTTGTAACGCCGTTATTGTAGCCGGTTTTATAATCGTTGAACCAGTTATCGTTCGACTTATAATAACGATCCAGGTTTTCACCCATGGAACGGATGTTATAAGATTGCCCCGTATTTTCAGAAGTGAAATACGTTTTGAATTGTATGCTGTTGCTGCTAAGTGAAAGTGCTTGCTGCTGTGTAATATAATCTTCCAGCCTGAAACGATTGGTACGCTGGTAAGTAGTATTGATGAATGCAAAGCGATAGGTGTATGAAATAGAAAGATTGTTCCGGATTTTATAAACCAGTGTCGCATCTGTTTTTACATTCTGCAATTTATAGGAAGTAAGATCATATTCCGGATAACCCGTGCGGCTTACAACATATTGTTTGCCGCCGAGTGTCAGCGTTTTTCTGTTGGATGATTCGTCACCATAAACGTTTACATAATCCTTACCCGGATTATTGTCGGCCGGCAGGCCTGTGGTACTGTTGGCAGTAGGGTTTAAGTCTGTATAATTATTCGCATACCAATCGGTGCCCTGCATAAACGTACCATTTACCTTAAACGCAAAACGGTTTGATAAGGCTTGCGCATAACGTAGACTGGTTTCATAATATGGCGTGGCCTTGCTCAGATTATCATTCACGTGGTTTACCCCAACTTTTTGTGAGATGCTCAAACCCTGGTATGTAAAAGGGTCTTTTGTAATAAAGTTTGCAAGCCCGTTGATGGCATTCATGCCATACATCGCCGAGGCCGAACCGGGAATAACTTCTACCTGTAAAATATCCAGATCACTTGGGCCCATGGAGTTTGCAATTGGCGCGCCGATGTGGGGTGCCTGTATATCCATGCCGTCAACCATTTGTACAAAGCGTACATTGGTTGTATTAGTGAAACCACGCGCATTAATGACTTTGAAACCTAAGCTTGGCTGTATCAGTTGTAAGCCTTTCACATTTTCCAATGCATCAAAAAAGGTTGGTTGCGCAGAAGTCTTTATGGCACTGGTGTCTAGAGTTTCAATACTAACCGGACTTTGCAGAATACTTTCCGGTTGTTTGGAAGCCGATACGACAATGTCTTCTGCATGCTGATAAGATTGTGTAGTATCTATAATCTGACCATGGTTGGTGAAGTGGTAAAAGAAGGCGAGGAATAATAAGAGAAACCTGATTTTCGAGGTAAGTGAAGTCAGAGCAGGGATTTTCATTTCGCTATGCTTAATTTTGGATAACGATGCATAATTACGTATAAATACTTATTTATTTAATGGTATTTAAAGTGTTTGTACGTAATTTTGGTAAATTTGAACAAGTTCTTTCTCACACAGCTCGTTAGAGATACTTTTTTTGCTGCTCGCCAACGCATCATTTGAACCAGCAAACCCTCCAAGGGTGAAATGTAAGCGAAGTTCATTTTTCAAATTAGAAATGCCTTTTAAATATAATTATAATTAAATTGCAATTGCCTTGGCACGCTCAACCATAAATTACCAAATCTGTTGAAGGAATATTTTAATAAAAAGCAATTGCGTATTCAGTTGATCGTGGTTGTTGTATTTTTACTGATAAGCAGCCTTGTGGTATTTTTATTTTATAAAAAAGAAACCATAAATATACTGGCTTCACCGGAGTATCTGATTGAAACGTTTTCTGATGCCTGGGATCGGGGAAATTCAAAATCAGAACTTATTTCCCGAACCAAGGATGAAATGATATTTAAATGCCGGCTGGAAAAAGGATTACAATATCCTTATGCAGGTATTCAGATCAGAAGGGCCGATAATGCATTTTTCAGTTTAAAAAATTACAAGCTGGAAATACAGATTTTTACCCAGGAAAAGCAGCGGCTGGCAATGCGCATTTATAATTTGAAAGAAGGAATCAGCGATTCAATCACCAGAAATGTAGCTCCATTATACCATAATATTTATATCGTTGAGCAAGGTGAAAATGCGTTGGAAATTCCATTCAATAGTTTTAATTCTATTCCGGAATGGTGGTACACCAATAATCACATTGCTGAGTCGGACATCAAATCGTGGGATATAAATTATGTTGGCTATATATCCATTTTCAGCGATCCGGGTTTTATTGTTGGTCAGGAACGGGAATTTAAAATTACAAAGCTTTCATTGGTTGGCGATTATAGTGGCTTATTTACAAAGCTGACCATTTTTGCCGGAGTTGTGTTGACTCTGTTTTTGGGAATACACCTTATATTATACCAAAAACAAAAAAGAATACAGCTGACCATAAAGTATTCAGATGATTTTGATTTTGAAACAGAAAGCCGTGATTTAAAAAATCTGATCCACACATTTATATCAGAACATTATTCAAACAGTGAGTTAAAGGCAATTGATCTTGCCAATTATTTACAGGTTCCGGAATATAAAATAGGGGAAATACTAAAAGAGCATGTAGGCATGTCGTTTAAAGCTTTTTTAAACCATACCCGAATTGAGGCTGCTAAACTATATCTCAAAAATTCTTCTTACTCCATATCTGAAATTGCTTACAAAACAGGTTTTAATTCTCCATCAAGTTTTAATAGAGTTTTCAAGGAAATTGTAAAGCAGGCCCCCGGAGAATTTAAAAATTAGCCCATTTTTTAAGAACTGTAAACCTTTTTTTGAATTTTATAAATCAGTTTTGGCGAATTGTAAAGTCAAATTTTAAAACCGAAAAGTCCGTTGATGCCGGTTTAGATAGTTTTACGTTGTAAATGAGACTATTTAAAATCCCAGATCTATGGAAATGAAGAAAATGAGAGTTATGCTTTTCACGGTGCTTGTAATTCTATCAATGGCTGCTTGCAGTCCAGGACCTCCGCTTACGCCTGCCGCAGGCGCCATACTGAAACAATCTTATGTTGATTTGGGAACGCATAAATTGGCTGCATTCTCAATTATTCAACATTCAAAATATTTAGTTGTTTTTGAATCGGGTTTAGGAGATGACCATATGATCTGGAATACGAATGATATTGTAATGAAAACAAGTCAACGTATGGATGTTGTTACTTATGACCGCGCCTATCGCGGACAATCAGAATACAAAGGACCTGTTCCCCGAAACATCAACCAATTACAAAGTGAACTGACGGGTGTTATAGATACGTTTGCTCAGGGGCGAAAAGTAATACTTGTTGGCCATTCATTAGGTGGTTTTATTGTAAGAGACTGGGCCATTAAAAATCCAACCCGGATGGCAGGCTTACTACTGGTTGATCCTTCGAATGAAGTGTATGAAAAAACGTACACGAAACCAACACAAGCAGATGAAGATGCGATGTATGATTATTGGAGTTCTTACGGCCTAACCTTTGGTGCAACATTGGAAGCCAGGGAATGGTTGGAAGATCTGGACTATATGGCTACGCTTGGCAATTTACCGGATATACCTGTCATTGTACTAACGGCAACGAAAGCAGATACACCAGTCACGGCTGCTGATCGCCAGAATTGGTATGATGGACATGAAACGTTAAAAAATGGTGTAACAGATTTTACTCATGTAGCGCTACCAAATTCAGGGCACATGGTTATGATCGATGATCCTCAAGACCTGATGGCGAATATCAATTTGCTGATTTCTAAAATGCCATAAAACCTTACAAATATTTTTTATCTAACTGAAAGACTTATCCCCGGAAAGCCACTGTGAGAGAGTAGCCGGAGTATAATGTGGGGGAAGTATTCAGTGCCAGTGTATAAAAAAAGCGCATTCATGTATATAACATGATGCGCTTTTTTATTTGATGAATTTTATCAGAATTTCGTTGGCTAAGCATTTATTGAATTAAACCCTTGGAGCGTTTGAAGTACAAGTATTATTTATGGAAGGTTTATTTTAAGCATGTTGTCAAGAATTCATTCCGCCCCTGCGGATCATATTCATAATCACTCGCCCTTCGGATTATCTGCCCACACCGTAGTTTCGCTCCATGCATCGTAATCTTTTTTCAGCACATCCAATTTGGCTGTAGCGCCTTTAAGTGCTGCAGCGCCCAGTAATAAACGCAAAGGAGGTTCTTTGGATTCTACTGCTTTGACAATTGCCTGTGCGGCACGTTTGGGGTCGCCCGGCTGGTTGCCGCTATAACCGCGGATGAAGGATTTATTAGCACCGGCAGTGTCTGCATAATCTGCAATCACGATTTTACTGTTCTCTGCCGAACGGCCGGCCCAGTCGGTACGGAAGCCGCTTGGCGCTACAATGGTAACATGTATGCCTAGATGCGCCACTTCTTTTGAAAGCGATTCGGATAAACCATCCACCGCAAACTTGCTTGCATTGTAATATCCCAACGCAGGGAAAGCAACCAAACCACCCACAGAGGAAATGTTGATGATATGACCGCTGCGCTGTTTGCGCATGATTGGTAATACAGCTTTCGTCATGTTGCCTAAACCAAAGAAATTGATTTCAAACATTTTCCGTACAGCCTCGTCTTCACTTTCTTCAACGGCGCCAAAATACCCGATACCGGCATTATTAACCAGCACATCAATACGGCCGAAGCGCTCGACGGCTTGGCTCACTGCAGCGGTGATCTGCTCAGGTTTTGTAACGTCGAGGGATAAAGCTAATGCCCGGGCCTCATGACCAACAACCAGATCACTGATGTCTGTAATCTTACGCGCCGTTACAACCACGTTGTGACCAATGCTTAACACATGGCTTGCCAGTGCGCGACCGAAGCCTGTTGAGCAGCCTGTTATAAACCAAACTTTTTCCATAATCAGAGATAGTTAATATTTGTGCAATATATTAATATTAAGAAATATTCAAATTGTTTTACGCTGTTACAGGGTGTGTTAAGTGCAGTGCAACCTGTTTTTCGTAGCCGGAATTATTTTTATGACAAGTACACAGAAAAGCGTGTATAATAGGCAGACCATTTATTTTTGATTATACCATTGAATATTACTGTGTCATTGAACCTACCGACCATTGCACATGTGCGGCAGATTTGGCAGCCTTTGCTTTCAGTTCATACAATTTCAGTTCACTTGTAATCAAGGCTAACTCCCGTGTGTTTATCAGGAAAACTGAACTTTCACCGTTTTCAAAACGAATCCGTTCTGCTTCTGTAAGAACTTCCATACTTTTTACAAGTTCTTTTTGTAGCTTCACCTGAAGCTCTGCGGCCTGCCATTCATTTATAGAAGTACGTATCCGGTTTGTGATTTCACGGTTGGCCTGCATCCGTTCAAAATTTGCTTCCTGTATTTTAATTTTTGTCAGCTGCATCTTTCCACGTTCCTGGCGTAAAAACAATGGATAGCTTACCGTTGCACCAAACTTATAGTTATCACTCATGTAAGGAAAGCTGAGGGTATTTCCACTGCCGGGAAAACCTTGCCGCAGCACGTTATATTCGATGGATAGTTTTGGTTTGAATTTATCAGCACGCAGCATACGTTCGGTTTCAAGCTGTTTAATTTTTGCATCGAGCTTCAACATTTCAGGATGGGTTGCGGCACGCTCCACGAGTGTTTCAACCTGTTCAGTCATCAGAGGTGAAACGCCAGCATGCTCTGAAGGAATAAGCTTCGGTGTTATTTCCAGCGGAAAACCATCTTCTGTCCACAGGTAATTCGACACAATAATACTGGCATTACTGTATTCTACATTTGCTGCAGCCAGCATGATCCGGAAGTTCTGTACCTGCACAGCCGCTTCAGTTGTATCAATGGCAGCAAGATCTCCATTCTCTGCTCTTGTCTTTATTCCTTCGTATCTCAAAGACGCTGCGTCAAAACTTTGCTGAACAAGTATGAGTTTGTTGTAATAAAACATCCAGTCCCAATAGTCTTTAGCCGCCTGCAGCAGCAGCTTATTGATGAGTTTTATCTTTTCTGCTTCAGCAATCTGTTTTAGCTGCTGGGCCTGCCGGAGTTGGGCACGGCGTTCATCAATAATCATTCCCTGGCCAATGGGTACAGACAATCCCAGATAGGTGAGTCCGGCTTCAGGTGTCAGGTGTTCTCCATTAACAAAGTCTCCGGTATTACGTTCATAACCTGCTTTAATATCAATTCCCACCCATGTAGGTATTCGCAGGTAATTATCAGAAAGCGTGTAATATTCTTTTGAGAGATATTCTTTTTGATAAAATTCTGCGTTGAGCTTCGGATCAAAGACGCCTCTTACAGATCTGATTTCATAGCGCGCGCTTTCAGGAAGTAAAGACGCCTGGCGGGCTACCGGGTGATTGCTTTCTATCAACACAAAAAATTCTTCGCAGGTTAATACCTGTATGCTGTCTTGCGCATGCAGTCTGACACTTATAATGATGCATATCAACGCGATCATTTTATGGAGTATTGCTGGCATATTATTGTTCAGATTCTTTTTTGACGTTAGCCTTTTTATTTTTTCCTGACGGCATATTGCCTGTATAATCCGGCGGAAAACCATTCATCTGCCGCCATATTTCATAGTATAACGGCACATCATTCAACATAGCCCAGCCAGCTGCGCCTGTACCTACACGCAGTGTTGCAGGCCATGGTGCCTGGCTTTCATCAGGCACCACCAGCACACGGTATTTGCCATCGGTATCTATATTGTCAATCACCGCTACCTTGCCGCCGAAAGTGCCGAAGCCTACATCGGGCCAGCCTGAAAAAACAAATGCAGGCCATCCATCAAACTGCAGACGGATTCTGCTGCCTGGTTTAAGAAGTGAAACATCCATCGGCTTCACATACAATTCAACCGCGAGATCCGGATTTAATGCCATGATGGTAACAACTGCTTCGCCTTCTTTCACTGTTTCACCAATACCCTGTTTCTGTGCCTTGATTACACAACCATCCTGGGGTGAAGTGATATAGTAGAAGGAATTTCTGATCTCAACATTTGAATATTCATTTCGCATTTTTGAGATTTCTGCTTCAGCATTGTAAATATATGACATCGTACTGTTCATCTCTGATTCGGCTTTGGCAATCTTGTCCTGGTATTCGGCTTGCAATGCAAATAATTCCAGCCTTGCATTAGCAAGTTCGTTGCGTGAAGCATTGTATTTGTTCTCTATGCTTACGGCTTTTGCTGAAGTTTCCTGTAGTTTAAGTTTACGCTGTTCAAGTTCGGTGAGAGATTTGAGTCCCTGGTTGTATAATTTCTGCTGCCGCTCAAACTGGTCTGCTGCAATTTTATTTTCTATTCTTACAGCCTGCAGATCCATGCTGTCACTCTGCACTTTCAACACCGACTGGTTTACTTTATTTCTTGCTTTTGAAAGGCTGAATGCCAGGCCTGATTTTAACGCTTCTACCTGCTTGCTTAAAGAAAGGATTTTTCCTCTGGAAGCAGCCAGGGCGTCTTCTTTGGATTGAATCTGTTCATTCATTCGCGGCAGTAAAGCGGGGTCAAAATATTTGTCTTTAATTTCGGAGAGCCGCAGTATCGTATCACCTTTTTTAATTGCCTGCCCTTCTCTGACATGCCACATCTCAATTCTTCCGGCGATGGTAGACTGAATTGTCTGAGGGCGGTCTGCAGGGTTGAATGAATTGATTACTCCTCTTGAAGAAATATTCTGTGTCCATGGAAGGAACAATGAAATGACAAGCAGCATGAAAAGACTGCCGCACCACCAGGCAAGCTTGTGGGGCAGGGAAGGTGTATACACCAGGCGCACTGCCTGCAGCTTTTCATGTTCAGCTAAAGAAGGTGAATACAGGTTTGTATGCATCAGATAAGATCGTTAAAGTGAAAGTTCTGTTTAATCTCATCATAACTGCCGCTACAAAGAATGCGGCCTTCTTTCATGATGAATGTGCGGTTGCTGAGTCGCATAATATCCGGGTCGTTGGAAATAACAATGAGTGTCCATTTATGAGCCGGATCCGATAGCACAGCCAGCAGTTTAACTTTTGTTTCCTTTTCCATACCCAGCATGAAGTCTTCCAGAATAAGCAGCCTTGGCTTACTTACAATACTTCTGGCAAGAATAATTTTGCGTGCCACACTTTCAGATATGCCTAGCTTTCCATTGACCAGATGTGTATGGAGGCCTTCCGGCTGGGATTGTACAAAATGTTCCAGACCAACGCATTCAATTGCCCACAGCACATCTTCCAGATAAATATGTGTACGTCCTAGTGTAATGTTCTCAATCAGCGACCCATCAAAAAGGTCTTCCTGTGAAACATTATCACCGGTTATACTTACCAGGCTGTTCTTGTTGATGTTTCGCAGGGATATATTGTTGTAAGCAATCAGGCCTTCATACGAGGTCAGGAATCCAAGCATGATGTTTACGAAAGTTGTCTTTCCTGAACTACTGTAACCCGACAGGCATATGCGTTCTGAAGGCTGCACATCCAGGTCTATACCTTTAAGAATGTAACCGGGCTCTGCCGGGTATTTGTAAGTGAGGTTTCTGATAGTAATGCCAAGACCTTTATCGGCGGAGATATGGCGAAGGTCTATGCCTGTGGGTACTTCAATGGGTAGGTCGGTAACCATTCCTATTTTTTCAATGCTGGTAAGCACATCGTAAACAGTATCAAGCTGGATAATAATTTTTTCAACGGCATTCATGATCAGGATAATGATGATCTCTGAAGCAACAAACTGTCCGATGTTAATTTGTTTTTCAATCAGCAGTACGCATCCGATAATAAGCAGGCCTCCTGTAACCAGCGTCTTGAATCCTATAAAGCCAATGTACTGGATTACAAGAATTCTGAAATGGTCTTTCCGGGCGTATAAATAACCGCTTACATACTGATCTGTTTTTTCCATAGGAAGATTGGCGTAACCAGCAAGCTTGAATGTGCTGACAGAGCGTGCGATTTCTTCGAGCCAGTTAGCAACCTGATATTTGTATTTTGATTCCTTCAGACTTGTCTTTAATCCTTTGCGTCCTGTAATACGGATGATAAGTGCCAGCACAACCACCAGAAACATTCCGAAGAATATAAAGGAAGAATGATAAAGCGACAGTAGGATCAGTCCGAAAATAATCTGTAACAAGGCAGCCGAAAATTCAAGCAGCATCTTTGCTAATCCCTTTTGTAGTGTAATGATATCAAAGAATCGATTCATCAGTTCAGGCGGGTAGTATTTCAGTACAGATTCAATTTTGATTTTAGGAATGCGGAAAGCAAAATCAAATGCGGTTTTTGTAAAGATGCGTTGCTGTATATGTTCAACCAGCCACAACTGCATGATTTGCAAACCTCCAACAATGAGAATCCCGGTAATGATCAGACATATGAGTACAATTACAGATGTTGAAATTTCACCGCTGGAAATAAAACCAATGATGCTCTGCACGCCCAGCGGCAAAGACAAACCGATGATGCCTGAGATAACCGCATAGATATAGAGATACCCTATTTCACGTTTTTCTGAATGCAATACACGAAAGAAACGATTGAAGGTGCGTAATGCTGAGTCAATGTTTTGACTTCCTTCTGAAGGTTCTTCTGAAAAGACTGATTTATTCGGAAAGCAGGTTACAACTATTACTGTGTCTGCGGAAGCCATTGAATCACCGCCAGGAACAAGACATAAGTTTATAAGGTCATCATTTACTTCAGCCTTTTTGAACGAGCCATTTTGTAATATATACTGAAAACAGTTCTTGCCATCCTTGTGCAGAATGACAGGCACAGGATTATTATCAATGTGGGCAAACAGCAAAATAGGAAAATGCATTTCTGAAATCAGTTTACGTACTTCGGGAGGCGTCATGTTGTTTCGGAAATAAGCCAGCTGGCAGGCTGCACCTGTTTCAAGCAACTGATCCAGAAAAACGTTTAATGAAAATTTCTGTTTTGCATGCTTTGAAGATAGCTCTGTACTGCTTTTCTTTTCACGGAAAGGCGATTTATACAATTCATGAAAGAGCTTGTGTATAGCAGTATACTCTGCGGAATTCATTGCAATAGTTATAGTTTAATAAATGAAACCCATACTTTGTTTGAAGCTTAGCAGTAAATCCCGGATACCAGTATTCCGGTATCCGGGAAAAAATTTTCAGATAGGTGTATTTGTTATTGTAACCTGCACGTTACTTGCAATACGAAGCAGCTTGCCACTTTCCTTAGCCTGTTCAATCACTTTCAGCACTTCTTTCAGCGATTGCGCCAGCTCACTTTTCCTTTTATGATGGTACTGTGGGTCCTGTCCTGTACGTACCCATATACTCAGTGCAGTAACCGTGTGGAACTGAATTTTGTAATTAAACAGGCTACGTATAATTTCATTCGCTTCATCCGGGTGAAAGCTGCCTTCTATCAAAGGTTGCTTTTCTGTGATCTTTTTTTCTTTCATGTTACAGCTGTATTTTACCGGTAAGTGCTATATCTTTTTCTGATAGTCTTTCAATAAATATTCTGGCTTCGTATAGATTTTTCTGAAGCTCCTTAATTCTCGTTTCACGCATCTTGATGTCTTCGATACTATCGGTGTTTTTTATTTTTTCTTCATGGAATTTGATTTTGACATCAATCAGTTTTGTCAGCAGGCCCAGTGCTTCCGCTTTAGAGTATGTTCCTTTTAGAAGTTGTAAGTCCATTTGTTTTATTGGTTAAGTGTGAGTTATTTATTGTCCCTGGCCAAGAGAGAATCCTGGTTTACCATTAAAGAGGAAGAGGTTTTCTGTTTTGACAACATCAATGTGTGTTGCCAGGGCTGCTGAAAGCAGGCTAACAATATCTTTAGCATCCATGCCTTTTTCATCAGAAGGTTTAAAGCGGCAGCGCCAATGGTCTGTGCAGAAGGTTTCAGGGAATCCATCCGGCCAGACTTTAATTCCTCTGTTTGTGATCATGGTAAGCATAACCTTATCGCTTTGTATTTGCTGCAGTTTTGCGGCAAGCTCTGCTGCGTGTTGACCGTTCCAATGAACAAAGAGGTCTACACCAACAAGTTCTTTTTTAGCGGGGGCTTTGCGTACATATGCAGGCAGTTCAAGTTTTTTACTGCCTTCAAAGTTGACAGCTTTCAAGTGTTGAGGAAGTTTTCCCAGGTTCGCAATTACCGCATCTGCGAATTCCCGCGTGCCAACCTTTTCCCGGCTGGTAACTTCATTGTAAATGTCATAGGTGTGTATGCCATCTTCAATAGTTTTCAGCCAGGCATTCTGTACCGAAGAAGCCACATCTGATTGGCCAATGTGATTCAGCATCAGTAGTGCACCTTGCAGCAAGCCTGAAGGATTAGCCATGTTTTGTCCGGCTCTGCGCGGTGCTGAACCATGTATGGCTTCAAACATGGAACACTCGGGTCCGATGTTGGATGAGCCTGCAAGACCTACAGACCCGGCAATTTGAGCGGCCACGTCAGAGAGTACATCGCCATAGAGATTGAGTGTAACAATAACATCAAATACTTCCGGTGTGTCAGCAAGTTTTGCAGCGCCGATATCAATGATCCAGTGCTCGTTTTCAATGTCCGGATATTCTTTGGCGATCTCGTCAAAGACCTGGTGGAACAAACCATCCGTCTGTTTCATGATATTGTCTTTGGTAAAACAGGTCACTTTACGGCGACCATACTGTCTGGCGTATTCAAACGCATAGCGGATAATCTTTTCGCAGCCCGGGCGGCTGATCAGCTTAAGGCATTGTACTACTTCATCTGTCTGCTGATGTTCAATGCCGGCGTAAAGGTCTTCTTCATTTTCGCGTATGATTACGACATCCATTTGCGGATGCTTTGACTTTATAAATGGTGCATAGCTCATGCATGGCCGTACATTCGAATACAAGCCCAGGAACTTGCGGGTTGTTACATTTAAGCTTTTGTAACCGCCGCCCTGAGGAGTTGTGATCGGAGCTTTCAGGAACACCTTATTTTTTCTGATAATATCCCATGATTCTTTTGAAATACCTGATGTGTTACCGCTCAGATAAACTTTTTCTCCGACTTCAATTTCTTCAATTTCAAGCTGCGCACCCGCAGCCTGCAGGATACGCAGTGTTGCATCCATAATTTCCGGCCCTATGCCGTCTCCTTTTGCTACTGTAATCTTTGTCATTTGCTGTGTAGGTTACTTGTTATACATAATCGGTTCATTCAACCGGCGACACAATATTAGAGTTTGTTGTTCATATATTTTTATTTATATTTAATATGAAAACCATAAAATATATTTATGAATTATACATTACATCAATTACAGGTATTTGTTAAAGTGGTTCATTGCAGGAGCATAACCCGTGCAGCAGCCGAGCTGCATATGACACAGCCTGCAGTTTCCATACAGCTTAAAAATTTTCAGGATCAGTTTGATGTAGCACTTACGGAAGTAATCGGCCGTCAGCTTTATGTAACGGATTTCGGAATGGAGATCTTTGAAATGGCAGAACGCATACTTAACGAAGTATATGCTATCAACTATAAAGCAATGGCCTTTAAAGGCCACCTGTCAGGACGGCTTAAAATTTCAAGTGTATCTACTGGTAAATATATTATACCTTATTTTCTTTCCGCTTTCCTGAAAGCACAGCCGGGTATTGAGTTATTGCTGGATGTAACAAATAAGAGCAAGGTAATGGAAAGCCTTTTGAATAATGAGGTAGATTTTGCCCTTGTATCCGTACTGCCCGAAAATGTACCTATTGATAAAGTAGAACTTATGAAAAACAGACTTTATGTAGTAGGCAATAATGAGAAGAAATTTAAAAAAGTACCTTATGATAAAAACATTTTCGAAGAACTACCACTGATTTTCCGTGAACAGGGGTCGGGTACGAGGCTTGCCATGGAACGTTTTATCAGTAAAAATAAACTGCCTATACGTAAAAAAATGGAATTGACATCCAATGAAGCCGTGAAGCAGGCTATTATCGCCGGGCTTGGTTATTCCATTATGCCATTGATAGGTATTAAGAATGAACTCAATAATAAAGATCTGCAGATTATCCCGGTGAAAGGTTTTCCGATACAGACTACCTGGTGCCTGATCTGGTTAAAGAACAGGAATTTTTCTCCGGTTGCGAATGCTTACCTGCAGTATATACGAAACGAGAAGGAAGAGATTATACATCACAGCTTTGATTGGTTTACAAAGTATTAAGTAAACCACTTCCTTTCCGGATCTTGCTGCAAAATTTAAGTCACTTAACAAAACTGGTCTGCTTTGCCAGCACTTTTATATCCGGTACTTCCAGGATCTGTTTATTGAAACCGAAGATTGTTGCGTTGATCATCGCATCACCAACTTCTTTTAACGTTGATACACTATTTTTAAATACAACTTTAAAAAACGGATACATCCATGCCATGTATCTGTATGGCTTCAATGTATTTTTTAAACCCGGTGTAGGCTGCATGTAGCCTGGTCTGAAATTATATACATCCTTAAATGGAAGTTTGGTGAGGTCGTTTTCTGTTTTCCCTTTTACGCGTGCCCACATCAGTTTGCCTTTCTCTGTGCTGTCTGTTGAAGCTCCGGAAACATAACAGAAGGTCATGTCTTTGTTTAACCGGCTTAATGTTTCGGCAACATGCATCGTAAGCGTGTAAGTCATTTTAGTATAGTCTGCTTCATTCATACCAATGGAAGAAACTCCCAGGCAGAAGTAGCAGGCATTGTAACCAACCAGTTGGTCCTGGATTGGTGTAATATCAAAGAAATTCGTGTGGACGATCTCTTTTAATTTAGGATGTTTATGTCCCGAAGGTTTTCTGTTGATGATGAGTACTTCTTCAACATTGGGGTGCTGAAGGCATTCATGCATGACGCCTTCACCAACCATGCCTGTAGCGCCGGTAACGATTGCTCTAATTTTCATAAGACGAACGGATCAGATAATGAATAAGATGATAGTCAATGTGTCTTTACACAGTAGACGTATATAAAAGTTAAATATTTTATATGGAAGATAAAAGGTTTATTTGATCCTGGGAATACATAAAATCATGATTCCTGTAAGAGCACTGCCAACTAATATATAATCCCATGTATCCGGAGAAAAATTTTCTGATTTATACATCCACAATAAGGTAGATACAATGAATATACTGCTATATAGTATATAGGCTTTTCTTAACAAGCTCTTATCTATTTTTTTTACTACATACCAAAATGCAAATTGGCATGTGATTGCGGCAATTGTTATCCATATTGATTTGTCAGAACTTGAATGCGCCCAGAATAAGTAAAAGCTGGCAAATTCAAATAATGCTGCAAGAATGAAATAAAAAATGTTACTCATATAGCATAACTATAACAATAACGAATCAATCCGGTGTGCCTGTACCAGCTGTTCTTTGGCAGACCAGGCAAACACGGTAAAACGGCCGTCCTGCGAAGCTACCAGTGCAATCGAGTTGGGCTGGTCCTGTACAAATTGTGCAGCAGAGGTATGTCTTGTGCCTCCTGTTTTTGAAGGAAACACAACGGTTGGTTTATTTTCTTTGATTGGTTCTGTTTCGATCACTCGTTCAATAATAGGTTGGCCTACACGCTGAACAATCTTTTCGCCGAAAGCCAGCAATTTATATTCATCATTGATAATGGTCGCTCCATCAATAGCCGTAAGTCCGCCGATGATATCTACTTCTTTGGATAACACAGCCTGCCAGTTGGGAATGGAGTTATCAATTTTATTTTGCTTGATCAAATCTGCCAGACCTGAGAATACCGGTTTAATTGCATAATGCAGCGGATGACTGATGGACTCGCGCCACTCCTTTGTTTGTGAAGGAATGACAAGCAGGGTGCCGCCGCGTTTATGTGAACGCATGGATACAGCAAGCTGTAACATAACATTAACCGTGTCGTGCCTGGAGGTAATGGATGTAAAGTCCAACAAAGAACTTACAATCTTCGGACAAGAACCGTTGGTTGAATTCTGTTCATCCACAATTTTTATTTCATCGCCGGCCAGTACGGCAATGTTTGAAAATTTCCCGAACCCATCAATGCGTCTGTGCTTGATCACGACTTGTCCGGCTTCTGAGATGTCTAATACAAAGCAACAATTGGGCAGGCTAAGCGTAGCGCCCCATACATAGAGTGTATTATGTTCGTCGTGCCATACACCCAGGTGAATACCTGCGCGCTCATAGCCTGCAGAAAGCTTCGTTAAATTTTTCGGTGTGAAAGGAATCGGCTGTGCAAAGATGATTGGAGTGCCTGCTTGTTCAGGCATCAGGTATGCTAAAGAAATTCTGGGTGTACGGCCTTCTTCATGGCGAAGACTTGTCCAGAAGCCAACATCAATAAAGGAATCAATAAGGGAGGAATTGGGCACGAAGGCTAAATTATCTTCGCCCAGTATAGTGGCTTTTTTCAGGTGGTCCGCAAAAATTGTTTCTACAGATTCCGCTACTATGCGTGCAGCCTTATACGTTGATTCACTTTTCATTAATGCTAAAATAATCGTATCGATTTAAACGAATATAAGAAATATATATGCAATTTATTAAGTTAAATAAAATGCTATTGACAATATTTAACTCTGGCACAAAACACAAAAAATGCCCGATAAGTTTATATAAAAGTAATTATCGGGCATTTGTTATGGCAGAGAGTTGATACAGAGCCAGATTATTTTTTCAAGAATCCAAAGAAGCTTTTTTTAATCTCAACGCATTTGCTATAACTGACACAGAACTCAAACTCATAGCCGCGGCCGCAATCATGGGCGAAAGTAATAATCCAAAAAAAGGAAACAATATACCTGCAGCAATTGGAACACCCAATACATTGTATATAAATGCGAAAAACAGATTCTGCTTAATATTTCTCATTACATTGCGGCTTAATTTTTTTGCTTTTACAATGCCGTGCAGATCACCTTTAACCAATGTGATTTCAGAATTTTCAATAGCAACATCTGTTCCGGTACCCATTGCAATGCCAACATTTGCTTGTGCTAATGCGGGAGAATCATTGATACCATCTCCTGCCATTGCAACGAGTTTTCCTTCAGCCTGTAATTTTTTTATCATATTTAATTTGTCTTCAGGCAGGCATTCCGCTATAAAATTAGTTAAGTGAAGCTCATCGGCTACAGCCTTTGCTGTATTTTTATTGTCGCCGGTTATCATGATTACTTCTACACCCTGCTCCATTAGTTCAGCAATTGCTGTTTTGCTGTTTGTTTTTATTGCATCGGAAATAGCTACATAACCTACTGCAACCTGGTTTATTGATATATAAGATACCGTTTTGCCAAGCTTTTGTTCTTCTAGAATAGATGTGTTTAATGAGCCTACAATTGAAACATGCATGTGTTCCATAAGTTTTAAATTACCTAAGGAAACTTTTTTATCATTTATTATGCCTGTAACCCCTTTACCAGCGATAGCTTCAAAATCTTTTGCGTCAATAAATGTGATTCCTTTTTCTTTGCCATATCTGGTTACTGCTGTTGCTAAAGGATGTTCGCTGTATTGATTCAACGAAGCTATTAGCTGTATTAGATCTTCTTCCGAATATCCTTCAATAGCAAATACTTTATTAACAGATGGTTTTCCTTCTGTGATTGTACCTGTTTTATCCGTAATTAGAACAGTTACTTTATTCATAATTTCTAGAGCTTCAGCATTTTTAATGAGTATTCCTTCTTGAGCGCCTTTACCGATACCAACCATAACAGACATGGGAGTTGCTAAGCCTAAGGCACAGGGGCAAGCAATAATTAAAACTGCAACTGCATTTACAAAGCCATATATATAGGCCGGTTCCGGCCCCCAAACAGACCATATCGCAAAGGTGATAACGGAAATTGCAATTACAATTGGCACAAAGTATTTTGAAATAAGATCTGCCAGCTTTTGTATGGGAGCACGTGATCGGCTTGCGCTGTTCACCATTTGTATGATTTGAGATAACAAGGTATCAGCACCTACTTTTTGAGCTTCCATTACAAAAGATTTAGTTCCGTTTATTGTTCCGGCGCTTACTTTATCACCTTCTTTTTTATCAACGGGAATGGGCTCTCCTGTAATCATGGATTCATCTATCGTGCTGCTTCCATCCTTTATCAACCCATCAACCGGAATTTTGTCACCTGGTTTTACACGTAATAAATTTCCAACGATAATATTATGAATAGATACAACTTTGTCTTGACCATTTTCAATCAACGTGGCTTCAGAAGGCGTCATTTTAAGCAATGCTTTTATTGAACTGCTTGTTTGGCTGTGTGCACGTGCTTCCAGCAATTGACCTAATAATACCAATGTTAAAATAACTGCTACCGCTTCAAAATATAAATGCACGCTGCCATCATGGGTTTTAAATTCATCGGGAAAAGCAGTTGGAAAAATCAAAGCAGCCACGCTAAATAGAAATGCCACGCCTGATCCGATTCCTATCAGGGTGAACATATTTAAATTCCACGTGATAATAGATTTCCATGCACGAACAAAAAACATGAAACACGTATAGAATACAATAGGCAGGGTCAAGATAAATTGTATCCAATTCCAAACATTCATATTCAGAAGATTTGACAATGGATTGTTGTGTATCATCTCTGACATTGAAATGAAGAATACAGGTAATGCAAAGACAACGGAAATTTTCATTTTCCGAGCAAGTTCATTATACGTTTTGTCCTCCGCACTTTCACTTGGCTCTAAAGGTATAAGATCCATTCCACAAATCGGACAAGCTCCGGGCTCGTCTTTGATCACTTCCGGATGCATGGAACAAGTGTATTGCTGTTTAGAAATAAGGCGGGGTTGTTCAACCAAATCCATCCCACAAACAGGACAATCACCTGGTTTATCATAGGTTTTATCTCCTTCGCAATGCATCGGGCAATAATATATTCCATTGCCCGGAACGGGTAGCTTTTTATGACTATGTGTATGTGGATGATTTATTTCTTTAGAAGAAGCATCTTTCTGAACGCCTTCTTCAATGGTATAGTGTAAGCCGGCATGTAATAATGCTTCCTGTAGTTTTACCACAGGGATGTGAGAAATCATTTCAATTGTTGCTTCTGCTTTTTTTAAGTCAGCAGTAACATTGATAACTCCATCAAGATTGCTTAATGCTTTTTCTACACTGGCTTTACAACCCATGCAGGACATTCCGGTTACGGTATAGGTATGAATCATGATTATATTTTAAATGTCTTATAAGGCTTGTTAAAAGTATAGAGCGCAGAGTGTAATCACTCCATTAATAAGCATAGCAGTAAACGCTTGTTGATGGTTATGCTTGTTAACTCTACACTGCTTCCGCTTTGTACCCCACCTTCTCCAGAATTTCTTTTATTTCTGCTTCCGTGTAATCGGACGTTATAGTTAATGTCTTATCCGGACTTGCAATATCAACGCTCCAATCCTGAATCTTATCTTTGAAGTTTAATTCCGGGCTGATAGTAGCAATGCAGCTTCCGCAGTTGATGTTGGTTTTAAAATGCAGCGTTTTCATATCTTTGTTGGTTAGTGATAGCAAAGATACTCTTGAAGGCTAAAAAATGTTTATAAAAAGACAGAAAAGGTTTATAAAATGAAAGCCTAAATGTTTTCTCTTTAAGCCTTAACAGGCTCTGCCTTATGGCCAACCTTATTAAAAATTTCTTTAATCTCTTCTTCTGTATAGTCAGTTGTAATGGTAAGAATATTATCCGGATTGGTAATATCGATACTCCAGTTTTCAATTTTGTCTTTAAACTCCAATTCAGGGCTCACAGTAGCAATACAGCTGGAGCAGTTTACATCGGTTTTAAAATGCAATGTTTTCATATATGTTTTCTTTGGTATTAAACAAAAATATCAACGACAGGAAAAAATATGTTACAGGAATTTTAGAAAAAATTATACAATCATGGAATTAGATTATCCAGCGATTTTCTTCCTGGATTACTGCGCGATCTGTATTGGGAGGGTGTTGTCCCGGTAACACTCTTGAATTGGGCAGACAGTGCGGCCAGGCTGCTGTAATTGAGTTTGTCTGCAATTTCTGAAAGTGTTAGTTCATTATAAGAAAGCAGTTCTTTTACATATTCAATCCTTTGCAGAATAACATATTTTTCAATCGTAAGACCCTGGCTTGCGGTGAAGATTGAACTGATGTGCGAATAATCATAGCCAAGCTCTTTCGATAGATACGATGATAATTTTATAGAATGATCTGTAAGCGGATCTTTGATCAGTTGAATAATGTGTGTTTTTACTGCTTCAACAATTTTGTCCTTTTTGTCTTCCAGTAACTCAAAACCGTGCTCGACCAATTTACCTTTTAACGCAGCTCGTTGTTCTGTAGATAATGTGCCATATAGTAATGCTTCGCCTAATTCGACTGTGTCAAAAGGAATACTTAATTCATGCAGGATGTCTTTTACAGATGCAATGCAACGGGGACAAACCATGTTTTTTATATAAGCAATATCTTTTTTCATGATGAATCAAGATACTCATTAATTTTTAATTAATTACATTTTACTCATATCGTGCCCCGCCATAGGGCTAACCCCTTTTCTAAATGTATATTCGCTTTGTAACAAATACGACCCTGAAATCACAACTTCATCTCCGGCTTTTAATCCATGAAGAATTTCAGTATCAGAGCTATTTGTTAGTCCAATATGAACCATTTTAGCTTCGTAAGAACCATCACTATTCTTTACCCAAACCGTATTTTCTTTTGCACCTCTTAATACAGCATTTGTAGGAATAAGGATTGATTTGTTACTTTCTTTTTGAAAGATAATGTTTGCCTGCATACCCGGTTGAATATCGGATGTAGAATTCTTAAATTCAATCCGTACAATAGTAATTGTTGAAGAAGGTAATACCTGTGGTAGAATTTCTATTATATTACCCGTAACTTTATTTTTTGCAGGCTGTCCTTCAAAATAAATTTGAATACTATTTCCAATCTGGGATGTTTGTATTTCATTTGCATAAAATTTTGCATCGACCCATAAGCTAGTATAATCAACTAGCTCAAATAAATTTTGCCCTTCCATTACGGTTGAGCCTTCCGAGACGTTTATTGCTTTAACGATGCCTGTTGATGGGCTGGTTATTGGAAAAGGTATAAGCGGTTTATCTCTATGTTTCAGTTGCTCAATTTGATTTTGTGTTAAACCCCATAATGAAAGTTTGTTGAATGCATTTTTATAAATTGCTTTAAGTAATTCATCGTTCGGACTTTGTTCTAATAACTTCCAGTTTGTAATAAATTCACTTTGTGTTGCAGTGAGCATTTCAGAATAAATTTCATACAAAACCTGGCCTTTTTTAACAGCTGTTCCGGTTGTTTTGATAAAAAGTTTTTCAACTCTGCCATCTATGCGCGTATTTATATCAGTTATCGAACGTTCGTTTTCTTTAACAATGCCCGTAGCATAAATTTGATTTTCGATGTTATCAAATCCGATTACCTTGGTCTGAATGTTTGCCAATAAAATCTGTTCCGAACTTAACTTGATAGTATTCGCTTGCATTTGCTCCACCGAAATAGGCGTTAAATCCATATGGCAGATCGGGCACTTACCTGGCTTAGGTTCTATAATTTGCGGATGCATGGAGCATGTATAATATGTTTTTGTACTGTGCTCATGCTGTTTGTTTTTTTCTTCTTGCGTTGCACAAGATAAAAGCAACAATGGAATGAATAGAAATAATATGTATTTCATAGCTCAATTGTTATCTGTTGAAATGAATGCTTCACTATCTACTAAGTAAGAGGCTACAGGAGCAATGCTATCGGTAACATTCAATCCGGATAAAACTTCAATCCATTCAAATGCTTGTTTCCCGGTTTGAATTTTATGGGCTTCATAGCCCATTTGTTTTTTAACAAAAACTGCAGAATTCCCTTTCCCTAACTTTACGATTGATGCTGTGGGTATCCACAGGTTTTTATCTTTGTTATTTTTAGTTGAAATGTAGCCGCGTATCAATGTGCCAATTTTAAATTGACTGTGATCGTTGCATGCCATATATACGCGCAGTGTATAAAAGTCTTCGTTATTATCAAATGACTTTTCTATAAAATCTACTTTACCTGAGTGGGTGGTTGAGTTAATAATAACATCTACCGCATCTCCCGTTTGTATAGAACCAATGTCTGCAGGCATTACTTTGAACAATGCCCAGATACTGAATTCATCTGCAATGGTAAAAAGATCATCGCCTTTTTTTACATAATCACCTTCACGTATCAATTCTACTGCAGTAGTATTGGCAGCACTCATATCTGCTGTGTTTCCTGAGTTTGGGAAACGCAATGCATGCGCTTCCATATCGGTGTTTTCTGAAACAAAATGAATATGTCCATTTGATGTTGCATGAATTGTAACGGTAGCATGTGCTTGTTTTGTTTTTTCCAATACTGAAATTTCTTTTTCATTCATGCCCAGGTTAATCATCTTGGATCGCAGCGCTGCTTTTGAAGACGCATCTGACATATCATTTGTTTGAAGAATATATAGATATTCATTTTGAACGGTTAATAATTCGGGACTATACAGATCCAGTAATTTTTGTCCTTTTGTTACCTTTTCAAAATTGTATTTGATATACATTTTTTCAACACGACCGGCAATACGCGCACTAATAGTATTTACGTAATCCGGGTTGTAAGTTATGTAACCCAAAACACCGATTCTCCCGGCATGATTTTCTGCTGAGGGGACAATGGCCTTCAAACCTGATAAAACAAAACGATTGGTCGGTTGGATTAATGCAGCTAATGTATCGGTGCTATTTGTATGAGGCATTAATTCTAAATCCATCCCGCACTTTGGACAAATACCGGGTTTATCGGAAGTCACTTCCGGATGCATTGGACAATAATACATCTTACTATGGTCGTGCATATCCTTATCCATTTTTTCTTTGGCATTTTCTTTTTCCTTATTACAGGATACAAATACCAATAGTATCACCAATATGCGTAGCAGCTGATTAATAAAGTTGAAGTTGCTTTTCATATTCTGCTTGAAGTGTTAAGAGTTTTAATAAAATATCGTAATACTGCATTTGTGTCATTTGCAAATTCATACGTGCATCTAAGGTTTCGAATAGCTCACCTGTATTTTGTGCATACGCAATCATGGATACATCGTACGTCTTTCTAATGGACGGTAATAAAACGGTTTCGTATAGTTCTAATTGATATTTCGTTGATTTGATTTCATTTTGTAATCCATATAATTTTCCGACTGATTCATTTATGATTGCGTCTTTCTCATTCTGCATTGCCTTGATTTCGTAGATCGCAGCAGTTACGTTTGATTTATACATTTTCGATGACCAAGGTGCTATCGGAACGGTTACCATACCCATTAAGGTAAACTGATTTGGATTTGCGCCAAAGGCAAACATATGTCCATATTCGATACCAAAGTCGGGCCTGCTTTTGTATGCTTCCGCGGTTTGTTTTAATTGTGTTACGCGGATATTTTTATCGATTGCAGCTAAGTCACTTCGATTGAATAATATGTCTGATGTATCAAGTACATCTTTTTCATACTCTTTAACAACGATTGTAGTATCTACATCAAATAAAATATTCTTTGATCGGTTCATCGCTGTATTGATCATGTATAGATTCCGGCTCCGTTCGCTCTCTAACATAGCACGGTCTTTCTTCAGTAATGCTTGCTGTGACTTTGCCTTATAAATGCTTGCCAAGGATTCCTGATTATAAGCCATGTTTTTTTCACCCATTGTAATCATTACTTGAAGCGTTTTTTCAGCTTCTGTTAATATTTTTATTTTTTTATCTATAATCTGAATTTCGTTGTAATTCATTTTTGCCTCGGCCATTAAATCATTCGCTGCTGTACGTTGTGTTTCTAATTCCACAGAAGACATAGCGCTCAAATATGTTTGATTTGCACGTAACTTTGATGGATTCGGAATCATTTGTTTTCCTTGTATCATCAGGTTGCCCATGCCTGGCATCATGCTATTCATACCGTCAACGGTTTGTGTTTGTGGCTTCCAATACGAAGTTTGATATGGCGTCATGAAAAAACCAAAACCAATCTGCGGTGCATCCCATGCTTTCGCACCTGTTGCCATGGCATCAAATGATTTAGCTTGATTGCTATACATTTGTAACATTGGATTTGATTGTATGATTGCAGATTTGATGGAATCATACGTAAGCACCTGTGCCCGCACTGGCACACAGATGGTAATAAACATCACAAATCCTGTGAGTTTATTCTTTAATATCGAGTACATCAATTTTTCCATGTTTATTCAGTTCATAAATTTTCATCAATTCAAATACGATTGGGGTAACCAATAATACATACATAGTAGAAGTTATAGTACCTCCAATCAATGGGATTGTTATAGGTAACATTACATCACTGCCCACACCTGTCGCCCATAAGATTGGAATTAACCCAAACAAAGAAACAGATACTGTCATTAACTTTGGACGGAGTCTTTTTGCCGATCCGTCGATTACATACTTACGGACATCCGCATCTGTGATGCTGGCTCTTGAATTTCCTTTTTCATGAACAAGTTTTCCCATTGATTCATTTAAATAAATAACCATAAGCATGGCAGTTTCTATTGCCATACCAAACAGCGCGATAAAACCTACAGCAACAGCAACCGATAAGTTTACGCCGTAGAAATAGACCATAAACACACCACCCACCAAAGCAAACGGCACAGTGATCATTGTTGCAAACGCTTCTTTCAACGATTTATAGGTTGCATACAATACAATGAAAATAATTAGTATTACAATTGGCAAAATCAATTTCAATGTTTTGTTTGCACGGATTTGATTTTCCCATTGTCCGCTCCATTCCACATAATATCCTTTCGGCATTTTAGCAATCATTTTGTTTAATTGTACTTGCGCTTCTGTTACTGTACTCCCCAGATCTCTTTCGCGTACATTAAATAATACTGTTCCACGCAACATGGCATTTTCAGAATTGATCATCGGAGGGCCATCAGTGATATGAATATCTGCAATGCTTTCCAGTGTAATTGTTCCAAACTGCATTGTTTGAACAGGCAAGCGTTTTAATTCTTCCATGTTTTCTCTGTAAGCTTGTGCAAATCTCGCATTAACTGCGAAGCGCTGCCTGCCTTCAATTGTTGTTGTAATATTCATGCCGCCGATAGCACTTTCAACAATCATGTTAACATCGTCAACCGTTAGACCATATCTTCCTATAGCATCTTTCTTTATTTTTATGTCTAAGTACTTACCACCAACAATAGGCTCTACATATAAATCTTTTATGCCATCAATGTCTTTTATAGCTGTTTTAATTTTTTCTGACAATGCATATATTGAATCTAACTCCTGTCCGTACACTTTTATACCCACATCGGTACGTACACCTGTAGAAAGCATATTGATCCGGTTGATGATTGGCTGTGTCCAGCCATTTGTAACACCTGGAATTTGAAGTTTCGCATTCAGTTCATTGATAATATCATTTTTAGTAATACCTTCCCGCCATTGTGAATGGGGCTTTAATAAAATAATAGTTTCAATCATACTGATAGGGGAGTTGTCCGTTGCTGTTGATGCTCTACCTGCTTTGCCCAGTACATGTTCAACTTCAGGTACTGACTTAATTAATTTGTCCTGAATCTGAAGAATACGTTTCACTTCTGAATTCGAAACATCAGGTAAAGTTACAGGCATAAAAAGAATTGAACCTTCATCTAACGGTGGCATGAATTCATTGCCAAGCTTAGTAAGCATGAATGTTCCTGTTAATAATAGTATAACATTAATGGTGAGAATTATTTTTTTCCATTTTAAACAAAAAACCAAAATGGGGGTATACACTTTTTCCAATCTACTTGTTATTGGATTTTTTTCTTCAGGCTGCAGCTTACCTTTTAATAAATAAGAAATTAATACTGGTGTCAGCGTGATGGCAAGAAAAGCATCTACAATCAGAATAAATGTTTTTGTCCATGCAAGAGGATGAAATAATTTGCCCTCCATGCCGGTTAATAAAAAAACCGGAAGGAAAGAGGCAATAACAATAATGGTAGAGTAAAACACGCCTGGCCCAACTTGTCTGGAGGACTTTTCAATCAGATCCATGCGTTCTTCGTTTGACAATGGATCAGTACTCTTATGAAATATTTTTTGTATGAAGTTCATATTTTACTGGTTAAAGAGTATTTGATTTTTTCTGCTGTGCATCTGCAATATGCCGGTATGAATTTTCAACCATTACAATACCATCGTCTACCACTACACCAATTGCAAGTGCAATGCCTGTTAGAGACATGATGTTGGAAGATATGCCAAATGCTTCTAAAAATATAAAACCTACAGCAACTGAAATTGGTAATTGAATAATAATGATTAAAGCACTCCGCCAGTGAAACAGAAATAAAATAATCACGATGGATACAACAATTAATTCTTCTATTAATGTACCCTTTACTGATTCAATGGCTTCTTCAATCAACGTACTTCGATCGTAAGAAACTTTGATATGTACTCCTGACGGCAATCCTTTTTCTACTTCTTTAATTTTTTCTTTAACAGATTTAATTACCTGATCTGCATTTTCGCCATAGCGCATTACCACAATACCGCCCACTACTTCACCCGTACCATCGTAATCAAAAACACCCAAGCGCAGATCTCCTCCCATTTGCAGGCTGGCTACATCCTTTATTTTTATTGGAATAGAGTTGCGCGTTGAAACAGCGATGTTTTCTATGTCTTCAATATTTTTTATATAACCCAATCCGCGAATAATATATGCCATATCTGTCATTTCGAATTTTCTTCCGCCTACATCATTATTGTTGGCTTTAACAGCTTTCAATACATCCATTAAGGTAAGATTGTAGTAAGTAAGTTTATGTGGATCAACAACAATTTGATATTGCTTTTGAAATCCACCGAAAGAAGAAACTTCGGCTACTCCCTGTACATTCTGCAAGGCAAATTTTATGTACCAGTCTTGCAATGCCCGTTGCTCACCAAGGTCAACATCTGGTGCATCCAAGTGATACCAGAATATATGTCCAACTCCTGTACCATCTGGTCCAAGGGTTGGTGATACATCCTGAGGCAACAATTTTTGAGCATAATTCAGACGCTCTAATACCCGGGTACGTGCCCAGTATATATCAGTTTCGTCGTCAAAAATGATGTAGACAAAGCTCATTCCAAACATAGATGTACCACGAATGTTTTTTACTTTGGGAATGCCTTGTAAATTCGTTACAAGAGGATATGTTACCTGGTCTTCGATTACCTGCGGGCTTCGGCCCATCCATTCAGTATAAACGATGACTTGATTCTCTGACAAATCCGGAATGGCATCAATAGGGTTTTTCCGAACCGAATAAACTCCCCATGAAAAGAGACCTGCCGCAATTAGCAAAACAATTAGTCGGTTTTTAAGGGATATCGAAATGAGTTTTTCAACCATACTTGTACGAGTTATTCTCTTGAAAATATCTTCGAGATATGTTATGAATTTCTATACACAGAATAAAATGGAACCTGTGTATAGAAATTCAAAAGAGAGTTAGCTTAGCCTCTTTTATATTTACAACATCCGGGTAATGCTTTATAGGCACTATCTGTAGCTTTTATTTTGTCGGTATCATGACCGGCGTCAGCAATTATTTTGTGTAACTGGTCTACAGAAATAGCATGCGGATTATAACTGATCGTGACCATTTTTGTTTTCACGTCCCAGGTTGCACTTTGCACTGCGGTATTTTTTTTAAGTGCAGTTTCAATTCTGCTTTTACACATTTCGCAGTTGCCGCTTACTTTAAATGTAGTGGTTTCATAATGTGTTGTAGCAGCAAATGTATGTTGGAAGATACTTACACACATAAGTATCATCGAGAAGATGAGTGTTTTCATAATGATAAATGTTTTATAACCTGATTTTATTGAATAGATAACTTAAGGTTTGTTTTGTACAAACCAGATATAGATGAACTGCTGTAGATATGCTTCCACAAAGGAATAGCATTCATACAGAAGCAATTCACAATACTATATTACAATGGATTTTTCTGAAGCAGAGAATAACTGCCAGAGGAAAAAGGAAAAACTATATGATCAGACTTCTGTACAATAAATAATAAGGTTGTGCAGAAAGATCGGGTGGAGCGTTAGAGCTAACAGAACCTTTTAAGATTTCAGCTCCGTAAACAGGTGCTTCGGTAGGGGCAAATACGGTTGGAACAGGAACTGTTGTTTGCTGTTGTACCTGGAAAGAATAATCAGAAGATGCCGCTGCACTGGTAGTAATAACCGCCGTTAAATTTTTACAGCAGGACTTTTCCTTCAATGCAGCTGCTTTTGAATTGCAGCCGTTGCCGCAATTACTGCTTTTACCAAAAAAATCAATGGATGAAATTTCACCGCCGCAGAAATGTATATTTACTTTCAGATTGCTTGTGGCAACCAGAAGAAGCAGAATACATACTATGGAAACGATTTTTTTCATATAGTAAAGTTGCAGAAATTTAATTAGTTATGTATTATAAAATAATAGTAAATATTATAATTAAATGGAATTTCTTAACAGACACTATTTATAGTATTTTTACTCTTTAAGTAACGGAAACAACAGGCAGAATGTTCCCAGTGATATAGTAAAAGGCAATATTCTTCATTCGATATAAATTATGGAATCTATTAAAAGCAGTTTATATGCCTATTGTATGGCTTATGTAATCGAGCGTATTACCCGTTTGAAGACTGAAATTAAAAAGACGCAGTCTTCGGCCAACGAGGAAACCAAAAGCAGCGCCGGTGATAAATACGAGACAGGCCGCGCCATGGCACAGCTTGAGATTGAAAAAAATACCAAACAGCTTGCAGAAGCCGAAAGGCTGCAAGGCATGCTGCAGGCTATTCATCTTGATCTGGTATCAGATATGATAATTCCCGGTTCGTTGGTAACGACATCGAAAGGAATCTTTTATATTTCCATCAGCATTGGTTTGGTTGATATCAACAAACAGCAATACTTTATCATTGCACCCGATTCGCCGATCGGTAAATTATTCATGGGAAAAAAAGCCGGTGATACCGTAAGCTGGAACGGGAATACATACGATATTCAAAAAGTAGATTAAATGAATTTTATATTATATATGCTTCTGCAAAGTGCGGGCGGTGTTCCGCCTAGTCAGAGAACCAGTCCATGGTGGTTTTTCGGAACCGTTATTGTTATCATGTCGATATTTTTGATTGATAAATGTATTGTATACGAAATTCATTTATCAAAACTGCATAAATATTTATTTCCATTAAGTCCGGAAAGACGTCAGATTCTCGAAGAACGGTTTTATTATTACAACAGGCTTTCTGAAAAAGATCAGAGAAGTTTTAGAAAACGTGTACAGCATTTTCTGGTGAATAAAAAATTTACTTCTGATGAAGGACTTGAAGTAACAGAAGAAATGAAGGTAATGATCGCTGCTGCTGCAACCCTTATTGTATTTCATTTGCAGGCATATTATCTATCGCATTTTGACGCTATTCACATTTCTAATGACGAAATGGAATCGCTGCGCCACATGCATAAAAAGAAAGAAGTGGATATTCCATGGAACGATTTTCGTGCAGGCTTTGATTCTTTTCACGATGGATATAATCCGGGTTTGAAAATTCTGGCCATGGCATTTACGCTTGAGCAACAGTTGAACAACCGCTCATCAAAAATGTTCAGATTTACTGCATACAACGATTTATTTCAGCTCTATAAAAAAGTAGCGGAAAAATATATTGCCAGCGGAAAGTCTGAATACAAGGATTACAGCGAAGTAGACAGGAATGAATATTTTGCTGTAGCAGTAGAATATTTTTTTGAAAGACCGGAACATTTTTATGCGAATCAACCGGCCATGTATTTAGCTTTATCTAAAGTGTTAAAACAGGATCCGCTAAACAGATCCAGGTATAAAAGAATATAACGCGGAATTTATTTACGGATCAGGGAAGGTCGTTGTGTGATCTCATGATACTTGATTACATCTTCTCCATAAAAATGAACCACCATGCTTTTGCGTGTGCTCTGCGGGTCAAGTATGGCTTTTCCTCCATGTAGCAGGTTGGCATGCCAGATCAGCACATCGCCTTTCTTCGCATGAAATTCTTTTTCTGCAAAAGCAGTACGTTTAATCTCTGCGGCTAAATGTACTTCATATTTTTCATACGCTTCACTGCCTAAAACTAATTTCCCGCCGCCGTGTTTATACTTATCGTTTAATAAGTATGGCAATTTGTGGCTACCCGGTAAATAGAACAACGGACCGTTGCTGCTGTCAATATCTTCCAGCGCAATCCATGCGGCAATTAGATAGCCAGGAGGGAAGGTGGTCATGTGAATGCTGTCGGAGTGTGCTTTCTGTTCGCTGCCCTTGAAAAAATTAATACTTTGAAACGCCACTACAGGCATTTGCAGGATAAACTGCATAACATCTGTAATCCGTTTATCGGTTGCCACACGATGCATCAGTTTAGATGCATACATAGAGAACATGATCTTTCTGTTATTATATCGGAAGTGTACCTTTTTCTGCTCAAGCAGAGAATCAATTTCCTGGTTAATGGCATCAACTTCTTCTGTAGAAAAACAATTCTTAAGAATCAGATAGCCATTATCAGGCCAAAGTCTTAGCTGTTCCTGTGTTGCTGCAGAAAAGGAATGCAGCCCGTTATCTTTTTCCAGAGCTTCTTTTGCATTGGGCTGGTCCAGCCAGGGCAGGTCAAACGGAATACCTGAAAAATCTTTGCTACTGATAGACCAGAATAAAGGTCTGCGTATGCCAAATGCCTTGTATGCTTTTGCATTATGCGTCAATTGTCTGTAATGAAAAATATTATAGACAATTGACGTGATCTTAAGATTGCGTAAAAATTCTTTTGCAGACTTGATCATATTATTAAAATCCACCGGCTACAACATAAGACATTTCTGCAGGGGCAAAATATTTTTTTGCTACAATCTGGATATCATTTGCAGTAATGGATTGTATACGCGCAAAGAAACGATCATAGTAGTCATATCCCAAACCATTAAAGAAAATAGTTTTGTATTTATCTGCGATGGAGAATGGTGTTTGAATGTCTCCCACGAAACTTCCCAGCATATAGCTTTTTACTGTTTCCAGTTCAAGGTCTGAGACAGGCGTATCAATCAGAATCTGAAGTTCTTTTTCAATTTCTTCAATGGTGTTCTTCGTGAATTCACGTTTTACATCTGTGCCGATAACAAAGTAGCCACCTTCCTGCAGGGTTACAATACTTGCATGAATGCCATAGGTATAACCTTTATCTTCGCGGATATTCTGCATCAGTCGGGAACCGAAGTAGCCACCCAGAATTTCATTTAATATATACGTATCAAAGTAATCGCTGTGTGAATGGTTGAATAGCATTCGGCCATAGCGGATAGATGATTGTACACTGCCTTCTTTTTCAATAATGATTTCGCGGCCTGCCTTTGTAAGCGCTGGCATGGCAGGCTTTTCATTGGCTTTGTGCAAAGATGCCGTACCGAATTCTTTCTGAATCAGCTCAACGCTTTCCTTGCTGAAACCACCGGTTAAAATGATATCACAATTTCTGTTCAGCAATTCGTTATTGAAAAAAGAAGTTAGATCACTTTGTTCAAGCGCTTCAATCGTCTTGATGTCAAGATGCTTTCCGTATGGGTGGTTGTTGTTAAACAACATCTCGCGGAACGCTACACCTGCCAGATAAGCAGTCTTTTCAAGGTTTACCTGAATTCCCTGGATCTGCTGCTGTTTCATTTTTGTTAACTGCGCCTCCGGAAAGGTACTTTCAGTTAACAGGTTTTTTATAAATGGAACCAGTACAGGTAAATGTTTTTCCAGGCAGAACAAGGTAATGTTTATGCGTTCATTGCCCGGGTTCAACTCCAGGAATGCGCCATACTGAGCAAGAAACTCCTGAATCTGCGGAGCACTGAGAGCAGCAGTTCCCTCGGCCAGCATCTTGGTTGTGAAGAAGGATGTACCGATTTTGTTTTCGGCTCTGCTGCCGGTATTGAAAATCCATTCAATCCGTACAACGGGTTGGGTACCTAAGGCAAACTTGTGTAATGTATTGCCATTAGAAAACGAAACCGTTTCCACTTTTGGCAAGTGAAAACGGTCAATTGGGTTAATATCAGGAGCAATGGTCCTGTCAAGTTGCTGTATCATTAACTTCCTGTTACAGTATCTTCAATTACTTTCTTGGATTTGAAATCAAAATGAAGCGTGAAACGCAATGTTTCAGCTAATGGGTTTGATTGCTGAATCGGGATCAGATAAGCCATATCCAAGCCGAATCCATTGTAGCGAAGGCCAACACCAACGTTTGCATATCTGCGGTTACCGTTTGCCGGGTTCTCATAATGGTATCCGCCGCGTACCGCGAACAAATCATTGTACCAGTATTCTGCACCCATACACAGGATAATCTCTCTCAATTCCCCTTTAAAACCATCCGGTGAATCGGCGAACGATGTGAACATACCAGCGAGCATGCCCATATCCGTATTATTCTTACTGGTGTCTTTGCTTGGTACAAGGTATTTGTTGGCATCAAAAGAGATGCAGAACTTATTGAATGCATCTGCTTCAATCGTATAAGTACCGCCAAGTCTTAAATTGGTTGGGATAAAATCTTTGTGGTCAACGTCTGTATAGGTTACTTTAGGACCGATGTCTGTGATCACGGCACCAAACGCAAGGTTTGAGTTTTTGCCGCCAACCAGAAGGTCTCTTGTATAATATGCACCGATATCGGCAGATACACTGTTAATAGCCTTTGCAACACTTCCTGATCCGGCATTGTAACTACCTACCAGGTTGGAGTGGAAATATTTGATCCCGATACCCATGGAGAAATGTTCGGAAAGAATTCTTGAATAGTGTACACCCAGAGCCAATTCGTTTGGTTGAAAATCACGGATCACGGCACCGTTATTATCTGTGAAGGTAACCTGTCCCAGGTTGAAATATTTGAAACTGATACCAACAGCATCTTCTTTTCTGATTTTTTTGTAAGCTGATATATAGGATAAAGACATATCATTTACCAATTTCCTCAACCATGGGTTATAGGAAACGGCCAAACCCATATCTGATTTGTTAAACGCAAGTTTTGCGGGGTTCCAGTATACAGCATTCGCATCCGGACTTGTAGCAGCACCTACATCGCCCATTCCGCCTGCACGCGCATCGGGTGTAATATTTAAAAAAGGAACAGCTGTTGTCATTGTGCGCAGGTAATCATTTTTTGATTGAGCTTGTGCCTGAAAAATGCCGCAAAGCAACAGCACAAGGCCTGAAAATACTATTTTTTGCATATTTAAGATTAATTATTACCTACAAATATAAGGTATTTATTTAGTTAGTTAAATTTATAATAGAACCAGTTTCTCAAAAACATGAGTTGTAGAACCATCTTGTAGAGAACGAATTTTAAGCTTGTAAACGTATACGCCGCGGCCAATTTTATCGCCATAATCATCCAAACCATCCCAATTTATGTCGGAAATGTGTGAGGGACTGTTATATACTGTTTCATCCAGCGTTTTTACCAGCTTGCCCGAAACCGTATAAATCTGAATCTGGATCATCAGATTATCCCCAAAACGATTGTGGTCAAAATGGAAAGTTGTATTGGTTGAAAATGGATTTGGGTAATTCAGCACATGGCTTAATTGTATTTTTGAAGTGCTTTCAACAGTGAATTCAAGTACTTCCTCTGTAGAATTATTATAGGTATCCCAGACTTTAAATCTCAATGAATAGGTACCCGGAGATAAATTGCCCAACGGGAATGTGACCTTGCCTTTGGTATAGTCGTCTTTAGCGGCTACATAATATTTGTTCAGGATAATAACATCGGTACTGTTGCTCAGGGTAAGCGTTATTTCATGGCCAATACCTGAAGTTGAAATGTTGATACCATTTTCGTCTGCTACATCGGCGTAAAAGATCGGGTTTTCACGGGTTGCACCACCCGAAACAAACGAAGGGTCATTTATATAAAGCTTTGCTGTAGGAGGTGTTTTATCGACCGGTGCATTGGGATTCGATCCACCCACAACCACATTGCTTAAATAACCGCCTGCATCAATACTGCCATTGCTGTTTTCTGAATAGAGACTTACTTTACCACGCGCGTACTGATATGAAATATCTTTAGGCACAACAAATGAAACACTGAACACACCTGCTGTTACCGTTGCCGATCCATTGAAGATAATATTATTTTGTAGCGGAAAATTGATTACCGGAGAATCGCTTGATCCTCCCAATGTTGTTACAATTGTTGGTTTGTCATAAATCGTAATCGTGGCGGCGCCTGTATAGCCTGTTAATGTTACTCCATTGAAATCCTGCACCAGCCCTTCCATCGTAACTTTGCTTAATGCTTTTAATGTATCAGGCACCGCATTGATAGGATTACCGTTGATGCTGGTCAGTACCATATTCTGGATGGGGTAGCACATGCGCATGGATGGATCTCCAAGGAATGTATAATTTCTGTTATTTACACCTGACGTAGATGTGTGGGCATTTTTCGCATTTTTAATAATATCTCCTAAACGGTAATAGCTGCCGTCAGCATAACGATCAAAGATATAATCATACAGATCAGAATTAAGATCGGCATTGGTATTGGAAAGCACCGTTCTGGTAGAAGTGAAATTACCAAGCGAGCCGCCGGTGCTGCTCATGAAGATCTGTTCAGCGCCTGAGATGAGACCTGGTTTATCAAAACGGCCAAAACTACAGGTGGCAGTGATAAAGAAAGGAAGATGGTTGATGTTGGTCCAGCTGTTGATGGAGGATATGGTAACAATTTCTTCCTGCGCCAATACATTATTTCCGCCGTGGCCGGTATAATTCCAGATCAATGTGCCTTCATCAATGTCGCGGTTAATGGCATTATTCATCTGCGGAAAACGTTTGCCTCCCGGCGCTGCTTCCTGCGGATAAGCATCCATGTATATCTTGTTGATATTCATTTGCGGGTTTATGGCCGCAATCTGATTTGCCATGGTTTCAGAAGTATCCAAATGCAGGTTATCGTTGCCATCATCGGCAACCAGGGTCATTTTATTTTTCCAGTCGCCATTGGTTTGAGAAGTAGGTTTGGATGCGGAAATAATTTTATTGACACAGGTTGCGGCCTGCTCGGGTGTACGTGCCGGAATTCTGCCAATTCCTATGTTTAATGTATTATAACCACCTGTATCCTCGATCCAGGCGCCTTCGGTGTTGTCCATGAAACCATAATAATCATCGGAGTTGTAGGACGCCAGCTCGGCCAGGGATTCACGGGATTCATAGGTTGGTATAAAATTGCCGCCAATGCCTAAATGGTTTTTGTAATCGTAGGTAGCTGCACCAAATAATAAAACATATTTCAATTTTTCTGTGCCTGAGCCTCTGTCGTATACCATTTTGAAAAAATCACGGATTGCCGTAAGATCTTTTTTCCCGCAGCCAAATTCATTATAGATCTGGCTGGCAGTGCAGATATAAATGGATATGCCGTCATTATGCTCTCTGAAGTTTGCGAGGCGCTGTGCTTCTGATAAAAAGGAAGGATCAGTAACAATTATCATATCCGGAATAGAACCCGTATTGAGACTATGCAGATTTTGATTGGGAACTTTTTCTACAAATGCAGGATTGTCAAAGGTAGAACCTTTAAAAACAATATACTCATTCAGGCTGGTACTGTTTGCCCCGAACTCTATGGCAGAACCTGTAAATGTAAAACTCTGGCTGCTTATATTCTGTGGTTCTGTTACGTTCCAGATCATCTCTGAACCGGTCGTATTGGCAATGCTATAGGTTGTGGTTGATTGTGTAATGCTGGCGATGGTTCTGAAAGAAGTTTGTGTCCCGTACAATCGCAACGAACGTTGATATTGAAGTTCAATATAATTGGCATTGGCTACGGCGTTGAGGCCGTTTAGCTTCATACCTATTGTTAATGTTGAGCTGCCACCCAGGGCAGATGCATTAAATGTATAGCTTGAAGTAACATTCTTCCCAATAGCTGTATGTTCTACATTAACAATTGATGGCAAGTTCTGCGCAGTAGAAATCACGCTGGCAGAACCATTAATGGTATAATTGAAAGAGGAAGGATTATAGGAACGCCCCACAACGGATGATACCATTCGTATTGAAGAAGTTGGAACAATTCCATTTACATTGAAGGAATACGAATTGTTTTGGACAAACTGACTGAATTGAAATCCATACCACTCTCTTCCCGAATCAAGCAGATTGTAAGTATCCGTTTCTGTAAAGGCATGTTCATCAAAGGTTGAGACCGTCTGCGCCGTTCCTGGGATAGAAGCTTGACTTGAAATACGTTTACCGGGTTGTTGATTAAAAGTGATGAAATAAAAATTCTGGTCAGAATAAAGATTGTACTCATGACTGAATGTTTTATTCGTTGCATCAAACAACCAGGTGTGCGGAGATTCTGCATAGAATAAAAAATAATCATTGTTGTCAAAAACTCCGTTCCCATCTTCGCTTAAGAAGATTGCGTTTTCTGCAAGATCATCAATACGGCTTGCACTGTTGGCTTGTGGCAGCATACCACCGCCATTACCATATACCTGAATCATGGCAGGATCTATAGTACTTGTATTAATGCCAATACTATTTAAAAATGCAGCATCGATTTTATAAATTCCTGTTGACGAAACCGCAAATTTATACCAGTCGCCCGATGCCAGTACAGAGCCTGTAACGTTTCCGATGCGGGCATTTGAATAAGAAGGAGCACTGCCATAAGGATTGCTCTTTACAGGAACATCATCAATAACAGAGGTAAGTGTATATTGTATCGTAACCGAGGAAAGTTGCGACCAGCTGTCAGCATTTTTTTGCAGCAAGGGAATAAAAACCCGTGTGATAATATGGTCGTTGTATAAGTAATCATAGATAATCTGTGTTTTCTGTGGCAGGGTTAATTTTTTCAAAGCCGCTTTTGAACTTGAATCGCCTGCGTAATATTCAACAGATTCAATGGTAACAGGACCGGTTATTTTTCCTGTAATATCTTTTGTCAGAACAAGTGTACCGTCATCCATGATGAATACATCCTTGCCCATTGGATAGGAAACCGTCTGATTTTGTATCAATGCAGTTTTGTTGTATCCCCGCCAGTTAACAGCGTATGTGGCACTAATCTGCTGGGCATAGCCGGCAGAGCAAATGCCTGAAATACTCAAAAACAGGATAACTATGGATTTTAAAAAGTTCATCAAAAGGAATAGTGGTTGTTAACAGCCTGTCACTAAACGTCAGGGGATGGTTTTTAGTGTATCAATTTACCGTTTCCGCATGCATTATCATGCATGTTTTTCAGTTTTATTTTGAAGCAGGGAAAACAGGATGTAAGCGGTCATGATCAACAGAATGGATTCTTTTCTGAAAATAATCAGCAAAACTACAGCCGTGATGGCCAGCAAATAGCGGAATTTGTTCACTCCCCAGCTGAATTCCTTGAATTTTAAAGCCATTAGCGGTATTTCAGCAATCAGTAGATAAGACATCACGATACAATAGCCGACAATGAAATAGAGGTTTGAAATGATCGGAAAAAGAAAGGAATCCGGATCAATGGCAATCAGGTTGAAGGATGCTACAATCAATGCGTTGCTTGGCGTGGGTACTCCAAAGAAGCGGTCACTCTGGCGGGTATCCAGGTTGAATTTAGCAAGACGCACAGCGGAGAACATCGCTGGCAGCGTACCTGCAAGTATGATAGGAGCAAAGTTACCGGAGTCGAATAAATTTAATCGGGCAACGGCTGCATAAGGTGTACCCGTTGTAATGGAAATGATCATGAAGGTCAGCATAAGCGCCGGTAATATACCAAAGCTGATTACATCTGCCAGTGAATCCAGTTCTTTCCCGATCGGAGAGGCAACATGTAGCAAGCGCGCCACAAAGCCATCAAGCCAGTCAACAACTAAAGCCGCACCAATGCACATGGATGCTTCTGTGATTTTACCATTCAGGAGGAATAAAATTCCCCAAAAACCAAATCCTAAATTTAAACAGGTAAGTGCATTGGGAATATGTTTTTTAATCATAGTTATAAAGCGCAATAGGGGTTATATTTTTTTTCAAATCCAATAGTGGTGGTTGGTCCGTGACCGGGATATACGATTGTGTCGTCTGCAAGTATAAACAGTTTTTCCCTGATACTCCGGATCAATGTATCGTGATTGCCGCCCGGCAGGTCTGAACGCCCCACACTGTTGCGGAACAAGACATCTCCGGATAAGCAGATTTTTTCTTCCTCGTTGATCAGTGCCATGTGGCCAGGTGCGTGCCCCGGTACAAAAAGAATATCAAATTTCATGGCCCCCACTTCAACTTTGTCAGTCTCTTTTAAAAGTACATCCGGTGCAGCCGGCGTATATTTCGGAAAACCATAATTGGCTGCATAAGTGCTTACCGCCTGCATGGTAGCAAGGTCCTGATGAAAAATATGAAAAGGTACTTTGTATGTTTCTTTTACAAAATAATTACCCAATACATGGTCAATGTGCCCATGGGTATTTATAAGCAATTGTACGTTCAGTTTTTTTCGGGAAATAAAGTCGGTCAGTTCCTCTTGTTCGTATGTTTCGTAGCAGCCCGGATCAATGATTATGCAGGCACCGGTTTCGTCATACACAACATAGGTGTTTTCCTGAAAAGGATTAAACGTGAGCGTTTCAATATGTATCATACCTGGATTTAAAGTAACAAAAATGGTTTAAAAGGAATGAATAATCAAAAGAAGCGGGTTATTTTAGCGAAATGAAACAGGTAGATTATATAATTGTTGGTCAAGGGCTCGCAGGCACGTGTACAGCACTGTCTTTATTGCGTGAAAAACAAACAGTTGTAGTTGTTGCAGGTGCAGATAAAAAAGCTTCTTCAGAAGTTGCCGCGGGTTTATTCAATCCCATTACCGGTAAAAAAATGGTGCTTACCTGGAATGCAAAAGAACTGTTTCCATACCTGTTGCAATTTTATGCGCAGGCGGAAGAAGAATTAAAAATAAAGATTCTCTACCCGAAGAAAATTTACCGGCCGTTTTCAGACATGCAGGCACAGAATGATTTCTGGGCGAAGTCTACAGAAGAAAGCGCTGTATTCGCAGCAGCAGAGCCTGATAACGATGCATACACACCTTATATAAACAATCCGTTCGGGGGTATTTCTACCAACTTTTCAGGATACCTGGATGTGAAAACTTTTATTCAGGCTGTACAAAATAAATTACAGGATTCAGGTGCATTCATGCATGAAACGCTGGCATACGAAGATCTGATTTTTGAAAAGGAATTTGTTCAGTATAAAGATATACGTGCTAAAAAAATAATTTTTGCCGAGGGCTATCACAACAAGGAAAACCCTTATTTCAAATGGGTACCCGTTCAGGGAATGAAGGGAGACGTATTGACACTTGATATTGAGGACTATCCCTTGCAGGATGTCGTAAACAAACATTTTTTTATCATTCCATTGCCTAATGGTTCTTTCCGGATGGGTTCGTCTTATATCCGTCAATTTGAGGATGATCTGCCAACAATCGCTGGATTAAAAGAGATAACAGAAGGAGCAAATACCATTTTGAAGAAACCGTTCGTTGTAACCAATCAGCAGGCAGGGATCAGACCGGTTGTACCGGATCACCGGCCAATTATTGGTCCACACCCTGAAAACCCGTTGGCAGTGATTATAAACGGGCTGGGGACGAAAGGTGTTTCTCTGTCTCCTTTTGCTGCCCGTGAATTGGTGAAATTCCTGCTTCTGGGGCAAGAAATAGACAAAAGTGTGTCCGTGAACCGATTTAATTATTTATATTTCATACAAAAAAAGAATTAATTCAATGCAGCGTGTTATTGGAGGGATTGTAAAATATACCTTGTTATTTTTTTTAATACATTCTTTCACATCTGTTGCGCAGACGTCACAAGATCAATTTGGGAAAAACCGGATTCAGTATAAGAAATTTACCTGGAAACTGGTCTCATCAGAAAACTTTGATATTTACTATTACCTGGAAGGAGAGGCACTGGCTCCTATTGCTGTAACACATGCGGAGTCTGTTTTTAAGCAGCTGGAGAATACGCTTGGGTATTCCAACATGAATAAGACAAAGATTCTACTGTATAATTCAATCGCAGATCTGCAGCAAAGTAATATTGGTCTGCAGCAGGGAACTTTTGTAGGGGGAGCAACCAACCTGGTGAAAGCTACGGTCGAAGTAGCATTTACAGGTAACCTTACAGATTTTAAGAATGATCTGTCTTATGGTATTTCTAAAACCTGGATCAATATTATCTTATATGGCGGAAGTTTTAAGGAAGTACTGCAAAGCTCCTATTTTCTGTCGTTACCGGAATGGTATGTGAAAGGTGCTTCTGAATACATTGCCAAAGGCTGGAATCGCGAAATGGATAATTACATCCGCGACCTGGCATTGAATAATAAATTGCGTAACCCTTCTTCGTATTCCGGGCAGGAAGCTGAGTGGATCGGACAATCGATCTGGCATTTTATTTCCGAACGGTATGGGCACGATATGTTTACAAATATCCTGCAGATCACACGTATCTACAGAAGCGATCGTGCGGCTATAGAAGCTGCCACGGGTTCGTATTTCCAGAACTTTATTGATGACTGGAAAAACTACTATAAAGAAAAGGCCGTTGAAATTGATGGAGCCGTTTTATTTGATACAACGTTTACTGCGCTCAATGGTGCAAATATCAAGGGACGGGATCTGTCAACACCTGTGATTAGCAGTGATGGTAAATACTTAGCATACTCCACCAATTTTAAAGGGCGGTATAATGTTTTTCTGAATGATCTTGAACTGCATAAAAAGAAAAAAATTGTAGCCGGAGGTTTTAAATTGAATGACCAGATGCCAATCACCCGTAATCCGCAGTTGGCATGGGTAACTGAAAGTGTGCTTGCGAGTGTTACCTATAAAAAAGGAAAAATTATTTTTCAAACCTACGACATCAACACAAAGAAAAAGGAGTCAAGGGAAATAGAAGTTTATCATCAGATCAATAGTTTTTCGTTTAGCCCTGATGGAAAATATCTTGTTTACAGTGCCGATGAAAGAGGCCAGGCTGATATCTGGCTGTATGATATTGAAAGAGCAAAATACCTGAAAGTTACCAACGATGAGTACGATGATATTTCACCGAGATTCGGAACCGGCAACAATGTAATATTTGCTTCCAACAGGAATGATGATACATTGGCAACATTAACCCGTTTTCAATCGGCAGCGAATTATTCATTATACATTTATAAACCAGGCGCAAAAGTTTTAAAGAAGATTCCTGCACAGGGCTGTAACTATACACAACCTGCATTTATCAATGCCAATACAATCATTTATTTAAATGATGACAACGGTATTCAGAATTTATATAGCCAGGACCTGACGACTGGTGCAACCAAAGCACTGACCAATAATGCAACAGATATTCTTGAATACGATCTGAACGTGAAATCAAAATATCTGGCTTTTGTTGCCATTTCAAGAGGGAAAGAAAAAGTGTTTATGGACACCTTGTTTTCCGTGCAGCAAGGTGTTGAAATCACAAAGAAAACATCACAGTCAGTTGTTGCAAGAAATAAAATACTACCTCCGGATAAGCCTAAGAAACCGAATGTAATTGTAGTAACGCCTAAAAGTTCGGATGATATTGATCTTGACAAAGTATACTTCGAATCAGATACAACGCTGAAGCTTCCTAAAAAAGGAAGCCCTAAACCAGCCGTTGATCCTAAGTTGCCGCCGAAGCGTTCGATGGCACGTTTCTATGGTCCGTATGATTATAAAAATCTCTTCGGTACCGACATTGTTTCATCTACGTTAAAGGTTGATCCGCTCAGAGGGTTTGGTTTATTAATCGAATCAAATATGTCAGATCTGATGTCTAACCACCGTGTAAACATGAGTTTGTTTGGTGTTGCAGATTTGAAAAGCAGCAGTTTGTCGGGCGAATATCTGTATTTGAAAAAGCGTGTTGACATGGGTGTACGTTTTGACCGGATTACTTATTTCCCTATCAGCAATAACATCAATCACCGGTATGTAGTAAATCAGGTTGAACTGAAAGCATCTTACCCCCTTTCTGTTTACAGTAGAATCAGTGCAATGCCTTTTGTGCAGGCAACCCGTTTTTCAGACATATCAGATTATACAACAATCGTTTTGGTAGATGATAAAAAGAGATTGTATGCCGGAAGTAAATTTGAATTTGTATATGATAATACAACAAGTTCAGGCATGAACATGCTGCAAGGTACGCGTGCAAAAATAACGTTGGATGCTTATAAGGATCTTACTGACAAAGGAGGGAATTACAGCAGATTCAATATTGATATACGCCGTTATCAGAAAATTCACAGAAGTTCAGTTTTAGCATTGCGCGGTTCTTTCGGCAGGTTTTTCGGACAAGCTCCCAAGAGCTTTATATTTGGGGGGATGGATAACTGGCTTTTCAATTCTGTTGGTACCGGCGGCGGCGTTGCTAATCCGTTGCAGATACAGGCAGGTGTTGACAATACAGACATCATGCTGAATAAATACGTTACTAATGTGCGAGGCTTTGAATACAATGAACAATCCGGACAAAGTTATTTTCTATTCAATGCCGAATTCAGATTGCCAATCATTAAGTATCTGTATAACGGATCGGTATCTTCTGCATTTCTGCGGAATTTCCAGCTCGTAACATTTACAGATGTTGGTGCAGCCTGGTATGGAGCCAATCCGTTTTCGACCAACAACAGTTTGAACAAAAAAATAATTTCTGCTGATCCGGGTAACAACTCTCCGTTTACGATTGAAGTAAACAATTACCGGAATCCATTTTTATATGGATATGGTTTTGGTGCAAGAACATTTGTATTTGGCTATTACATCAAAGGCGATGTAGCCTGGGGTATTAAAGACGGGCAGCAATTAAGTCCGCGTTTTTATTTCACGTTCGGGTACGATTTCTAATGTTGTATGATGAAAAGAAAGATCGGTTGGAGTATCCTGGTTTTACTTCTTTGCATTGCAGCACTACTTCATTTCACAGGCAAAAATTATTATTACCGAACACTTTGGTATAACCTGCCGGGAATATTCGACGAAGATATTTTTTATTCAAGAACGGTTCATAAATCAACAGATCCCTATAACTGGCCGCAGGCATCCGATTATAACAAGCGTGAACTGTCCGCGCAGTTGCTTGATACACTGAACAAGTATGAAACAGCTTCTGTTTTATTTATTCAGCATGACTCTGTAAAAGTTGAAAAATATTGGAATGGAGTTACGGATACAACACGCAGCAATTCATTTTCGGTAGCTAAAAGTTTTGTTAGCGCACTTATTGGCAGAGCTGTTCAATTAGGCTACATCAAATCCATAGATCAGCCGGTTGGAGATTTTTTGAAAGAATATGCAACAGGTGAAAAAAGTAAGATCACGATCCGTCACTTGTTAATGATGAGCTCCGGCCTGGACTGGGATGAAGCATACAGCAGTTTGTGGAGCCAAACAACAGAAGCGTATTATGGTACAGATATTGAAAAACAAATGCTTGGTCTCCAAGTAAAACAAAAGCCTGGTATGTATTTCGAATATCAAAGCTGCGACACGGAACTACTTGCGATGGTACTTGTAAAAGCAACCAAGATGCCGCTCTCAGCATTTTTTGAAAAAGAATTGTGGCAGCCGATGGGTGCTTCAAACGATGCTGTATGGAGCCTGGATCACAAAGACGGAATGGAAAAAGCATATTGTTGTATCTATTCCAATCCAAAAGATTTTGCCCGGTTGGCATCTTTATATCTGCATGACGGTAATCGCAACGGAAAACAATTGATTGATTCTTCTTTTATCCGCGAGTCAGTAAAGCCCGTGCATTTAACAGGTGTGCTTACAAAAGAAGCAACTGATTTTTATGGCTATCAATGGTGGGTAATACCCGACTATAAAGGTGTGTCAGCTTATTATATGCGCGGTATCCTTGGTCAGTATGTGATTGTTGTACCAAAGCTGGACATGATCATTGTTCGTTTAGGCCATAAGCGGGGATACAAGATCAACAACCATTATTCGGAAACCTATGCCTTACTGGATGAAGCAATAAAAATGGACAGCAAATAAATAGCAGTTAAAATTTAGTAGAAATAAAAAAGGCTCCCCATCGGAGCCTTTTTTATTTCTTTATTGCAAGAAGCAGGTATTAATACGCGCGCGCAAATAAAACACGTCTCGCAGACGGCTTGCCTGTTACCATGCATACGCCGCTTTCAGAAGTAACATCCAAAGGAATACAACGGATCGTTGCTTTGGTTTCCTCTTTAATTTTTTCTTCCGTTTCCGGAGTTCCATCCCAGTGCGCTAAAATAAAGCCCGGAGTTTCATCCAGCATTTTCTTGAAGGTTGCATAATCATCTGCTATCAGCGTATTTGCTTGTCTGAAGTCAAATGCTTTTTTATAAATGTTAGTCTGAATTTCTTCCAACAACTCAACAATACGATTTGCTAAGCCATCTTGTGGAACAGTCGTTTTTTCTTTCGTATCTCTTCTGGCAAGTTCAACAGTTCCATTCTCAATATCACGTGCACCAATAGCGACACGCAACGGTACGCCTTTCAATTCGTATTCCGCAAATTTAAAACCAGGAGAATATTTATCGCTGTGATCAAACTTTACACTGATGTCTTTTGATTTTAATTCAGCAATAATCGGTTTCAGTTTTTCTTCGATCAGATCCAATTGTTCTGCCGTTTTGAAGATAGGAACAATAACCACCTGAATGGGAGCCAGCAGCGGAGGTAGTACCAGACCTTCATCATCGGAGTGTGCCATGATCAATGCACCCATCAAACGTGTACTTACACCCCATGACGTTCCCCATACATATTCCAGGCCGCCTTCTTTGGCAGCAAATTTTACATCAAATGCTTTGGCAAAATTTTGTCCCAGAAAGTGCGATGTGCCGGCCTGCAAGGCTTTACCATCCTGCATCAAAGCTTCAATGCAATAGGTTTCTTCAGCACCTGCAAAACGTTCATTGGCCGATTTAATACCGCGGTGCACCGGCAGCGCCATGTATTTCTGCGCGAATGTGGCATATACATCCAGCATGCGTTCTGTTTCTTCGATCGCTTCCTGCTTGGTTGAGTGCGCCGTGTGCCCTTCCTGCCATAAGAATTCCGTTGTTCTTAAAAACAAACGGGTTCTCATTTCCCAGCGTACAACGTTGGCCCACTGGTTGATCAGCAGGGGAAGATCGCGGTGCGATTGAATCCAGGTTTTATACGTATTCCAGATTACCGTTTCGCTGGTTGGACGTACAATCAGCTCTTCGTCTAATTTAGCTTCCGGATCCACGATGATTCCTTTTCCGCTCTCATCATTCTTCAGGCGGTAATGCGTTACAACCGCACACTCTTTGGCAAAGCCGTCCACGTGGCTTGCTTCTTTGCTTAAATAGGATTTCGGTATAAAAAGAGGAAAATAGGCATTGCTATGGCCTGTTTCCTTGAACATCTTGTCTAATACAGCCTGCATTTTTTCCCATATGGAATAACCATAGGGTTTTATGATCATGCAGCCTCTAACAGGTGCATTTTCAGCAAGGTCTGCTCTCTTAACTAATTCATTGTACCATAACGAATAATCTTCGCTGCGTTTTGGTAATCCTTTACTCATCTTAAATTTACTTCAGTGTTTATTGCATCGGCAAAGATAGTTTTTTGTATGGTATTTCTCCCTATGAAACATCAATTCAATGATTAAAAGCCCGCTGAACAAATGGTTATGGCAGAGAGTTTTTCAGGATTTGGAAAAATAGCCGCCCGGTTTCTGTTTCATCTGAATTAAAAAGAAACGGTGACATTAAATTGTTGATTTATGAACCAAAAAAAAGTAGATTTGTAAGCATACCTCATTCGAATGAAAAGCTTTATTACTACATGTATCTTATTTGTTATTAGTTGCTGCCTTCATGCAGAAACAGAACAGATAAACCTTGCTGTTGGCGATAAGGCACCGGAAATTTCAGTTCTGGATCCTTCAAACAAAACAATTACGCTTTCTGCATTAAAAGGGAAAATTGTGCTGGTGAATTTCTGGTCATCGGGCTGTAGCCCCTGCCGGTTAAAACATCCACAGCTTATTAAAATATACAATTCCTATAAAGCGTATGGCTTTGATATCATGAGCGTTTCTCTGGATACGAAAAAAGATCAATGGCTTACAGCCTTGAGATACGATCGTATGCCGTGGCCAAACCAGGGCGTTGACTTACAGGGATGGAACAGCAAACTGGTAACTGCATACGGACTTGCCGGAACCTTGAGTAGCTTTCTGATTGATGAAGAAGGTACGATTTTAAAAATCAATCAGACTGAAATTGAACTGGAACAGACCCTGCATTACCTGATCTTTGACCAGCCAAGATTTTACCCGGCTGTGGCTAACGAAAAAATTTATTTCAATGTAATTTCCAAATATTCTATTATTGATGCCAACGGATATGTTGTGCTAAAGGGCAGGGCTACTGAAGTTGCTATCGGAAGTTTGGCTAGCGGAGAATATACCTTGAAGTACGAAGAGAAAACGGAAAAATTTCTGAAAGTAAAACCGGAGTCTCCTGCTGTTACTTTTTATCCTACACGTACAGAAGATTTTATTACGCTCTCAAGAGATGCAGATTATTATATCTACAATCAACGCGGAAAGCTGGAGTTTAAAGGGAATGGTACGACCATCGACGTAAGAAAGCTGCCGCTCGGTGTTTATTACCTGAGTGTGGAAGGCAATATCCACTCATTTTTTAAGAAATAAGCTTATCCTTTTTTAAGCGATCAAGAATATCCTGCGGTTTTAATTTATTGGTACTGAAAATTAGCTTCGCCTGTTCGTAGTAAGGTGCACGCTCTTTGTATTTTGTTTCAATAAAATCCAATACCTGTTTATGACTCTTACCTTTCAGCATAGGTCGGTTGGCACCACCCTGTCCGCCCAGTCTGTTGGCCAGTTCATCCATGGTTGGGTTTATAAAAATCGTTAGCCCGTTTCTTTTCATTTCATTGATGTTATCAAAGAAACAAGGCACACCGCCGCCGGTTGAAATGATGGTATTTTTTAAATCAAATGTTTCGTGGAGGATCTCATGTTCCAATTCCCGGAAATAATTTTCACCTTTATCGGCAAAGATCTCTTCAATGGTTTTCTGCTCTCTGGCACAGATGGCATCATCCATATCAAAATACGCATACTTTAATTTTTGGGCAAGAGTTTTACCAAGGGTGCTCTTTCCAGAGCCGGGAAGACCAATGAGGTAGATCAACATATCAGGAAATGAATAGCGTTAATTATTTCAGTCGTACGCGCGGGTCGATCAAAGCGTAGAATATATCTACAAAGATATTGGTTATAATGAAAACTAAAGCAACAAATATGGTTGCGCCCATTACCACCGGAAAATCAAGGCTTAATACTGCATTGATGGTTACAGAACCTAAACCCTTCCAGCCGAAAATACTTTCAACAAAAAATGCACCGGCCATTAAAGAGGCTAGCCAGCCGGATACTGCTGTAATAACAGGGTTCAATGCATTTTTCAATGCATGTTTGAAAATGATCACATAATGACCCAGGCCTTTTGCCTTGGCTGTACGGATGTAATCCTGAGAAAGAACTTCCAGCATAGAACTTCTGGTAAGCTGCACAATGATGGTCATCGGGCTTAAGCCAAGTGTAATCGTTGGCAGGATTAGATTCTTCAATTTCAATTCGCGGTCGCCAAAAATATTGTTTTCCCAAAGGCTGCCTGAAGCATTCAAACCCGTATAATCAGATAAAAGGTCTCCAAAGATCATAGCCATGATTGCCCCAAAAACAAAAGATGGCATTGAAATACCTATAACAGAAAATGCAATGATACCATGGTCCATTAAGGAGTTTTGTCTTACAGACGCAAAGATTCCTAAACAAATACCTAAGGTGGTGGCAAACGCCATGGCCGATAAGGCCAGCCAGAATGTGCCTTCAACATTCTCAACAATGATCTCGCTTACGAGCTTGTTGCTCTGGAAGGAACGGCGTAAATAAGGGGTTTTCCATACAACGACTCCTTTACCAACATGGAAAAGGGGAGTATAAGAATATTTTTTTTGATTTTTTGGTTCGTCGTCGTGAATGGAAATAACAGAAAGGTCGTTTATATAATGAAAAAGCTGCTTGTGAATAGGTAGATCCAGACCCAATTCCTTGGAAATAGCCTCACGGGTAGCCACATCCGTCCGTTGTCCTGCCATCATATTTACCGGGTCACCAGGTAACACGTTGAATATGAAGAACACAACAATGACCGCTCCTAGCAAAACCAGGAATCCGTATAAAATTCTTTTTATAAGGAAGTGAATCATGAAAAATTTTTGACCCTATTTTATTTGGTTAAACGTAGCTCGATTAGTTTGCTTTAATACTGATTTATCGGGCTAAAGGTTTTACAATTCCCGATTTAATTAAACAAAATACCGAATAATTTATAATATCCTGATAGTTAGCATCAATTCCTTCAGAAATTAAGGTCTTGCCAAGGTTGTCCTCAATTTGTTTTACACGGAAAAGCTTCATCAGGATAATATCGGTAATGGAGCTGATACGCATTTCTCTCCACGCCTCGCCGTAATCATGATTTTTTTTCAGCAACAATTCCAGGGTTTGTGTCGCATGTTTGTCGTATAGTTCGGCAACACGCTGGGGGTCTAATTCCATAGGATCGTTTTCTGACATTTCCATTTGGATCAGCGCAATGATGGAATAATTAATGATGCCTTTGAATTCAGACGTAATATCTTCCTCCACCAGCATCTTTCCTTTCTCCTGAATGGAGCGGATGCGTTGCGCTTTGATCAGGATCTGGTCGGTAATGGACGGCAGACGGAGGATGCGCCAGGCAGTTCCGTAATCAACGGTTTTGTCTATAAATACTTTCTTGCAGATTGCAATAACTTCTTTGTATTCCTGTGCCGTTTGCTGCATTTGACCGAACTTTGTAAATTAGAACTGAACTACCAATAATTATAATAGCTTGAAAGATTTTAAAGATACATTTTTTTACAGGAAAAAAACATGTTATTCCGGGGGAAAACTTATCTACTTTGACAAACCTGCGGTGATGGGAATTGTGAATTGTACCCCTGATTCTTTCTATGATGGCGGGAAAACCAATACCCTTGAAACGGCTATAAAACAGATCGAAGAAATGGTTGCTGCCGGCGTTGATCTGATCGACATTGGTGGTTATTCATCCCGCCCTAATGCCGTTGATATTAGTGCGGAAGAAGAAATAAACCGGGTTATTCCAGTGATCAGCGAAGCAAGGAAAAGATTCCCGGATCTACTGATTTCGATTGACACATTCCGCGCAGCAGTAGCTCAAGCAGCCATCCGGCAAGGCGCATCTCTGGTGAATGATATCTCCGGCGGTACGCTTGATGAAGCCATGTTCGCAACGGTGGCCAGCGCCCGGGTACCTTATATTATGATGCACATGCGCGGCACACCGCAGGACATGAATACGCAAAATGCCTATGCCGATCTGCTGGACGAGATGATCGGATTCTTCAGCATACAGCTACAAAAAGCAAAGGCAGCAGGTATTCGCGATATCATCCTGGATCCTGGTTTCGGCTTTGCCAAAAACAGGGAACAGAATTTCGAACTGTTAAAACAGCTGGATGTATTTAAGATTTTCGAGCTTCCTCTTTTAATAGGAGTCTCCAGGAAATCCATGATATACAGAACGCTGGGGGTTGAACCGACAGAGGCGCTCAATGGGTCTACCATCCTGCATACCATATCGCTGCTGAATGGCGGAGACATCCTGCGCGTGCATGACGTAAAAGAAGCAAAAGAAACCGTGACTTTGTTGCAACAGCTTACCCGTTAATTTCGAAACATAATCGCAGAACATTTATACATTTTGTATACCTTTACAGGGATGATTTCACTATTTCAAATCTCTTTTATAACCGTTTCCTGGATCGATGTGATCGACATCCTTCTGGTATCTATAATAATTTATAAGCTCTATAAGTTATTAAAAGGAAGCGTTGCGGTAAAAGTATTTATAGGTATTTTGCTGATTTATGCGTTTTACCTGATTGTGAAAGCCTCGGGTATGGAGTTGCTTCGCAATATCCTCGGCCAGTTCATGGGCGTAGGGGTGTTGGCTGCTTTTATTTTATTTCAACAGGAAATCCGTAAGTTTTTGCAGATGATCGGCAAGAGTACTTCACAAAATAACAACTTAATTAAAGACTGGTTTTCAAAAACAAAACCGAATTCAAAAGCGGAGCTGAATCTTTCACCAATCATCGACAGTGTGAAGATATTCTCTCAGACAAATACAGGCGCATTGATTGTATTCAGTAAAACATCTGAATTGCGTTTCTATGCAGAGTCAGGCGATATCCTGGATGCTGAAATAAGCAAGCGGTTACTAATATCCATTTTTCAGAAGAACAGTCCGCTGCACGATGGTGCGGTAATATTAACAGGCGGAAGAATCAAAGCTGCCAGATGTATTTTACCGGTTTCGGAGAACGATAATATTCCGGCGCATATGGGTCTGAGACACCGCGCGGCCATAGGCTTAACTGAAGTGACTGATGCGGTTGTATTGGTTGTATCGGAAGAAACGGGTGGCGTTTCGATCGCTTATAACGGAGAAGTATATTATAACATGAACAAAAGCGATATCCGCAGTAAATTGCGTTCGTTCATTTATGATGATGATGAGCAGATCGCTCATGAAGTAAAAAACATCCGCTACGAAAGCGCAAGTTAATTTCGGAATAAGTCCTTATTCCAGAGTATTTACCAGTAAATATTTTCTCCTGGTTTCGTTGATCAGGAATTTTTTCTGTTCGGTAAACGAATTCGGGTGCATTTGCTCAAACTGCAGTTTCCATTCCTGCCAGCGTTCAGGTTCATGAGTCCGGAAAGCGGTAGAATTTATCTTTTTCTTTATGCAGTATTCTTCAAATGTCATCATAGTGCAAGATTACAAAAAACTTTAAGAAGACAGAAAACATATCTATTATAAGGTAAGTTTTATAGCTCAAGTGTCATAAAATCAAATGGATATAACAGAATGATATAATTACTCCGGGTTACTTTTTTATACCCAGTTTGTATTAAGAGTACAGAAGTTGCCCCATTTCAAGACTAAAAGGCTGAAAACCAATTATTAATTTCAATTTAAAAATATTTAATATACAATAAATTGTATAAATAGTTGCACTAATTCAATAAAAAATAGGTGTAAGATTAGGTAAAGATTCATAATAATTACGTAATTTGACCTTTAATACCATTATACAGAATAATAAATACCCCTATTATTAAGACACCCTTTATAGAAATAAACATATGAAAAGGCTCGTAATAAGTTTACTTTCAATTTTTTCAATCGTGTTTGCGTCGCAGGCAAATACATTTACCGTTACTTCAAATGCAGATAACGGTGCAGGAACGTTGCGCCAAGCATTAGCAGATATTGCTGGGTTAAATACAGGTACTGGGAATCACGTAATTATTTTCAATGCAGGTATGACCATTACATTGAACAACAGCTTATCTATTTATAATGATGCTGATTTTAATGGCTTGACCATTAATGGTTTTGTGGATGCAACTGCAGGACCGGATGTTATCATTAAAGGATCTTCTGCATGTGGGCAAAGAGGATTTGATATTAGCTATGGCTTAACAAATGCGAAATTTTATGGCTTGGTTTTTCAAAGTCTGGAATATGGTATTTATTATGCAGCCAATAGCATTGGCACTCCTTTAAATTCACAAATCAAAGGTTGTTATTTTGGAACAAACCTCGCTGGGACTTCAATTACAGGTACAACAATTTGCAAAAGCGGGATTTATTTAAATAAAGCCTCATCTATTCAAATAGGTGGCTTTGGAACAACTTTATCTAACGGAAATGGTTCAACATCAAATAATAACGAGCGATGTGTGTTTGGGGGGACTGCCTGGAATAACGATGTGGAATCTCATGCTGCAATTAATATGGAAGATAATTGCAACAACAACTCAATAACGAATTGTTATATAGGAGTTACATCTGCAGGTACAGGTGTTCTTAACATTGGTGATCCTACAAGAAAATGGGCCCAAGTGAAACACGGTATACGTTTTAATAATAATTCTACAGGTAATATAGTTGATAGAAATGTTATATCAGGAGCCGTTGGTGTGGGTGTATATGTTGATGCAGGATGTAATTCAACAATTATCAAAGGAAATAAAATTGGAACGAATGCCGCAGGTACATCAAGTTATAATGTTACTACTCCCGCCAATTCCTTTGGTAACCAAGCGGCAGGAGTTTATTTAAACAAAGTTTCTAATTGTGTTATTGGTTATAATGGTGGTCTTATTACAGATGAAAGAAATATTATTTCAGGTAATGGTGGAGCTGACCATACCTGGAAAGGCCAATGCAACCAAGCATGGGACTATACAAACCAAATGGGGGTTTATTGTGAAGGTATTACAAATTGTAAGATCCAAGGTAATTATATTGGAACTGATGTAACGGGTATGGGCAATGGTACTTCTACGGACATTTTATATAACCGAAGCGGTGGAATTAAAATTATTGGCAGTCCAGATGCATCTACTGGAAATATAATAGGAGGATCTACTGCTAATGAATTGAATGTTATTTCCGGCCATGGCTTATTTTGGAATAAACCAACAGGCTTAGCAACGAATTTATGTGGCAATACTTATGATATGTCTTTTGTAAATGGTGGGTCTGGAATAATATTGCAGCATGCAGGAACTTCAGCAAATACTATATCAGGAAATTATATTGGTTTAGCATCTGATGGCGTGACTGCTTTAGGTAACGTAATATCAGGGATTGAATTGCAAGGTGCTGCTAATAATACAATTGGCGGAACAACCAGTAGCTTGCGAAATTATATCTGTGATAATAGATGGGGTATAATGATCCAAGAAGATTTTACTGCACACGTTGGAGCTAGTAATAATACAATTCTGGGTAACTGGATTGGCTTAAACAAAAATGCAGCAGCAGTTGGTAATGGTATCAGTGCATCTGCAAATACTGCTGGTGAAGGTGGTGGTATCGCTTTGCAAATGGGGTCAAGCAATAATAAAATCGGTACTGCAGTTACTGGGGGGGGCAATGTTATTTCTGCTAACAGATCAGGAATTGTTATTAGAAATGCGGAGCAAAATGCTACTGGTCCTGCTAACACAAATACTATTTATAATAACATCATTGGCCTCGATCCGACAGGTGCTACTGCCATGCCGAATACATCTGCTTCAGGTGGTTATGGATATGGTGTGCAAATTGAAATTGGTACATCTGGTACGGCTATTCCTTTTGCCAATATTATTGGCGGTACAGCTGCAAATCAGCCAAATACAATTTCTGCTAACCAGAAAAGTGGAGTTTATATTAATAGTACAACAGCTGTAACTGCTTCAACTGCGAATAGCATTGTTGGAAATAATATTGGAACAGATTTAACTGGTACATTAGATAAGGGAAATACATTACAAGGGATTGAAATTGTAAACGTAAGTAAAACAACAATCACATCAAATTTGATTTCAGGGAATGACCAGAATGGTATTTCATTAACTGGTTCTTCTACCAATACCATCCAGAACAACATCATCGGTTCAAACGCAACGAAATCTGCGCCGATCCCGAATGCGTCAAACGGTATCTCTTTATCTGCCGGTTCTGCAAACAACATCATTGGTGGTGTAGCAGCAAATGAACCAAACTTTATCTTCAACAATGGCGCGAACGGTGTGGTTGTAGACGGAACAGCATCCATCAACAACTCAATACACAAAAACTCATTCAGCTGTAATACATTAAGAGGTATTGTACTTTCACCTTCTACGAGTGGTGGTAACAATAACTATGCAGCACCAACCATTGTTGGTACGCCAACACAGATTACCTGGACTGGTCCTGCAGGTTCGATTATTGAAGTTTTTGAAACAGACGGCTGTGCAACCTGTGCTACAGGCACTTCAACGCGTCTGCAGGGTAAAACTTGGATAGCATCAAGTACAAGCAATGTATTTGTATTTACTGTAGCTTTAGGTTTTGATAAAACAAAAACCTACACAGCTCTTGCCCACAATGGTTCTACAACTGCGGCTCATAACTCTTCCGAATTCTCTATTTGTTATACTTTGTGCCAGGATCCTACTGCTGTATCTATTACAGCCGGCGGTCCGCTGACATTCTGCGCAGGCGGTTCAGTAACATTAACAGCAAACATTACTGGCGGAGTAGGTACTCCTGCTTACCAGTGGAAAGCTGGCGGAACAGATATCTCCGGGGCGACAAACTCAACGTATGTAGCAACAACTGGGGGTTCATATACGGTTACATATTCTTCAAATCAAACATGTAATCCGACAACTTCGTCACCTGCTGTTGTTACGATCAATCCAAACCCTTCAATCAGCGACCAGACTCCGGCTGCTATCTGTAGCGGAACAGCATTCACGGTAACTCCATCAGGTGCTGGCGTACCTACAGGTACAACTTATACATGGACAGCACCTGCTGTTACAGGTGGTATCACAGGAGCTTCTGCTGCAAGCAATCAGACAAGCATCAGCCAGACATTAACAAATCCAGGTACAGGAACTGGTACGGTAACGTATACAGTAACTCCAACATCCGGTGCAGGCTGTCCAGGTGCTACCTTCAAGGTAACGGTAACGGTTAATCCTAAAGCGACCGTAACAACGGTAGATCCGGCTGCGATCTGTTCTGGAGCAACAACAGCAATTAGCTTAACTTCCGGCTCATCTCCGGTAACCTATGCATGGACAATCGGAACGGCTTCATCAAACGTTTCAGGCCAGGCGGCAGGTAATGGTTCAAGCATTGCACAAACACTTACAAACTCAGGAACAACAACCGGTACAGTACAATATAATGTGATTCCAACATTTGGTATTTGTGCAGGTACAGCTAAAACCATCACAGTAACTGTGAATCCGGTAGTAACAGTAACAACGAATGATCCTTCGGCAATCTGTTCTGGCGCAACAACAGCAATCAGCCTTACTTCAGCTTCATCTCCGGTATCTTATGCATGGACGATGGGAACAGCTTCAGCAGGTATTTCAGGTTACTCAGCAGGTACTGGTACAAGCATTGCACAAACGCTTACAAATTCTGGAACTGCTGCCGGTACAGTACAATATAATGTAATACCATCATTCGGTGGTTGTACAGGAACAGCTAAAACCATCACAGTAACCGTGAATCCGGTTGCAACAGTAACTACTACAGATCCTGCAGCCATCTGTTCAGGAACAACAACTGCGATCAGTCTTACTTCAGGTTCTTCACCTGTAACCTATACATGGACACTGGGTACAGTTACAGGTGTTACAGGAGCTGCTGCCGGTAACGGTTCATCCATTGCTCAGACATTAACAAATACCGGTACAGGTGTAGGTGCTGTACAATATGTAGTTGTACCAACATTTGGCGGTTGTACAGGAACTTCAAAAACAATCACAGCGCTGGTTAATCCGGTATCAAAAGTAACAACGGCAAATCCTGCAGCGATCTGTTCCGGAGAAACAACTTCAATTACACTTACTTCCAGTTCATCTTCTGTAACGTATACCTGGACATTAGGTACAGTTACTGGTGTAACAGGGGCATCAGGTGGAAATGGCGCTCTTATCTCTCAGACATTATTAAACAGCGGAACTGCTGCTGGTACAGTAGAATATATTGTAATACCAACAGTTAATGGTTGCGACGGAACAGCAAAAACAATTACTGTAACGGTTAACCCTTCAGCAATCATAACAACTGCAGATCCTGCAGCAATCTGTTCTGGTGCAACAACTGCAATCAGCTTAACTTCGAACGTAAGCACTGCAACATTCTCATGGACAATCGGTACAGTATCAGCAGGTATCTCGGGTCAATCTGCAGGTAACGGTTCAAACATTGCTCAGACTTTGACAAACAGTTCAAACTCTGCAGTAGGTACAGTAGAATATATTGTTACTCCTTCTGCTGGTGGTATCTGTGCCGGAACACCTAAAACAATCACAGTATCGGTAAATCCGGTTGCTGTAATTACAACTCCGAATACTGCTTCGATCTGTTCAGGAGAAACAACGGCTATCGCATTGACTTCAAGTGTAAGCTCTGCTACTTATTCCTGGACATTGGGAACAGTTACAGGTGCTTCAGGTGCGGCTGCCGGTAACGGATCAACCATTGCACAGACATTAACAACAACAGCTCCGGCAACAGCGGGCTCAGTAAAATATGTTGTTACAGCAAGCTTCGGTACTTGTGGCGGCGATGCGCAAACAATCACGGTAACAGTTAATCCTAAACCAACTGTAACGATCGCATTGACTAGCGGGTCTACATCATTCTGCTCGGGTGGTTCTGCTGAATTAACAGCAACTGTTACAGGTTTCACAGGTGGTACATACGAATGGTTTAATAACGGCGGCTCTGCCGGTTCAACAAATCCGTTAACAGTTAGCAGCGCAGGTTCTTATACAGTGAAATATACTTCAGCAGCAGGATCTTGTGCAAGTGACCTGTCGAACTCGATTGAGATAACAATCAAATCTGATCCAAGTGTTGCGTTTGCTTACCTTGACAGCGTAACCACTTGTCTGGATACAATTATGTTGGTTGCTTCAAAACCAACGGTAGGGACAGGTGCATGGTCGATCTATTCTCCAAACCCTGCTACTCCGGTAACGCTTAAGCCAGGATTATCTGTAGATTCTGTTATAGCAATTGATCTTGTAACTGGTGTTGATTATAAATTCTTATACACTGTTACAGGCGACTGCGGTGTAACAACAGATACAACTTTCGTTTCAGTAGGTATTGATGACTTTAATCTTAGTGCATTCGGCCCTACAGATACATTATGTATAACTACAAACCGTAATCTGTATGCACAGGTAATTGGTAAAGGCGGATCTGGTAAGTACGAATATGTATGGACAGGTAGCGATGGAACTGCTTTCACAACAAAAGATTCAATCGTATCAGTAATTCCTAAGGCAGTTACAGTAACGTATACCGTTTATGTAAAAGACCTTAAGCAAATAGGTTGTATAACCAATGATGTTACTCTTACATTGAATGCTATAGAAAGCCAGAAATTGTATATTCCAAACCTGATTACTCCTAACGGTGATGCTAAGAATGAGATCTTCTACTTAGCGGACAGAACAACGTACCCGGGCATTGAAATGCCATTGATCCAGGAAGGTTCTCACTTAATTGTTTACAACCGTTGGGGTACAAAAGTATTCGAAGCGGATAACTATGATAACAACTGGAATCCGAAAGATTTGACAGACGGTATCTATTACTACTACTTAACTACATCTTGTGGTAATAAAGAGTACAAGAGCTGGTTACAGATCTTAGGAAACAAGAACAACTAACAGTAAAACACATAAAATAAAAAAGGGGCCTGCAAGGCCCCTTTTTTATTTTATGTGTTTTACTGAATTATGAATTATGAATTATGAATTATGAATTATGAATTATGAATTATGAATTATGAATTATGAATTATGAATTATGAAT
>JAGKWN010000118.1 GCA_021151805.1 Cytophagaceae bacterium | reverse complement strand
GCTTTAATTAAAAGCATTTTGCATCCATACTATCTTATAAGAATATCGTTTCATGAAGAGATTTATTCAGGCAATTTTTATCTTGGGGTTCCTGGCTTTTGCCGCATGTACTCCTAAAAGCGCTAAGTATTTTGCTCAAGCGGAAATTCAATATAAGCAGGCTGAATATCAGCATGCAATTGAAAATTACCAACAATCTTTAAGCGAAGGCGGTGATGTAGCTCAATGTAACTATTACATAGCTGAATGTTACAGACGTTCAAACCGTATTCAGCAGGCAGAACCATATTACCGTAAGGCAATTGAAGCTGGTGTGAAAGACGAAGAAGCACACTTCTTCTATGCAAATGCTTTAAAATCAGTTGGAAATTATGAAGGTGCTGCAACTCAATACAAGCAGTATATCAAAACAGGTTCTAACTTCGATTACATCAACAGAGCAAAAAAGGAACTTGAAAACCTGAAAGCTTTAGAGGAAATTGTTGCAAAACCAACCTACTATAAAATTGAAAACCTAAGTGCATTAAATACTCCGGAAGCTGAATATGCTCCATTCTTCTTTAAGGATAAATTGTACTTCACTACGTCAAGAGATGCCGAAAAAATGCACTCTGCAACAGGTACAGGTTTTACAAACATCTATGAATTCATCTTTGACGGTGTTGAGAAATTCTCAGGTCAGGCAATGCCATTGCCTGACAATCTGAATACAGAAGGCGCTCACGAAGCATCTTGTGTAATCACGAAAGATGGCAAAACAATGATCTTTGCAAGAGGTAACAGCGGTGCTAAAAAAGGTCCTACTGATGTTGATTTATATAAAACAACCATGGGATCTGATGGTAAATGGACTGACCCTGTAATGCTTGCTATCAGTGATGCAGATGCATGGGATGCTTGCCCTGCTTTATCACTGGATGAAAAAACATTATTCTTCGCTTCAAACAGAGAAGGTGAAGGTGCTTTAGGAAACGTAGATATTTACAAAGCAACATTAGACGAAAAAGGCGAATGGTCAAACCCTGTAAACGTTGGCGCACCAATCAATACACGTGGTAATGACATGTACCCATGCGTAAATAAAGACGGTGTATTCTATTTCTCTTCAGACGGGCACCCTTCTTTAGGTTCTCTTGATATCTTCTACATTAAAAACGAAGGCGGAAAATTATCAATCGAAAACATCGGAAAGCCAATCAATACTAGTTATGATGATTTTGGTTTAGTTTGGAAAGATAGCTTAGATGGTTATTTCGCATCAAACAGAGTAGATGATGGAGCTAAAGGCGATGATGATATTTACTTCGTAAAAAATACTTACTGGGACAGAACAGCGAAATACATTGTTGACGGTACTTCTTTCGGAAGATCTAAAGCTGATCCTAAATACATCCTGCCAGGAGCAACTGTTTATCTGTTCAATGAAGCTGGAGACACATTACAAACAACTGTTGCAGATGCAAATGGTAAATTCCAGTTTACAGTTGAACCGGACAAGAAATATTTCTTAGTATCTCACATGGATAAATACTTCTCTCACATCAAGGAAGAGTGGGAGCCGTTTACGATCGCTTCAGTGCCATTTAAAGACTTGAAAATCGGGGAAAACGAGATCAAGAAATCAGCAGAGGTTATCCTGGTTAAGAGAGAAAAAATTGTATTCGTCCGGAACATTCTATATGACTACGACAAATGGAACATCCGTGAAGATGCTGCAAAAGAACTGGATGTAATTGTGGAACTGATGCAGGCAAACCCGGATATTCTGATCGAATTAGGGTCACATACCGATGAGCGTGGATCGGCAGATTACAACCGTGTCTTATCTCAGAAACGTGCGCAGTCTGCGGTTGATTACATTGTAGCACATGGTATTGCAAAAGAAAGAATCACAGCAAAAGGTTATGGTGAAGATGATCCTGCAATTAAAGGCGCTAAAACCGAAGAGGATCACCAGGCTAACCGTCGTACAACGTTCAAAGTGTTAAACAACTTTAACGACGAGCTACAAATCAAATCACACTAATTTATTTACAAACATTGTTTTAAAAGTCTCCCGATTAATCGGGAGACTTTTTTATTTTTACATATTCAAAACAGAATTATCATGAGTAGCAGCGACAGATACATGCAGCGCGGGGTTTCATCTCAAAAAGAAGATGTTCATAAAGCCATAAAATCCATAGATAAAGGCATTTACCCGAAAGCATTTTGCAAGATCATCCCCGATATTTTAGGCGGTGATCCGGAGTACTGCAATATCATGCATGCAGACGGTGCGGGAACAAAATCCTCATTAGCATATGTTTACTGGAAAGAAACCGGTGATATATCTGTCTGGAAAGGAATTGCCCAGGATGCGGTAATCATGAATATTGATGACTTGATTTGTGTAGGTGCAGTAGACAATATCTTATTATCCTCAACAATCGGCAGAAATAAAAATCTGATTCCGGGTGAAGTACTGGCGGCAATCATTAATGGCACGGAAGAAGTGCTGCAGATGCTGCGTGATAATGGCATCGGAATTTACAGCACAGGTGGCGAAACGGCAGATGTTGGTGATTTAGTCCGGACAATTATCGTGGATAGCACCGTAACATGCAGAATGAAGCGACAAGATGTCATTTCTAACGAAAATATTAAGGCTGGCAATGTAATTGTAGGTTTTGCTTCATATGGACAAACAACTTATGAAACCGAGTATAACGGTGGAATGGGAAGCAATGGATTAACGTCGGCAAGACACGATGTATTTAACAATGTGCTTGCACAGAAATATCCGGAAAGCTATGATCCGAAGGTGCCTTCAAATCTGGTGTATTCAGGGGAAATGAATCTGACGGATCCTTACCTGAATCTACCGCTTGATGCCGGAAAGCTGGTGCTTTCAGCAACAAGAACATATGCGCCGCTGATGAAAGAAATTATCAGCCAATACAAAGGCAAAATTGACGGTGTTGTCCATTGCAGTGGTGGCGGGCAGACGAAGGTGCTGCACTTTACAGATGAACACACACACATCATTAAAGATAATTTATTTGATGTGCCACCGTTGTTTCAGCTGATTCAAGGTCAAAGTAATACACCATGGGAAGAAATGTACAAGGTATTCAACATGGGACATCGTTTGGAAATATATACCGATGCAGCTAATGCAGAGGGCATGATTGCGATTGCGAAGAAATTTAATATTGAAGCGAAAATAATAGGCAGGGTAGAAGCTCCTGTAGCTGGCAAAAGACTTACTATTACAGGCCCACAAGGGATAGAATATACTTACGCATAAGCATAAAGAAATAAATGAACATACCATTTTATAAATATCAGGGCACAGGAAATGATTTTGTATTGATTGATAATCGTACAAATATCTTTGATAGAGAACGCCGTGATATTGTTGCACAAATTTGCCACAGAAGATTCGGAATCGGTGCAGACGGCTTTATTTTATTGCAGAATAAAGAAGGCTATGATTTTGAAATGGTATACTACAATGCCGATGGCAACGAAAGTACGATGTGCGGAAACGGTGGCAGATGTATTGTACAGTTTGCCTATGACCTGGGCGTAATCGGTGCAGAGACCAGATTTTTAGCTGTTGATGGTCCGCATGATGCACAGGTGAAAAATGGTTTGGTTTATCTGCATATGATTGATGTACTTGCCGTAAAGGATCTTGGTTCTCAAGCGTTCTTTCTGAATACAGGTTCTCCGCATTATGTAAAACAAGTGGAACAGATAGAGCAATATCCAATTTTTGAACAGGGTAAATCAATACGTTACAGCGAAGCATTCAAGCCCGGTGGCACGAATGTAAACTTCATGGAAATGCAGGACAAAACTTTGTTTGTGCGTACATACGAACGTGGCGTTGAAGATGAAACCTATTCTTGCGGTACAGGCGTAACAGCTGCGGCCATTGCTGCATCCAAAATGGGCGCAACTGTACCTGTTGCAGTAAAAACACTAGGCGGAGATTTGCAGGTTTCCTTTACACAGGCAGAAGAAAATAAGTATACCGATATATATCTGATAGGCCCAGCTAAAAGAGTCTTTGAAGGCCAAATAGAGGTTTCCTTTTAGAGGCTAAATCAGTTATAATTCGTACATTTAAAAACACTATTTGGCTCTTTTAACCATACTTCAAATAGTTTACTTAAGTAAGATTTCAATTAAGTTTTATAAATAACATGTTAGGCATTTTAGCAAAATTATTCGGCACAAAATCCGGCCGCGATATTAAAAAATTACAACCTGTAGTTGAACAGATCAATGCAGAGTTTGCAAAACTCCATGTATTGAGTGATGATCAACTGAGAGCTCAAACCGAAAAGATCAAAAGCATTATAAATGCAGACCTGAGCGACATTGATAAGCAGATAAAAGCCTATCATGATAAAGTTGCTTCTAATCCGGAGCTAACAATAGATCAGAAGGAAGTGATTTTTCAGGAGATCGATAAACTGGAACTGGAAAGAAATAAAGAGTTAGAAAAGTCACTTGAAAAGGTATTGCCGCAGGCATTCGCTGTTGTTAAAGAAACAGCCCGCAGATGGAAAGAGAACGGTAAGCTTACGGTTACAGCAACTCCAATGGATATTGAAATTGCTGCTAAAAAGAAAAATGTTCAGATCAATGGCAATACGGCTGAATGGAGCAGCAAATGGATCGCTGCAGGTACAGAAGTTACCTGGGAGATGCAACACTTCGATGTACAGTTGATCGGTGGTATGGTATTGCACCACGGTAAGATCTCTGAGATGGGTACAGGGGAAGGTAAAACGCTTGTAGCAACGCTTCCTGCATACCTGAACGCATTAGCCGGCAGAGGGGTACACGTGGTAACAGTAAACGACTACCTTGCAAAACGCGATAGCGAATGGATGGCGCCATTATTTGAATTCCATGGCATCAGCGTGGATTGTATCGATAAGTATCAGCCAAACTCCGAAGCAAGACGAGATGCATACCGTGCTGATATCACATACGGAACAAATAATGAATTCGGTTTTGATTATCTGCGCGATAACATGGCTACCGATAAGGATGACCTGGTACAACGCGGTCACCATTATGCAATGGTGGATGAGGTCGATTCAGTATTGATTGATGATGCACGTACACCGTTGATTATCTCTGGTCCGGTGCCGAAAGGCGATCAACATGAATTTGCTGAACTGAAACCACGTATTCAGCGTGTATTGGAAGAACAAAAGAAATTGATTAATAACTTCCTGGTTGAAGCGAAAAAATATATTGCAGCAGGTAAAGAAAAAGAAGCCGGACTGGAATTATTAAGAGCATACAGAGGCTACCCTGGTTATAAGCCATTGATCAAGCAATTGAGCGAAACAGGTGTAAAAGCAATTTTACAGAAAGCCGAAAACGAATACATGGCAGAAAACAATAAGCGCATGCCGGAAGCGGATGCTCCATTGTATTTTGTTATTGATGAAAAACACAACCAGGTTGATTTTACAGAGAAAGGTGTTGACTTTATTACAGGTGAACAGGAAGATGCAACCCTGTTTGTACTTCCTGATATAGGTTCTGAATTAGCCAAGATCGAAAAAGACAAATCGATCTCTGACCAGGAACGTATGGAGCAGACTGAAAAACTGTTGAGCGAATATTCTATCAAGCAGGAACGTATTCACACGCTGCAGCAGTTATTAAAAGCATATACCTTGTTTGAAAAAGATACCGACTATGTGATCATGGACGGCAAGGTAAAGATTGTTGATGAGCAGACAGGCCGTATCATGGATGGCCGCCGTTATTCTGATGGGTTACACCAGGCCCTTGAAGCAAAAGAAAATGTACGTGTAGAAGAAGCTACACAGACATACGCAACCATCACATTACAGAATTATTTCCGTATGTACCACAAACTGTCAGGTATGACAGGTACTGCCGAAACAGAAGAAGCAGAATTCCAGCAGATCTATGAACTGGATGTTGTTGTTGTTCCTACTAACCGTGCGATTGCACGCCAGGATGAACAGGATAAAGTATACAAGACAACACGTGAAAAATATAATGCAGTAGCGGAAGAGATTGTTGAGCTTACTCAAAAAGGTCGTCCGGTATTGGTGGGTACGACCTCTGTAGATATTTCAGAGTTGTTGAGCCGTATGCTGAAGATGCGCAACATCAAGCACCAGGTATTGAATGCCAAGCTACATGCAAAAGAAGCAGATATTGTAGCAGAAGCAGGTAAGCCGGGTACTGTAACTATTGCTACCAACATGGCGGGTCGTGGTACAGATATTAAACTAACTCCTGAATCAAAAGCTTCGGGAGGTTTGGCAATCATCGGTACGGAACGTCACGAATCAAGACGTGTAGACAGACAGCTGCGTGGTCGTGCCGGTCGTCAGGGTGATCCGGGTTCTTCTCAGTTCTTTGTGAGTCTTGAAGATAACCTGATGCGTTTATTCGGTTCAGACCGTATTGCGAAATTCATGGATCGTATGGGGTATAAAGAAGGTGAAGTAATTCAGCATTCTATGATCTCAAATTCCATTGAACGTGCACAGAAAAAAGTTGAAGAGAACAACTTCGGTCAACGTAAGCGTTTGCTTGAATATGATAACGTAATGAACTCACAACGTGTAGTGATTTACAAACGTCGTAAAAATGCATTGTATGGAGAGCGTTTAAAATTGGATATCCTGAACATGATCTTCGATCTGTGTGAAGATATGGTTTTAGGATCTCAGGCAACGAAAGATTACGACAACTTCAAAATGCGTGCGATAAGTATGTTCGGCGTTATTCCGGATATTACAAAAGAAGTATTCAATCAGTCGGCAGGTAATGTATTGGTTAAAGCATTGTATGATGAAGTGCTTGCTCACTACGAACAGAAGATCAAGCTTATTAAAGAAAAGACAATGCCAACGTTCACAGAGTTGCTTGCAAGCCGTGGTGATAGCATTGAAAACATTGTAATTCCATTTACGGATGGGAAAAGAAATATCAACATCATTGCTCCGCTGAAAGAACTTGCAAAGCAGGATTCACAAACACTTGAGCAATCGATAGAACGCTACATCACACTTTCTGTAATTGACTTACATTGGAAAGATCATTTACGTGAAATGGATGAATTGAAACAATCTGTACAGAATGCAGCATATGAACAAAAGGATCCATTGTTGATCTATAAGTTTGAAGGTTTCGAACTGTTCAAGAAATTTGTTTATACAGTAAATGCAGATATCGTTTCGTTCTTGTTCAAAGCAGATATTCCAAAGCAGGATCAGAATAATGTCCCTGTAAGAGAAATGAGACAGCAGCCTGTACAGCAGCAGCCAAAATATAAAGAGACGAAAGACGAAGCAGGATCGGCATTTGGCGGAGGTAACAGTGCGCAGCCGCAAGCAGAAGCTCCGGCGCCACCGAAAGCTGAGCCGGTACGTTCTCAGAAAGTAGCAAATAGAAACGATAAAGTTTCTGTTCAATATATGGATGGAAGCGTTAAGCGTGACATAAAATACAAAGCTGTTGAAGACGATTTGTTAAACAACAAATGTGTGCTGATAGAAGAATAGTTTAGTACGTAAGATCCGGGATTAAATGAATGCTGTTATGAAAAATTCGCTCAACTTTATTTCTGTTGTTTGTATGATTGCATTGAGCTCTTGTGCAGCAATGTCGCAAAAGCATAAAGGAAATATTGAATCTTATTACGAAGATTTGAGTGCTGTTCGTCCAAATTTCACAAACCCGGATACGATCAGCTCAAAACAAACGGTTAAAAATCCTGTAGCTACAACGTTTCCGAATGATCTTGCAAAAAAAGCAAAGCTCAGATCAGATTCGCTTGCAATGATCAATAAAAATAATGTTGTTCAGGGATACCGTATTCTTATCTATACAGGATCAAGCAGCGATGAAGCATTGAATATACGTAAACAGGTATATGCAGTTGATTCGGACATGGATGTATATACTCAATACAAGCAGCCAAGCTTTCGTGTAAAGGTTGGTGATTTTACAGACAGAGTAGAAGCCAGCTATATATTGAGCGATTTAAAGGTGCATTTCCCAAATTCAATGATTGTACCCGATCAGATAAATTTGATTCGTTAAAAATGGAAGTTAAACACCGTATACAGCAACTAGCTGCAAGTATTTCAGAAGAGGTTATTGGATATAGAAGACACATTCATGCAAATCCTGAGTTGTCGTTTGAAGAGTACAATACTTGTAAATACGTTTCGGATCTGCTGACATCTTTTGGTGTTAAGCATGAAGTAGGCATTGCCGGTACAGGTGTTGTTGCATTGATTGAAGGAAAGAATCCTGCTTCAAAAGTTGTAGCGTTACGTGCGGATATGGATGCCCTCCCAATCGAAGAAAAAAATGATGTTCCCTATAAGTCTACAAACATCGGCGTTATGCATGCTTGTGGGCACGATGTACATACGTCGTCTTTACTGGGTACAGCAAAAATATTAAGTCAGATTACCGATCAGTTTGAAGGGACAATCAAATTGATTTTTCAACCCGGTGAAGAGAAATTTCCCGGCGGCGCATCTTTAATGATCAAAGAAGGTGTGCTTCAAAATCCATCTCCAGCAAATATCATTGGTCAGCATGTGATGGCTTTAATTCCTGCCGGCAAGGTAGGTTTTAGAGAAGGCATGTACATGGCCAGTGCCGATGAGATATACATTACTGTAAAAGGTAAAGGCGGTCACGCGGCCATGCCTGATAAAAACGTGGACCCTATCCTGATTGCTTCTCATATAATTGTTGCGCTGCAACAAGTGATCAGCAGAAATTGCGACCCGCGTATTCCGGCCGTTTTATCTTTCGGAAAAATTACGGGCATGGGTGCAACCAATGTAATTCCTGATGAAGTAAATATTGAAGGTACATTCAGAACGCTGAATGAAGAGTGGCGTGCAGAAGCAAAGAAGCGTATCAGAAAGATGGCGGAAGGAATTGCAGAGTCTATGGGAGCAACATGTGAGATTGATATCAAAGATGGCTATCCGTTTTTACAGAATGCACCCGCATTAGCGAAACGTATGAAAGAAGCGGCAGTAGAATTTTTAGGTGAAGAGAATGTAGTTGATCTGGATCTGTGGATGGCTGCAGAAGACTTTGCATATTATTCACAGGAAATTGACGCTTGTTTTTACCGTTTAGGAATTCGTAACGAAGAACGCGGCATTACTTCCGGCGTCCACACACCAACATTCGATATTGACGAGAAAGCCTTGCAGACAGGTACGGGCTTGATGGCCTGGCTGGCAGTAAAAGAGTTGAAGGCGTAAACAAATAAATAAAAACAAAAAGAGGGATTTGAATACGTTTCAACCCCCTCTTTTTGTTTTTATTTATTTGGACATCCTCAAATACAAATCCTCTGCCTTTTTTCTTGCCCACGGAGTCTTGCGCAAAAATGTAAGACTTGATTTGATGCTTGGATTGATATTGAAACAATTGATATTAATAATTTCACCAAGCTCATCCCAACCATATTCATCTACAAGTTCATTCAAAATCATTTCAAGCGTTTTACCATGCAATGGATTGTTGGGTTGTGTAGAGGTCATATGTTATCAATTATGGTTTATGGGGAATGTTCAGGCTGAAAGCCTGTTATAACAAAACTAGGGGCATCGCCCCTAGTTTTTAGCCATTGCACTAGCTTGTAATGATATTTAAATAATACTTTTATTTACAATCGGTCTTCCAATAAAATCAATGGGTTTATTTATTTCCACCCACGACTTGCAGCCACTGTATTCCGGCAGCAGATCAAGCTGGAAAGATGCGCCGAACTCAAACACCTGTACAATCAGCAGATGTATACTGTTACCCCAGCGTTCAAAGCGTTCCCGGATAATCTCTTCTTTCCACGCATGAAAGGGTTGAAGTTTCTTTACTGTTTCCCAATCTGTGATCACCTGTACATCTGCCACCTGCACGTAGTATTTAATATCCACCTTGTCAGGTGTTGTATGAAATCTTGTATCGCTTAAGAACGGCCACCAGTCGGGTTTGATCATTTCATCTGCCTGGTGAAATAGGGTAGGGAACAGGATAAACTGTTTTCCTTTCAGTTCAAAATCCCCTGAGCCTTCTTCATGAATTCCGCCTTTGCGAAGTATAATACTCTGGCGTCCTTTACCGAGTGCATCTACAATGCAAGCCCATTCTTTAAATGCTAAAGCCATTATTTTGTTTTTAAACTTTTTTCGTATTGAACGATGAAATCATCAATGTTCTCATACCCGATACGTTTTGCAATAATGATCTTGTTCTGGTCGAGTACATACAACACGGGTGTTGCGTAGATATCGTAGGTGATTTTGAAGTCGGTATGTGTTTTAGAGTCGCGTACATTCAACCATTCACGGATGTTTTTTGCACGAATGAATTTCAACCATTCTTCATCTTTACGTTCAATGTTTGCTGCATATACCTGGATGCCTTTTGAACGGTTTTTTAACCACCACTCGTATAGTTTCGGTGTTTCCTGCTGGCAGTGGCCGCACTGAGAATCCCAGAAGAACAGAATAGTATATTTCGCTTTTACATCATACAGGTATCTGTAAGTACCTGTCGTGTCAGTCATGTATAAGTTCGGAGCTTTTTTCCCTAATAGCAACGGATCGAGAATTTCAACACGTTCTTTTATTTTCTTTACTGTTTCTGGACTTGCCCAGAAACATTTACCCTTCATATAATATTCTTTGCCAAGGTGCACGAATACTGCATCCATGCCCATAACCTGGGAAGTTTCATACTTGTAGGTGTAGTCGCGCACGAAGTATTCAAACAGATCTTTTGAGTTGGCGCATTTGGCCAGAATCATATCAATTTCTTTGATGATTGAGTCGGGGCGTTGTACAACTAGGTTTTTAAAATAGTTGTCTACTTTGCTTACCAGTACTGGTGTGCGGATCAAGCGATCATCATTGAAGTTTACATTGTCGAAATAATGTTTTTTGTAATAGTGGTACTGCCACGTAGAATCAATCGAACCATCTGAGCGTTTAGGTGCAGGCGGTACATCAATATCTTTGGTGGTATTCAATATAGACGTGAATAAACTTTTTGGATTGTTTTTTAAGTAGGTCTGAATGTAATTCAGCATGGTTGAATCAATCGCAAGCAATTGTTTAGTGATCGATTCTTTTTGTTTGTCAGAGGCAGACTTCATTAAGGTGTTTAATGAGTCAGCCGTTTCTTTCTGGCGCATGAAGAATTTCTGATAATCATAGAAAGCTGTATTGTCCGGAGAGTTTTTAAATGAAGCTCCCTTTACAAGATTCTCATCTGCCAGATTCAAGCTAATGGAGAAACTTTTTGGATTTAAAATGAAATCAAATATTTTTTGTCCGGGCAGAAGTAAAAAATACATACCTTCTTTTAGTTGGGTAGTATCGCTGAATGAAACCATACCTTTGGCATCGGCCAATGCCGTATCCTGGTAATATCGTTTGTCGGCATAATAACGGGCCAGGTAAACGGTATCCGCTTGTTTGATGCCTTTAATATGAACTTTGATATCATACGCCGGAGGGTTTCCGGGAGCGCCCAAAGAGGTTGCTATAGAACTTAAAATAAGCAATAACGACAATAAAGGAAGTTTATACGCACTCATTTCAAATAGGGAATAGTTAATGTAAAAGTTATTTCAATTTTTATACCAATTATTTAGTCAAAGTAACTG
>JAGKWN010000117.1 GCA_021151805.1 Cytophagaceae bacterium | reverse complement strand
ATATTAAATTCTGAAATAATGACGATATTCAATTTATGAAACTGGAAAACGGTATACACACAACAAATTACTTCGATACCTTTATCGAAGTTGCGGAAGATATAAAACTGGATGCGGCAAAGATACCGGAAGAAAAGAATGGCAAAAAAACAATTGCATCCATGCAGTATGAAATGCTGTCGAAGAAGCCATATAAATATACGTCGGACGATGTACTTTTTCAGATCTATGCAGATCGGAATGACCTGACGAAAGAAGAATATGAAGAAGCACGCTCAGCGTTCTTCTCTAAAGGACAGGCATGTTTCCGGGCATCTCCGCTGACCAAGCAATATGGTTTTGGCGTGCATTTCGATCACAAAGGGAAGATGGCGCTTTACGGGATGGAAACAAAGGAATATCAAGCGTTCCTGAAAGACAAAAGCATCAGGAAGGAAAAAGCGATGCGGAGTTCGCGGAAGTAATTTCTTTTAAAGAAAACCTCCAAGGTTTTGTATCTATTATCCTTGATGCAATTAAATAGCTTTGGTGTTAAAAGGAAAACCTTGGAGGTTTCGTTTGTTACCCCAACGGATAAGTAAAGTGCGTTACTTTCGATTCCTTTGCACCGGTAGAACGATAAAAATCCAGCGCGTGCTGATCTTCATCTTCTGCCTGTACAAATATTTCCTCCACACCCATTTCGCTGCAGTAATCTTTAATGCCGAGCATTAATTTTTTACCGATACCTTTGCGCTGATACCTTTTCAACACAACTACATCATAAATATATACGAGAGGTTCTTCTGAATAATACTGGGTCAGGCTATACGCCGTTAAACCACCCACAAGTTTGCCTTCAGACAAAGCAACAAAAACAAAGAAATCATCTTTCGCTAAGAGCTCTTCCAGATGCTTATTGGAAGGTAGTTTAAAATTTCTCATGGCAAATACTTCTTTAAATATATCCAGCAGTTCAATGAATGCATCTGTCTGGTAAGGGCCGAGTTTATGGATTTCGATACGCACGGAAGTATAAAGTTTAGAGTGTAAGGTTTGTCGGTTTGATTTAATTTAATGTATTTATTTCAAGAGAACCAATATCATTTTCTCAGCAGTAAGAGATATAATTTTATATATAATTGCACCTCCCCAATAAACAGTAACAAGATTTTTGTTCTCATCTAATCTATATTCTGTTTTTGTATAAGATGAAAAAGCAGGAGGTGGCAGGTAATTGCGAATAGAAATCCACATCGTATCATTAATGATCATTTCACCTGATGCGTTACGGGTTGTATCTGAAAATATGGTAGTATTTTTTGAATAATCTGTTGAATCCGAATTTAAGACAGAACTTTCTTGGGAGTACGTCTCTATGTACATACAATTCTTATTCGAAAAAATATATTTTAAACTAACTGTATGTATCGAATCTTTGGAATACCATGTAGAATTGCAGCGATCGTTTGGACGTATTTTTGTAAAAACGAGTGTGTCAGAGTTGATGCCATTATCAAACGAATATTCTTTGCACCATTGATTTTTTAAGCGCTTGTAATTTATCTGTGCGGGTGCAAAAAAGTTTGTAAAAAGCAGTATGCTTATGCTAATAACGAGTTTCATAGTCTGTCTGATACTATAGTGTAAAGTTTATAGTGTAAAGTGTAATCGTTTGTTAGTAGCAGTTAACGTGGTTTAATAACATCAAACGGAATACAATAAAGGCAAAGTAAAAAAGAATGCTATACAAACAGCATAAATGGTAATTAATATGATTATAGATTTTTTGAAATTAGTAATGTGTATGAATAGGGAGATGACCCATGTTAATGTAAATAGTATGTTAAAGAAAAAAAGAAAAATGATAATTAAATGAGTATAGAACATCATTTGATCACCATCTTCACCTTCCTTAATTACATCTATAGAAAATACATGTGCGCTTAGTAAAATCATAGATATTATAATTATGTTTAGCGGAATTCGATGTATTTCCCAGAATAAAATCTTCTTATACCATTTCATGAGAATAAAATTAAACAACGATCTTTTTGATCGCTTTTAACTCCTCCGCAATCAACTGACCTTCTTCTTCAATATCATAATCATCCTGCAAGCCCAGCCAGAATTTCGGGTTGTTGCCAAAAAATTTACTTAAACGCAAAGCCGTGTCTGCTGTGACGCGTCTGCGGCCTTTGGTTATCTCACTCACACGTGTTTGAGGTATACCAATTTCTTTTGCTAAGCGGTAAGAAGAAATTCCCATAGGAATTAAAAACTCTTCCATCAATACTTCTCCGGGATGAATGTTTGGTAGTTTTTTCATAAGAGTTATTATTTATGATAATCTATTATTGAAACTTCTAAGGCATTTCCATTCTGCCATTTAAAGACAATTCTCCATTGATTATTAATCCGGATGCTGTAGAAATCTTTCATAGCACCGGAAAGTTTTTCTAGTCTGTTTGATGGCGGGATGGTTAAATCTTTCAAATCTTGAGAGTTATTAAGCATTCTCAATTTTCTTCGTCCAATCTCCTGAATTTCATTTGGTAATTTAGGTATACGTTCACCTGACCAGATTTTCTCTGTTTCTTTTGTTCCAAAGCTAAGTATCATGATGTATTACGTTACTAACGTTAAAAGTAAGTATTTGGTTTCTTATATTCAATTAAAAAATTAAAAATGCATTAATTAAGTTTTTTCGATGATGTTATCATTGAAAAAAGTCATAATCGTGTTAATCATACTCGCGCCAGTCTTTGACTGGTGGGCATCATTTCGCAGTCTTGACTGCATTTAATTAAAAATACTTCACCTTACCCGCAAACTCTTTCGCAAAATAGGTAAGAATGATTTTAGCTCCCGCTCGTTTCATGCTCAGTAATGTTTCAAGCATTACTTTATCGTTGTCGATCCAGCCGTTGGCAGCTGCTGCTTTTACCATCGCATATTCTCCACTTACGTTGTAAGCTGCTATTGGTAAATCAAACTGATCGTATAAGGTTTTGATTACATCCAGATACGCAAGGGCAGGTTTCACCATGATGATGTCTGCGCCTTCCGTTACATCCAGCTCTGCTTCAAGCAAAGCTTCGGTAACATTTGCCGGATCCATCTGGTAGGTTTTTTTATCGCCAGCTTTTGGTGCGGAATCCAGCGCATCGCGGAACGGGCCGTAGAAGGCACTTGCATACTTCGCAGTATACGCCATGATGGATGTATTGGTAAAGCCATTATCGTCCAGCATATCGCGGATAAAACCAACGCGACCATCCATCATGTCGGATGGACCTACGATGTCTGCGCCTGCCTGTGCCTGTGCTACCGCCATTTTGCCTAGTACGATCAATGTTTCATCGTTCACAATTTCACCATTCACCACAATACCATCGTGCCCGTCGGAAGAGTAGGGGTCGAGTGCTACATCGGTCATCAAACAACATTCCGGGAAACGTTTCTTGATTTCACGCAGTGCTTTCAGGTACATGTTTTCCTGGTAGCTGATTGTTGCGTATTTATCTTTTACTTCATCCGGAAAATGCGGAAACAATACAAACGAACGCAAACCTAAATTCATGCAGCTGTCGATCTCACGCAGCAGGTTGTCTTCAGAGAAGCGGAAAATGCCCGGCATAGAAGCAATCTCTGTTTTAATGTTATTGCCACCTGTTAAAAATAGCGGAAACATCAGGTCTTCGGTATATACACGGTGTTCTTTTACTAATTGACGAACAGCTTCTGATTTACGGTTTCTTCTCGGACGACGCATGTTTAGTTGCTAGTTATTAGGTACTAGTTGCCAGACTTTGGAATAGTTTCCAGTTTCTAGGTACTAGTTACCAGATTGATTCTGTTTTTGTTTTTATAGATAAGGGTGATGGTATTAGCCATCACCCTTTTAAGTATGATTTAATAATTGTTGTGTTTCCTTCGTCTAGTTACTAGCACCTGGTAACTATAAACTATATTTCTTTTTTCTAATAACTAATACCTAGTAACTAGAAACTAAGAAGCGTTTTCTCAATGATGTCGCAGCACTCATTGATCTGTTCTTCAGTGATGATCAATGGAGGAGCAAAGCGGATGATATCGCCGTGGGTTGGTTTTGCAAGCAAACCGTTTTCCATAAGCTTGATACAAACATCCCATGCGGTGCGGCCATCAGCTGTAGGCTTGATGATGATTGCGTTTAACAGACCTTTACCACGTACTAATGTAATGTGCTCACATTTTTCTTTCAGCGCATTCATGCGGTCTCTGAAAATTTCACCCATGGCAGCTGCGTTATCAATCAAACCTTCATCCAGCAATACGGCTAATGATTCAGTCAACACGGCACATGCAAGCGGGTTGCCTCCAAAGGTAGAACCATGTTCGCCCGGCTTGATCGTTAACATGATCTCATCGGAAGTAAGTACGCATGAAACTGGGTACGTTCCGCCAGACAATGCTTTACCTAAGATTAACATATCCGGATGTACACCTTCGTGGTTAGAAGCGATCAGTTTACCTGTTCTGCCGCAACCTGTCTGGATCTCATCCATCATCAGGATTACATTATATTTTGTACACAGTTCCTGTGCTTTTTTCAAATACCCATCGCCAGGTACAAATACACCAGCTTCGCCCTGGATCGGTTCAACCCAGAAGCCACATACGTTCGGATTCTTCAGCGCTTCTTCCAACGCCACAACATCATTATAAGGAATGATCTGGTAGCCCGGCATAAACGGACCGAAATTATTTCTTGAATCCGGATCGGTAGAAGCAGAGATGATCCCTGTCGTACGACCGTGGAAATTGCGTTCAACCGCAACAATCACTGCTTGATCCGTAGGAATACCTTTTACTGTATAGCCCCATTTACGCGCTAACTTGATCGCTGACTCGTTTGCTTCTGCGCCTGAGTTCATCAACAACGCTTTATCATAACCAAACAGGTCACAGATGAATTTCTCTGCTTCACCCAATTTATCGTTATAAAATGCTCTTGAAGTAAGCGTTAAGGTTTTAGCCTGATCGATCAGCGCATTGATGATGCGTGGGTGGCAGTGACCCTGATTTACAGCACTGTACGCAGAAAGAAAATCAAAATAATGTTTTCCTTCCACATCCCATAAATGAACACCTTCTCCTTTAGCCAAAACCACCGGAAGCGGATGATAGTTATGTGCGCCATATTTATCTTCAAGTTCGATAGCCTGCTGACTAAGAGATACAGTAGTGTTCATAATTCGATTGTTTTAAAGGTATTATAAAATTAATAACTGTGACGAAAATGGTCAAAACAGCTAACAAAGATAATAAAAAATAGCGGGATCAGCCCACGATTTCATTGTAACAATGGCAAAATAACGTGTTTTAGATCATAATCACAGAAACAAGTTTATTAAAACAAAATAAATAAGTAATTATAGCTTCTTAGTTCCTGAAAAATAAAATACTGTATTAATACTTTTCCCATCGCCATTTTTTTGCAGCAATTTTATATTGCTGCAAATCCATATCGTTGTTATCTCCATATTTTGTTTGTCTAAGATATTGCCGAATTTCATACCGAATTAAAAAACATCTAGGGTCTGAATTGTTTTTTAAAATAGCATTATTAATTTCTACTAATGCCTCGTCGTATTTTTCTAATACCTTTAAAATAAATGCCCGGTACATATTGATTCGATAATCTTTGATGCCCAATTCTTTAGCTTTGTTAATATCATTAAGAGCATCATTAAAAATTTTTTTTCGATCAACATCCCAGTCTAAATAGGATGGACTTTTATAACGCGCAAGTGAACGTGCAAGGTATAATTCTGGAATTTTGGGATTTTTTGTAATGAGTGAATCAAAATGAATAACTTCATTTGATCCTACGTAACCGAGTTCTTCAGCTATTAACCAATGTCTGAATGCTCTTTTTTTATCGCCATTGTAATATTCAGCCATGGCGAGTGTGAAATATGTGTTATAATATGGGCTCCATGCAGTAAAGCTTTCGCATAGATAATCAGCAGGCATTGCATCTATTGTAATTTTTAAATCTGAAATCGCCGATTTATAAGCCTTAAGGAATTTTATTTTAAAATTTGCCCGATCGACAATTATAGAGGTTTTAGATATGGATATGGCATAAATTGTATCATAATCTTTCAATGCATTATCATACATTTTTAATTTTATGAACAAATTTATTCTTGTCTCATAATCTTCAATCCTCTTATTATTTTCAATTGTTTTATCGTTTTCAAATATGATATAATTGAAAACTTCGTTGTTTGAATGATAATATACTTCGGACGTATTGCAATTCATCGCTGCTGAAATATTTTCAATCGCTTTTTCATATTCTGCAGTTTGAGTGTAAGCATCGCAAAGAAGATGTAATATTTCATAAGACTTATATCCATTGTTTTTTTGAATTGCTTTATGAAGGTCTGTTAAAGCAGGATTGGGTTGTTCGTATTGAAGATAATGTTCTGCTCTCATTATGAAATAGGACGCAGGAAGATTTTGTTCTGCTAAAAAAGAACAATCCGTATTTGGATCATATTCAATATAGCCTTTATCTAACATTTGTTTTACAGTATAAGGGGATAATCCGTTATAGAATGATTGTGCGTTTCTGTCGTACTTGTATTTTTCAGGCCAGCTATATTTGAAATAGCCTTTTTGAATTACCAAAGAATCCATTTTGTCATGTATTTCAATAAAGTCAATAACCATTGTGTCATTTTTATACACGAGGAACATTCGTTGGTTTGGATAAAAAGCTATATAGTCGTTAGTATTTACAGGTGAGGTACAAAGTATGAATGATCCATCTGCATCGGAATTTGGTTCCATTTTTAATAAGGCTTCTAACATGAATGTTTCCTCATAAATCTTATCTTTTATTAAAGTAAATGTTCTTATTTGTAAAGCAGTATCGGAAAAGACATCTATGCTGTTTAGATTTTTATCATAAATCTTATTAAATGATAAACATGCTCTCTCTTCTCCAGGTTGTGCAAATAATTGTGTAGTACATAAAAGCAGAAATAAAAAAATAAGAGATATGCGCTTATCTATATGTTTTAAAAAACTGCAGCACAAAATTTCTATCCAAAAAATATAGGGAATATTTTTTACTTTTTTTCGTATATGATGTAAGAAGGTCATAAATATTTTTTTGATCGGATAAAACGTTATTTAACATCCATGATGTCTGATAATATGTGTTTTCTTGAATAGATTTGATATTGCTGCGTTGTTTGCATAGGGAGATATAATTGATAATTGCCATTATCGGTAGTTATTTTACTGTATTTGGGCTCTAGCGGAGTATTGTTACTTTGTGGGACATAGAGGCCAAGCAGTATTGTGTTATTTTTTGTTTTTTGTTGAAGGATATAATAGGTTTCCGGCCAGGATAGTTTTTCATCATAGCTATCATATATAAATCCAGTTAAAAATGTATTTGTTTCCAGCGAAAATACTGCATATTTCTGATCTGTATTTTTAACCATACAGAAGTGTTCATATACTTCAACGGATGCATACCGAGCAGGGAGTATTATTTTTCCAAGCGAGTCGGCTATGCCATAGAAGGCGTTTTTATTTAAAACATATACATTTGCGATGCATTTGAAAGTTGTACCCTTATCAAAGACCGGCTCAAGGAGAATTTGTGAATTGGAATTGATTACTCCCCATTTTTTATTTGAATAAAAATAAAATGAATTGTCATTTAAAAAAGTTACATTCTGTAATTTGTCATATGTTATAGGTAAAATGGTTTTTCCGGCAGCATTTGCATAACCAACCTTTCCATCTTTATAAAGTAAATAACCCCCGCCGCATTCTTTGATCAAATCATATTGTATGGGCAATATGTAACGCTGACCGGTATCAACAACCCCATATCCTGCATTTGTCTGCACAATAAACTGGTATTGCTTGATAGCTGAACGTTGATAAGAATATTGTTCCTCTGTGTAACTATAGTGATAGGTGTTGTTTAATTCTACAAAAAAATCATATGAGCTTTTTATGGAAATAAATGCGCAAGGTAAAATTGCTTTTCCTGTTCGGTCATACAAGCCATATTGATCCCCCTTTCGTACACGGCAATATATATTTTCTGCTCCAACTTTGCATGAACGGACAAATTCTACTGTGTCGTATATGGGCTGTATAAGTATGTTGCTTTCAGAAGCAAGCCCCCAAAGATTATTTTGTTTCGTGATGAAGAGCCAAGACGTAGAGGAGGAATTGTAAGTTGAAATATTTTTGGACTGTATCTCTTGATAAACCGTATCTAAAATAAACCTGTTTGCTTTTACACTCCACACACCATACCTATTGTTTTTATTGAGTAATAGATAACCGTCACCCAAGTTGTCGATATCGGAATAGGGCTCAGATATTTGAGGTGTTTGATCCAGATTCACAAGATAAAATTCTCCGACCTCATGCAGATACATTCTGTATGTTGTGTTTGACCCAAGATAGTGTATGTCTGCATTATACTTGTCTACAAAAGCTCCTTTATAAAAAGCTTTTGTTTTCTTTCCTTCTTTAACAAAATACAAATTATCGCCCTTGTACGTTATTTTGTCGTATTGAACAGGTAAAACTGGTTTGAGATCGTTACTTATAATGCCATATTTATTATTTTTCTTTACAATGACATCACCATTCTTATCTTTTTTACGATAGTCGTAAAGGACTGAAAATTCATACGAGTCATACCATCCTGTTTGTTTGCCGAGATGATTTAAAAGTATAAATTTTGTCCCATTTTTTTCTGTTAATGCAATCAGATTCTGACACGTATCAATATCATCATATTTAGCCGGCGCTAATGTTCGGTTGCGTGTAACAACACCATATTTTCTGTCATCCATTACAATAAAGGAATTGTTATTTTTAATCGGGATGATTTTGGAATGAAAGCTGTTTACCAGTCTTTCTATACGGTGATCCGGCGTAATGCCATAGAGCGTATAAACATTTTTTTTGTTGCATGCAATCAGCGTGTCTTCGTGAGAGCATGATATGTAATTGTATTCCAAAGGAATTGCCATCTTGTTTTTGAGATCCACGATGCCTTGGAAATCGTCTTTTTCGACAAGATAAAATTGATTGCTTTGCCCATAATACGTTTTGAGAATTCTCATGTCATTATAAACAGACGAAATAAATGTTTCGCCGTTCATGCCGATAAGTCCGTACTTTTCGGTTTTGAAATCGATTACAAATAAATAATAGCCTTTATATACTTCAGGTTCTTCTTCAGCACTGTATATCTTGACAAAATCTTTATTGTAAATAGTATATTCTCGGTTGCCATTATTTTCTATGTATTCAACATATACAAAATCCGGTATAAGAACGGATAAGTTTTCAAATGTCTTATTTTCACATAGCGGTTTCCCTTCATAAGTAAAATAGGTGTAGCGCTTATTTGGAAGCTTGGCTTTGAGTTGTTCTTCAATTGCAACAGAATTGTATTTGATGGGTAGAATTTCTTTTCCTGAAACATCTATATAGCCCAATAAGGTGTCTTTGCGCACACGCACCAGAAAGAAGGTATTCTCCGGATTGCTGTCAATGCATTCATATACAAAATCACTTTGAGGATGCTGCATTTTAATTGAACCATCATATTTATTCACTAAGTATGAATTCAGAGAATCCTTTGCAATTACGTAGGGATACTCTCTTGACGTACGTTCTATTTTGAAAGGAAATGTTTTTACAATCTTTCCTGTAGGATCTGCCAGATAATATTTGTCGCCTGATTGGAGCATGTATGAATTTCCATACTGCTCAAAGTTATTTATAAACATGTTTGTAAAGGCCTCTCTTCCGTTATAGGAAAACACACGTAAATAATAGTCAATGCCATCATAATTTTGCAGGCAAAAAAAATCTTTTAATAAATATGGATGATATGAATTGGGATATGCAATAATGGTTTTGCCGAGAGAATCTTTTAGTGCAGTATGCAGACTATCATTTGTGTTATAGCATATATAAAACAGATTTTCATGAAGACGCATTAATCTTGTGCATGTATCTCGCATGAGCATTTTTCCTTTATTATTATACAGAGCAATTTCATTTCCCGAATAATATGCAATGTCCTCTCCTTCAATAAAAATATTTTTATACGTGTTAGGTTCAGGCGCAATGCTTTTACCTGAAAGATCACGGATGTCAAATAATAAGTCTTTTTGAATAACAAATAATTGTCCATTTGGATGAACGTCACGAATTCGGCAATATGGGACTTCAATAGTTATGATTGGGCGTCCGGTATAATCCACCAGTTGTATTTTGTGATCGTTTGTATAATGATAAAAAAACGTTTCGTATTGTATTATTTCTGTTGCCGTGGTTTCAAAAATTACGTTGCCTGTACTATCTGCAAGACACATTTTTCTGTCTTTTTCATATTTAATATATCCATAGAGAAAATTTGTATGGATCTCACTGCAGTTGATTGGTATAATAACTTTGCCTGATTTGTTTATGACGCCATATAGATTGTTTTTTTGAACAACCCATGTATCGGGTTGTTTGGACAGCGTTTTGTTATCGAAATTGTTTTGGCAGGGTAAGATCTCGTCATAAATTGCAGGGCAAATAATAGCACCCGTGCTGTAGTCTTTTAATCCCAAAAAACCATTTTTTTGATACAAATAAATTTGCTGGGCCTGAACGGATAGGTTTATGGCGGTTGTCAATAAAATAAAAATGATTCTTATTGGCTTAATGGATAGTCTCATGATAACTATTTAATAAGTAATAAACGATGGTTGGGAATGTACTCGTAAAGTTTCGCCAATTTGGCAATCTTTTCTGATAAACAGTTTATTATAAAGTGTTTTGTCTGGATGACGGTTTTTTTCAGCAGAATTATACTTAATTCTGCCAGTACCTGTTAATATCAAAAGATAATAGAAGGTAATTTTAGAAAAGCTAAAGTTCTGAAATACATTTCAGTAGATTTTTTCAAAAAAACACCTCAAAACCGCTTATTTTGAGAGTAAATGCCTATTTTTAGACTCTTTTTTCCACAAAAGGAGATTTTTTACAAGATTTTTTGGAGAGGGTTTGCTCTTTATCGGATTTATTCCGACATTTGCAATCCTATTACAAAGTAAGAATAGTATTGTCATGGCCAGAGTTTGTCAAATAACAGGAAAGAAAACAAGAACAGGGTTCAATGTTTCTCACGCAAATAACAAGACGAAGAGAACATTTGCTCCGAACATTCAGAAGAAACGTTTCTTCCTTTCCGAAGAAAACAGATGGATAACATTGAAGTTATCTGCAAAAGCAATTAAGACCATTAGTTCAAAAGGTTTATCTGCAGTTTTAGAAAAAGCTACTGAGGCAGGTCACCTTAAAAAATATTAATCATCATGGCTAAAAAAGGAAACAGAATCCAGGTTATATTGGAATGTACTGAACATAAAGCTACAGGGTTAGCTGGTACAAGCCGTCATATAACAACTAAAAACCGTAAGAATACACCAGAGCGTATCGAGTTGAAAAAATACAACGCGGTTCTTAAGAAATATACTATCCACAAAGAAATTAAATAATTTACTACTATGGCAAAGAAAGTAGTTGCAACGTTGAAAAACACAGATCCTACAAAAGGATTTGCTAAAATCATCAGAGCTGTTAAAACTGAAAAAACTGGTTCATATACCTTCAAAGAAGAGATTGTACCTATCAATGATGTTCAGGAAGCTTTAAAAAAGTAATTCTACCTCATTAGCATATTCTTACAAGAAAGTCCCCTCAGGGACTTTTTTTGTTTTATATTTGTTAAAGTACTAGTATTACAAATAGTTG
>JAGKWN010000007.1 GCA_021151805.1 Cytophagaceae bacterium | reverse complement strand
GTAATATAGAATTTACAATTCGATTAAATGCATTTAATCTATGCATGCATAATTATAAATGAAGTAATAATAGTGGGAAAAGGATCGTTTGTCAGCCTTCGACTAAAAATCTCTAACCGAAAGAATTGTTTGAGCAAACAACTCCGGCGTATCAATAATCTGCAATAATTTTTGAGCAACCTGCTCTGCAGGCACTAACTGCTTGTTTGCATCCAAATCAAGAAAGCGGCTTAGCGTAGAAAAATTTTCGATAGGAGTTTCTCTAATATTTTGCTGCATACGGGTATCTACTACACCTGGCGCTACTGAAAAAATGCGGGTATGTGTTTGCTGATCGATCTCAAGCTCCCGCGCCACATGCAGGGAAAAATGATCCATACCTGCTTTGGATGTTCCGTACAAAGCCCAGCCATCAGACACCTTATTGGCAGCTCCGGAAGATATATTCAGGATTACCCGTTTGGTAAATGATGAAACAGGAATTTGTAAAAAAGCATTGGTAAGCTGGATAACACTAATGAGGTTTACCTGAAACAGCTTCTGTATTTCATCCGATGAAAAATTTCCTGTATGTCTGATCGGGTCAACGATACCGGCATTATTGATCAGGTATAAGTGATCTTCTTGCTGAAAAGGTTTCTTAAATAATGCTGTTATCAGCTGCAGTTGTGAAGGGTCGCCTAAATCTGCATGTATGTGCTCATATTGCTTGTGCGAAATCGTGCAGGTTCTGGAAATACCAAATACCTGCACATCCCTGCGCTGTACCAGCTGCTCCGCAAAGGCTTTACCCAAGCCGTATGAAGTGCCGGTAATGAAATAATAATGCATTACAGAATAAACTGGCTGAGGTCTCTGTTCTTAACCAGCCCTTTTAGTTTTTGCTCCACCAGTTCGCGCGTGATAACGATATGCGCATTTGCGCCGATGCGATCCGGTACATCAAACAACAACTCATTCAGCAAATGACTCATGACTGTATGCAAGCGCCGCGCACCGATATTTTCCACTTCAACATTCAATTCAAACGCTATTTCTGAAAGCGACAACAATGCATCATCATTAAAATCAATGGTTACATTTTCTGATGATAGCAACGCCTGATATTGTTTGGTCAGAGCATTTTTAGGCTCTTTCAGAATGTGATAAAAGTCTGCCTGTGTTAAGCTGTTCAGTTCAACACGAATCGGAAACCTGCCCTGCAATTCAGGAATAAGATCTGAAGGTTTTGAAATATGAAAGGCGCCGGCAGCAATAAACAAGATGTGGTCGGTATGAATGATGCCGTATTTCGTATTCACGGCACTTCCTTCAACAATCGGCAAAAGGTCGCGCTGCACCCCTTCCCTGCTCACATCCGGACCACCACCTTTTTTAGAGGATGCTACTTTATCAATTTCATCGATAAAGATGATGCCCATATTTTCTGCTTTGCGGATCGCCTCATCTTTCACGTCGTCCATATCAATCAATTTAGACGATTCTTCATCCAGCAATATTTTGCGTGCTTCTGCAATGCTTAGTTTGCGTTTTTTCGTTTTCTTCGGCATCATGTTGCCGATCATTTCCTGGATATTCATCATAGATGCTTCATCCATCGGACCACCTACAACGCCAACACCGGGTCCATTCTGCTGCACATTGATTTCTACTTTACGCTCATCCAATTCACCGGAACGAATCTTCTCACGGAACAATTCACGTGTGCGCTCATTCAGTTCCTGATCGCTGTCCGGCACAGCAGCAGGCTCTGCAGCCGAAGCAGAACTCTTGAATCCCATACCGGCATTCTTTACAGGAGGAATAAGTAAATCCAGAATAATATCTTCAACGGCTTGCTCAGCCTTTACTTTTACTTCTTCTTTCTTCTTTGCCTTAACCATATTGACTGACTGTTCAACAAGGTCACGCACCATACTCTCCACATCGCGACCTACGTAACCTACCTCTGTAAACTTGGATGCTTCAACTTTGGTAAACGGCGCATCGGCCAGTTTGGCCAAACGCCTTGCAATTTCTGTTTTACCTACACCTGTTGGTCCGATCAATAATATATTATTGGGCATGATCTCCTTACGCATATCTTCCTGCGCATACATCCTTCTCCAGCGGTTACGTAGAGCAATGGCAACATTTCTTTTTGCATCATGCTGCCCGATAATGTATTTATCTAACTCTGCTACGATCTGTGTAGGTGTATAGAAATTCTCTAACGCTGTCATTCCTGTATGTAAATTATTTTTTAATCCATTCGTTAATATTCATCCCTAAGGTGAAGAAGGTTGTACCACCTTTGATGGTATAATATGCTCTTGTAAAGCCAATGTCAAATTTTTTCACCCGTAACATAAAGCCCCATGAAATACCGGCAGCACCTGACTTATCCTGTAGTTTCAATTCTCGGCGCATCATAAAATTATATCCGAAGCGGGCATGAAAATTTTTCGTAAACAGAAATTCACCGCCAATAACAAAATGCCGTAGCAACTTATCTGTAAAAGTTGTTTCTATAGGAGTTACAGATCCATCCAGGTTTACCTTTACATTGATAGCCGGATCATTATATACAAAATCAAATTTGTATAAGTGATGTGCAGTAACCGATAATCGTAACGGCATATGTTCCGGCTTGAAGGTAGCTCCCAATTGCAGATCCATCGGCAGGTTTACATAATCTCCCTTAACATAATTTTTCAAATTGAAGCCGATGTTTTTAGCGACTAAGCCCACCGTAAGCTGCTGTGTCGGGTGTTTATACAACGCACCAAAATCAATCATGAAGGCTGCAGCATTAAACGCTGCAATATTTGAATACACCAGTTTGGCATTAACGCCCATTGAAAAAGGGCCCAAGCCTCTTGCATAACCACCCACCAATGCAAATTCATTGGGGTGATATACGGTGCCGGTTTCATTTCCAGATGCGTCAATTTCATTGATAGCACCGTAGTTAAAATAATTAAGACCTGCACTCAGCGTTCCTTTATCATCTTTCAATTTATAGGCTCCAAAGAGTGTTGACTTTTTAATATCTGCAAAGTATGGCTGGTAAGTAAAACTAATGTTCTTATGAATGGAATCATTCAATAAAGCCGGATTGGCATATCCCATGGCAACATCTCTGTCCAGGATAGAAACGTTGATCCCTCCCACTGCTGCCTGTCGCGCCGCTACAGGAACATTTAAAAATGAGTAACCTGCACGTCCTCCCAATTGTCCGAATGTAAGCAAGGGAATAAATCCGCTCACTAAAAATAAAAACCGTAAATGCATCATAGATATTGGGAAAACGTAAATCGGCAGCAGATTGGTATCTGCTGCCGGAATTTAGCTGCTATTTTTTTGTATCCTTTTTCGTTTCTTCAGGAATCTGAAGATTAAAAGGCTTCTTGATCTTTTGTTTCAATAAAGCGATGGCCAGTACTTCATCAGCTGTATCTACAAAATGGAATTTCAGATCACTGATATCAGGTTTATGTATTTCATCAATATCCTTCTGATTTTTTTTACTCAGAATAATCTCTTTAATACCCGCGCGTTTTGCTGCAAGGATTTTTTCTTTAATCCCGCCAACCGGCAATACTTTACCACGCAGTGTGATTTCACCGGTCATGGCTAATGCCGGCTTGATTTTGCGCTGCGTAAAGGTTGATGCCAGTGATGTATATAAAGCGATCCCTGCAGAAGGTCCGTCTTTTGGTGTAGCACCTGCCGGCACGTGTACGTGCAGATCAAAATGATCAAAGACTCTGTGATCAATACCGATAGAATCTATATTTGCCTTCAGCAATGATAACGCCGCAGTCGCAGATTCTTTCATAACATCGCCCAGCTGCCCAGAGAGTGTAAGCTTACCTTTCCCTTTGCTGATGATGGATTCAATAGTAAGGATCTCGCCACCATATGGAGTCCACGCAAGACCGGTTACTATACCTGCCAGTTCATCCTGCTGATATGTATCTTTTTCAAAATCTTCTGCACCCAGGATTTCACGCACCTGTGCCGGTTGAATTTTCTTCGTATACTCAGTGCCCATGGCAATAGCAACGGCAATGTTTCTTACAACGGCGCCAATCTTGCGTTCCAGATTACGTACACCTGATTCCCGGGTATAATCATCAATGATTTTAACAATGGCTGCATCAGTAAATGAAATATCTTTTACCTTCAAACCATGCTCTTCTTTCTGTTTCGGTATCAGGTATTTTTTAGCGATCTGAATCTTCTCTTCCAATGTATAACCATTGATCTCTATGATCTCCATACGATCGCGCAATGCCGGCTGTATGGTATCTAAAGAATTCGAAGTTGCAATGAACAATACTTTTGACAGATCGTATTCGACTTCCAGAAAATTATCCATAAAGGATGAATTCTGTTCCGGATCCAATACTTCCAGAAGCGCCGATGAAGGATCGCCTCTGAAATCTTTCGACACTTTATCAATCTCATCCAGTATGAATACCGGATTTGAAGTTTCAGAGCGTTTAATTCCCTGAATAATTTTGCCCGGCATAGCACCGATATAGGTTTTACGGTGTCCACGTATTTCAGACTCGTCATGCACGCCGCCCAAAGACATACGAACGTATTTACGATCCAATGCTTTCGCAACCGATCTTCCCAAAGATGTTTTACCAACGCCCGGAGGACCATATAAACAAAGGATAGGCGCATTCATATTGTTCTTCAGTTTCAATACTGCCAGATATTCCAGAATACGTTGCTTCACTTTGGTAAGACCAAAATGATCTTCATCCAGAATTTCTTTTGCATGAACCAAGTCGAAATTATCGGTTGAATGTTCTCCCCAAGGCAAATCAACCAGCAATTCCAGGTAGTTGAATGTTACCGGATAATCAGGCGCCATTGGGTTAATACGCTGCAGTTTGGAAAGTTCCTTATCAAAATGCTGACGTACTTTATCCGGCCAGTTCTTGGTGAGAGCTTTTTCTTTCAAACGCTCAAATTCCTGCTCACTGCTGAAATCACCAAGCTCATCCTGTAATACTTTGATTTGCTGGCGCAGGAAATAATCACGTTGCTGCTGATCAATATCTGTATGTACTTTGGTATGAATCTCACGCTTGATCTCCAGCATCTGGATATCTTTATCCATCAATTGCAGTAACCAGGTAGCACGCTCAACGGCATCATCAAACTCAAGCAACTTCTGTTTATCTTTTAGTTCCGCGTTAATATTTGACGAAAGAAAATGCGTCAGAAAGTTTTCACTTTCAATATTATTAATCGCTATCTGCGCATCCTGAGGAATCTCAGGATTCATTTTAAGAATTTTTGTTGCGGATTCTTTAACCGACTGCAGAAGCGCTTTTACTTCTTTTTTATTCATGTTGGGATGTATGTCTTTCAACATACTCACCTTAGCTTGCAGGAACGGCTCACTCTGCACTTCCTCGTCAATCGTGAAACGTCTTTTACCTTGAATAATAATCGTAGTATTACCATCTGGCAATACGAACATTCTAAGAATTTTGGCTACCGTACCTACTTTAAAGATATCCTGAAACCCAGGTTCTTCGGCTTTTTGGTTCTCTTGCGCAACAACACCAATCGTTCTATCGCCTTTGTAATATTTCTTTACTAAGCGGATCGACTTTTGTCTGCCAACGGTAATCGGTAAAACTACTCCAGGGAAAAGGACAATGTTGCGAACAGGTAAAATCGGTAAAATGGAAGGGAATACCTCTTTGTCCATTTCTGCTTCTTCTTCCGGTGTGATCAATGGAATCATTTCCACCGGCTCTGTTTCCAACATACTTGACAATAACGACCATTCCGTTTTATTCATACTATTCATATCTTCAGCGTTACCTTATCTTATGCCAATATGGCATTTTTTTAGGATTATTTGCGTATTTAATCTAATTAGAACTATATTTATATAAGTTTTACAATTCGCATGCCATTATCTATTTTTAATAAAAGAGTTTTGAAAATAAACGAGCTGAAAAAAGTTGGTGTTTGTATGTCACTTATACTGACGTTTGTGCTCTTTTATCATGAAGCCTATCCCCAAAAAGGTAAAAAGAAAACTACTTTTCAAACGATTGCTGCAGCAGGCCAATTAGACAGTATTTCTGTCATGCGGTCAGAGTATCAGTTTGAATTTAAGAATATCAATAAAATACCATTTTACTACGACGAAGCAGAATATCTGAAAATTAAAAAACTGGAAGAAGCAAAAGATTATAAAAGCCTCTTACCTGTTCTTGAACGTTATGTAAACTCTTTCGGTATCCAGAACTTCAGCCGCAACACAGATATGTTGTGGAAGCTTGGCCGCCTGTATCAGCTATTTGGCTTCGGCGACCGCGCACTTTTCATGTATAGAACCGCATTGAAAAATCTTCGCGGTAAAAACATTGAAGAAGTTAAGAAATATTATGATACCATTACTGCTTCAAGCGTAGAAAAATATGTGCCGCTGGAATATTATTACCAATTGGTAGAATACAGAAAAGCAGTTGATACACTTATACCACCCAAAAGTGTTTTCCTGAACATGGGTGAATTGGTGAATGATCTTCGTTATCCGGATTACGGACCAACCATGAATGTAAGTGGTAATATTTTGATCTTTACCAAGCGTAAAAAAGTTCTTACACCTACAAAACTAGCATATAGAGAAAATGAAGATCTTTATTTCTCTATGAACTATGATGGATTCTGGGATGAAGCCCTGCCATTCTCTAACGTAATCAACTCACATTGCAATGAAGGTTCTGCAACCATCAGCAAAGATGGTCGCACGCTTTATTTTGCACGTTGTATCGTTCCTGATTTCCTTTATGATTGCAGAGATTGTATGGGTTCTTGTGATATCTATGTTTCACATCTGGATGAAGATGGAAAATGGACTGTTGCAGAAAATCTTGGTATTCAGGTAAACAGTATTTCATGGGATTCGCACCCGACATTGTCTCATACGGAAGACACGTTGTATTTCGCATCTGACCGTATAGGTGGTTTTGGTTTGTCTGATATCTGGTATACATACAAACTACCTAAAGGTGGCTGGGCGCATGCGCAGAATATGGGACCGATTATTAATACGCGTGGCAATGAAGTGAGTCCTTTTTATCACCCGCTGCACCACGTATTTTATTTCAGTTCAAACGGTCATTTGTTAAACTTTGGAAAAAGAGATTCGGTCGATTTTACTTATCACACCTATGATATTTATAAATCAAGAATGCTTGAGTATAAATGGCAGGAACCGCGTAACATTGGTCCCTTGGTAAACGGCGAAGGCGATGAATATTACTTCACGATAGATTCAAAATCACGTGATTTGTTTTATTCAAAATCGGAGATCGATAATCTGGCAAACTTAGACCTTTTCAGCTTTCCATTACCTATGGAGGCACAGCCGCTGGCATATACCAAACTGAAAGGTTCATTAACAGATTCATTAACCAATGAGCCATTCACTGGTATTGTTTCAATCATTGACTTAACAAATGGTATTGAAGTGGCGCCTAAGTTTATGCGTGAAGACGGAACGTTTGAATTCGACCTGAATAATGACAATGATTATTTGCTGGTAATCCAGGGTGATGATTTCTTCCGTATTGAACATACCTTTAAACTGGACGGCGATACAACCATCAACATCCAAACCAACTCAATCAAATATAATAAGTGGAAATTCACTTCCCTGGAATTTGAAAACAACAGTTCGCAAATACTCCCTGAAATGTATGGTGACCTTGACAAGGTTGTTGACTTCCTGGTTGATCATCCCAACATTAAACTGGTTATCTCAGGACATACAGATGGTAGTGGTGACCAGGCAGCAAACTTAAAGCTTTCTCAGGCTCGTGCAGATGCCATCAAAGCCTATCTGATGGAAAAGGGTGATATTGCTGCTGAAAGAATTGAAGCCATTGGTTATGGTAGTCAGAAGCCGATCATACCACAGGAAACATCGGAAGCTGATAGAAAAATCAACCGACGCGTAGAGTTTGAATTGATCCGTACAGCAGCACCTGCTAAAGAGCCTCAACAGGAAGAAGAATTCATCGAAGAAGATACAAGCGGAGAATAAAACTTCATCTCCAGCTAAATAAAAAATCCCCTCCCCGAGCTATCGGGATGAGGGGATTTTTTATTTAGCTGGTTTACCAGGATTAGCTTAATTTATTTCGCATTTGGTGGAGGCAATTGATTCAGGATCTTTTGCGCCATCTTCGGTACGTTATCACTTACGATCTGATATACATAACAATTGTTGGAGTTGTAATGTACTTTGAATTTATCACCGGCGATCTGCTTGCCTGTAGCATCAAATATTGAATAATGCACAGTAAATGTACGCTCATAGTTTAAAGCTGCACGATCCAGACAGTTCTGATAATTTGTTTTTACTTCAAACTGATTGATGAAGATATAATAGTCGATGCTATATTTTTCATCGAAGTACTTAAAGAAGTCAGGATTACGAACATTCACGCCAAAATATTTACCATTATCAGTTGGTGTTGAATATTGAGTTGTAGGATCTGTCGAATTTCCCGTAACGGCACCAACGGTATTTTTCACCCAGTTCCCTTTTTTATTAGTCGGGTTTGTTGAATTGGTTTGCGTTTGTGTAGCCTCAATCGAATTCGGATTGTTTAATGCAACCTGGTAATTATAATTCACGGAAGAATAAATTTTATTCAGGTCGGTTAATGAATCACTGTTGTGACCGCCAAGCAAATGTATTGTTTCATAGCCTGGAGCAATCAGAAGCGTATTCAATCTTTTTCTGAATACTTCACGCACTTTGGTGCGCTGCATATTTGATTTAGCCGCAATTTCATCATCTGCATCCGAGAAATATAAATACGGATCAAAAGGAACAACCAGGATTTGTTTACGATCGGGATCGTATGTATAAGGAGTACCTAAATCATTGAACGGCGGTGCATAGTTAGAAACATTTGATAACACCGGTTGATTCGGTTGTGTAGTAGAAGTATCAATCTTAGCTGTTGCTACCGGTGCAGTTGTTGTTGTCGTTGTAGTGTTTGCAGGCTTCGTAGTTGTCGTTGTATTGTTTGCAGTTGTGTTACCCGTAGTATTCGCTGCCGTGCCGGTAATCCCCGTTGTGTTTGTAGTAGTGCCTGAAGTCGTTGTCGTATTTTTTGTTGTTGCTGTTTCTGCATTTGTATAGCCAACAACAATTTCCTGACCGGCTTTCAGATCCATGTTATTCATCTTCAGCAATTGTTCAACGCTGGTATTGTATTTTTTTGCAATACCATAATACGTGTCACCTGGCTGCACTTTGTAAACCTGCGCATTTGGATTAGCCGGTTTAGCAGGCTTTGCCATTGCAGACGGATTGTACGGAATATTAACGACCTGCCCTACTTTCAATCCATTTTCAAGTTCAGGGTTGATATCAAATAAGTCTGAAAGCGGCACTCCGTATTTTGTTGAAATACCATATATGGTCTCCCCCGGCGAAACCATATACTGCAGATGAAGCTTGTTATTTATTTTAGTAACACCAATTGAATCCTGTACACCAGCCCTCGTAACGATGGCAACAAATAACAAAACAATTGGAAGAATGCTTTTTTTGATCATCATAGTTTAACGGTTAATTAAAAGAAGTTTCTGATTACATCATTAGATATTGCGAATAACATCAATGCCAGCAAAATTGCCATACCAATTTTTTGTGCATTTTCCAGAAATGAATCTGATGGTTTTTTACCGGATACTATTTCATAGAATAAGAACATGACATGTCCACCATCCAGCGCAGGAATCGGAAGCAGATTCATAAACGCCAATACCATGGATAAAGTTGCTGTTAAACTCCAGAAATGATCCCACTCCCAAATCGGGCCATAAGCCTTGCCAATAGAGAAGAAGCTGCCTACAGAGTTAGAAGCTTTTAGTTCGCCTTTAAAAATTTTAGTAAAAGCTTTTATCTGATCTGTAACTACTTTTATAGAATTAGTAATACCTCGAGGTATGGATTCAAGGAAAGTAAATTTTCTGACAGAGGGTTCAATAAGAAGATCCGGCCTGAAACCAAGTACTCCTGCTGAGTCAACCTGTATGGTTAATTTTTTATCACCTGCAGCACGATGCACCAGCACTTCCACTTTTTTGTTTTTGTTTGCATTTAGCTGATCTTTAAACAAATGATAAAAAGGTACATTTATACCATTGATCTGCATAATAGAATCGCCATCTTCCAGGCCACCTTTCTCCGCATTCGAACCTTCAGCAACTTCAAGCACCTTATACGCCATAATAGGCTCAATGAACCCCTCAGCATTCTTCTCAACTAATTTATCAAGCAGGTTTGCAGGTATTATAATATTCTTTTCAACGCCATTTCTTGAAATGGTAATCGAGCCATTCTGATTTAGAAATGCTTCTGAAAGTTCTGCGATATCGTGAATCTTTTTTCCATTTACAGCAACAATGTGATCGCCCGTTTCAATACCAATTTCCTTGGCGATTGGCCGGGCTACAATGCCATGTTTATTAACCTCGTCAATGCTGATATATTCTTCACCGACAATGAAACACAAGGCAATATTTATGATGAATGCAATCAGGACATTAACTAAGATGCCTCCAAGCATTACAATCAAGCGTTGCCACGCCGGCTTGCTTCTGAATTCCCATGGTTGTGGAGGAGCTTTTAATGTTTCCGTATCCATGGATTCATCAACCATACCCGAGATTTTTACAAATCCGCCTAATGGAATTGCTCCGATAGAGTATTCGGTTTCGCCTTTTTTAAAGCCTACAATTTTCGGGGGAAAACCAATCGAGAATTTTTCAACCCGCATGCCAAAATATTTGGCCGTCAGCATATGCCCTAATTCATGTACTCCAACTAAAATTGACAACCCCAAGATCAATTGGGTTATCATTACTATAATTTCCATCCGGTATTACTTTTATTATTTATTTGATTTTAGGCTGAGAAAAGGCTTGTGCTTTTTTTCTGGTTATGGTATCTGTTTCAATATAATCTTCTAAACTCGGTATAGCAATATACGGTACTTTTGCCATACATTCAGCAATCATTTCGGGCATTTCCAAAAAGGCAATCTGGTCATTTAAGAATTTCTCCACAGCGATCTCATTCGCAGCATTTAATATGCAAGGCATATTACCTCCTTTCCGTAAAGCTTCATATGCCAGCGCCAGATTATGGAATGTTTTCATATCCGGCTCTTCAAATGTTAACGACGGGTATTTGGCAAAATCAAATCTGGGATAAGATGCTTTTAAGCGTTCCGGAAAACCAAATGCATATTGTATAGGCAATTTCATATCCGGTAGACCCATCTGGGCTTTTATGGAACCATCTTCAAATTGCACCATGGAATGAATAATTGATTGCGGATGTACAATAACTTCTATCTGTTCCGCTTTCAGACCAAACAACCATTTTGCTTCAATCACTTCCAGGCCTTTATTCATGAGTGATGCTGAATCAATGGTGATTTTGCTGCCCATGCTCCAGTTCGGATGCTTTAGTGCCTGCTGCTTGGTAACATGTTCCAGCTCAGCCCGGCTTTTGCCCCGGAAAGGCCCACCGGATGCGGTAAGAATAATCTTTTCGATGGGATTCATTGTTTCTCCAGGCAGACATTGAAAAATAGCCGAATGCTCTGAATCAACCGGTAAAATTGCCACGTTGTGTTTGCGTGCCAGACTTGTAACAATATCTCCTGCCACAACCAGCGTTTCTTTATTGGCAAGTGCAATGTGCTTACCGGCTTTAATGGCATTGATTGTTGGGATAAGACCTGCATAGCCCACAAGAGCAGTAAGCACAATATCGATGTCTTCCATTTCAACGACAGAAGCAAGTGCTTTTGCGCCACAATATACTTTTATGTAAAGTGGTTCTAAGGCGCTCTTTACCTGCGGATATAAAAGTTCATTTCCGATTACAACAACATTCGGTCTGAACTCAACGGCTTGTTCAATCAGTAAGGATGCATTATTTTCTGCGGTTAAAACCTCAACCACAAATCTGCCTGTATTTGCCCGTATTACTTCCAGCGCCTGCGTTCCGATGGAACCGGTAGAACCTAATATGGCTATGTATTTTTTATTCGGGTCTTTCATGAGGGAAATTCATTCAGGATTGTGTCAGCAAATACACGATCATTGGATAAGCGTGGTGCTTTATTCTGCCCGCCTAACTTACCCATTTTTTTCATACCGTTGATGAAGCCTCCGCTCGTAATACGTGTAACCACTAACGGACGCAAGATATTGCCAACAATTAAATCTTTGTAATAAATATTCTTCCGGACCATTTCCTGATCCAGATCATTTGCGAATTGTTCCATATCAACCGGCAGTGAAATAAATTCAATAAGCCATTCATGATAAGGTAAGCCTGCAGCTGGTGTTACCTGAGGAGCAACAGTGAATTCTGTTATAGAAACTTCGGGATGTTTCAGCAAGGTATTTTTCATCGCCTGCTCTACTTCTTCGCCAATGACGTGCTCGCCAAAAGCTGAAATAAAATGTTTCACCCTTCCTGTTACAACTATACGGTAAGGATTTGTAGAAACAAATTTTACAGTATCACCGATCGAATAACCAAACAAACCTGCATTGGTAGACATGACCAGTGCATAGTTGACATCCGTTTTAACTTCGCCGATTGTAAGCCTTGTTGGATTTGCAGAACCATATTCCTCCGCAGGAATAAATTCATAAAATATTCCGCTGTTCAATAATAGCAGCAGCCCTGACTGATTAGGTTGGTCCTGGAATGCAATAAAGCCTTCTGATGCCGGATACGTTTCTATCGTATCAATTTCTTTACCGATGCTTTCCATTAACTTTTTCTTGTACGGAGAAAAATTAACACCTCCATACACCAATAATGAAAATGAAGGAAACACATCTTTTATTTTTTTACCTGTGCGTTGTTGAATATTATCAAAATACATTTGAACCCACGGCGGAATGCCACTGATGAGTGACATTTCCTGATCGATGGTTTCATCTACTATACGGTCAAGTTTTTTTTCCCAGTCATCTATGCAATTGGTTTCAAAGCTTGGCAGTTGATTGCCTCGCAAATACGATGGCACATGATGATTAACAATACCCGATAAACGACCAACAAAAATACCATGCTTCTTCTCCATCACCGGGCTGCCAGATAAGAAAATTAATTTCTTATCCAGGAAAGAAGATTTACCTGTTGCATGTACATAATTCAACAAGGCATCTTTTGCGCCATTTATGTGATAAGGAATGGAATCTTTGGTGATGGGAATGTATTTAACGCCTGATGTAGTACCGGACGTTTTTGCAAAATATAGTGGCAAGCCTGGCCAGAGTATATTTTCCGTTCCTTGTTTTACAAGTTCTATGTAATCTTTAAATCCTTCGTATTCCCTTACTGGAACCTGAGCCGCAAAATCCTTAAAGTTTTTTATGGAACTGAAATTATGGTCTTTCCCAAATTTCGTCACCCCGGCTTTTTTTATTAATTCTAAAAAAACTTGTTGCTGAGTTTTAACTGGATTCCTTGTCCATTTCTCTTGCTTTTTTACCACCCAAGACGCCAGCGGTTTGCTTAATGTTGACCGTATACCCATATTCTTTAGCAAGATAAAAAATATATAAGAATTACATCCAATGTTTATTTAAACATTGCCCCTAAAAGAGTTTAAATTCCGATAAAAACGATAAATTTGAAAACTATCCTAAACCCAGTATGACCCAGACCCTTTCCATTGTTATTCCCGCTTACAACGAAGAACGTACCATCCATTTAATTCTGAATAAAGTATTGGAAGTGCAGCTGCTAAACGGCTTACAGAAAGAAATTATTCTGGTGAATGATTGCTCCAGGGACAATACAAAAGATACGATTGAAAAATACATTACTGAACATCCGGGCCACAATATTGTTTTATATAACCATGCGGTGAATCAGGGTAAAGGTGCTGCCTTGCACACAGGAATTGAAAAAGCCAAAGGTGATATTATTATCATTCAGGATGCCGACTTAGAATATGATCCAAGAGAGTATAACATACTGCTGCAACCGATTACTGAAGGCTTTGCGGATGTGGTATATGGTTCGCGATTCATCGGCGGCAAACCCCACCGCATTTTATTTTTCTGGCATACCATCGGAAATAAAATGCTGACTTTTGCCAGTAACATGTTCACTAATCTGAATTTAACTGATATGGAAACATGCTACAAAGTCTTTAAAAGTGATATAATCAAAAAGATAATACTGAAAGAAAAACGTTTTGGTTTTGAACCTGAGGTAACCGCACGGATTTCCCAAATCCCCAACATTCGTATCTATGAAGTAGGTATTTCTTATTACGGCAGAACGTACGAAGAAGGTAAAAAAATTGGCATGAAAGACGCTTTCCGGGCATTATACTGCATTGTGCGGTACAACTTATTCTCATAAAAATGCGTGCTTCAATTGTTTCTGTGTGATTTCAATTTCATATACCTCAATTTTATAGAATACAGAATCAAAAATTGCAACATTTTAAATAAGCATTTAAATTTATCGTTACAAATACGAAACTAAATAACCTATCTTAATAATTTATGAAAAACATACTTCTTGTATCATTCATAGGCATATTAGCTGGCGCAACAGGATCGTATATGCAACAGCATTTTTCTCCGTCAGCTTCTGTTGTTCCTGCAAACACTGCAGAACTGAATAGTCCTGCATATTTCACCAATCATGCGCAATCGGCAAATATTGCCTCTACTGACTTTACAGCTGCCTCAGCGATAAGTACACCCAGTGTTGTTTATATTACAACGGTTTCCGCCAATCAGAATTCCAACGATTGGTTTGACTGGTATTTCAATGGCGGCGGCAATAACTTTGTTGCCGGTTCCGGCTCAGGTGTTATCTTCTCTGCCGACGGCTATATTGTCACCAACAACCATGTTATCCAGCGCGCAGAAAAAATCGAAGTAGTACATAACAAAACTACCTATACGGCAAAAATTATCGGCACGGATCCATCTTCAGATATTGCTGTTTTGAAAATTGATGCCGACAATTTACCCGCTATAAAACTTGGTAATTCTTCACAGGTAAAGATTGGCGAATGGGTACTTGCTGTAGGCAACCCGTTTAACCTAACTTCTACGGTAACAGCGGGCATCGTTTCAGCTAAAGGAAGAAATATTAATATCGTAAACAGCAGTTTCCCGATTGAGTCTTTTATCCAAACAGATGCTGCGATTAACCCTGGCAATTCAGGAGGAGCGTTGGTAAATACATCCGGCGAACTGATCGGTATTAACACAGCCATTTTATCAAAGACAGGTAGCTATACCGGCTATGGATTTTCTGTTCCGATTGATATTGTTAAAAAAGTTGTTGCTGATCTGATCAAATATGGTGTTGTTCAAAAAGCTTTCATGGGAGCAGAAGTGAATGAATTGAATTCAGCCATAGCCAAACAATTAAACCTTTCCTCTCTTGATGGCACATACATCACCTATCTGCAAAAAGACGGCGCTGCAGACAAAGCTGGCCTGGTAAAAAATGATGTATTGTTAAAACTTGATGACAAAGCAATCAATTCAAGAAGTGACTTTGATGAATACATAGCTTACAGATCACCGGGAGAAAAAGTCAAAATCACTTACAAAAGAAACAATGCAGTTAAGGAATGTTTTGTAACACTCACAAATGAAGAAGGCAAAACAGATATTGTAAAACACGAACTATATTCTTCACAAACACTCGGGGCCGATTTCAGCACCATACCTAAAGTTGAAAAAGACAAAATGGGCCTAAGCAATGGTGTACGCATCGTGAATGTCAGAAACGGCCTTATCAGCCGTTTGGGACTGCCGGAAGGCTTCATCATTACATCCATCAACAGAACACCTATGAACGAACCTGCAGAGGTTGCAGCCATACTGGAAAGCATTCGTGGACAGATCATCATTGAAGGCGTTGCCAGCAATGGTTCACGTGCGATTTATCAATATTATTTTTAACCAATCAATTTTACATAACAAATTAAACTAATGAAAAGAACAACTTTTGCGAGCGTATTTATTGTAGCAGTTTTATCGCTCATGAGTTTTACCCAAGCGGATTTTACAAAAACACTTATTGGCAAATGGGAATTACAAACCATTCAAAGTCCAGGTAAGCAACCTATGAATCCCAAAGATATATTGGGCGATATGTTCCTTGAGTTTAAAAGTGATTTTACCTACATAGAAAGTAGTACTGGCTCAGAGTCTAAAACAGGGATATGGAAAATTACTGATGGTACTTACCTGCAGATGAAACGTGATAATCAGACAGCCTTTAATGAAAAAGAAAAATTAAAGGAAATTTCACCAGACAAAATAGAACTTACTTCTTCCAGCAAAAGCAAGTTTGTTTTTGCCCGTGTAAAATAGTTATACAATAGTATTAAAAAAGAAAAAGCGTGGTGCTGATGAGCGTCACGCTTTTTCTTTTTAAGAAGGCATAAAAAAACCGGCATGGCGTCCGGTTTTTTTAAAATTAGAGGATTATCCTGACAATTAAACTTGTAAACTTAAGCAGATTTGATTTTGATTTTCTTGATCAAATCCTGCATGGTAGCTCTGAATTTTTTATCTGTATCCATTAAATCACTAACTGAAGTTAATGCATGGATAACAGTACTATGATCACGGCCACCAAAATGATTTCCGATAGATTTTAAAGACATGTTTGTATATTCTTTTGCGAAATACATAGCAACCTGACGAGCAATTACGATCTCTCTCTTACGAGTCTTGTCTTTCATCTGCTCGATTGTTACAGCGAAATATTCTGAAACAAATTTCTGTATGTAATCAATGTTCACTTCAGTTTCAACATTCTGAACAATGTTTTGAATAATTTGCTTTGCAAGTTCAAGATCAATCTGGCGACCGCTTAATGTATGCTGTGCAATAAGAGAATTCACAACACCTTCCAGGTCACGCATATTTGTGTCAACACTGTATGCTAAGTAATCAATTACATCTGCAGATATTTCAATACCCTCAAATTGCATTTTTTTACAAATGATGGCATTTCTTGTTTCATAATCCGGAACTTGTAAATCCGCACTCAAACCCCATTTAAAACGAGACAATAAACGCTCCTGTAAGCCTTTAATATCTTTCGGTGCACAGTCACTTGTGATGATGATCTGCTTGCCCGATTGATGTAAATGGTTAAAGATATGGAAGAATATTTCCTGAGTTTTTTCTTTTCCTGAAAGGAACTGAACGTCATCCAGAATCAGAACATCCAAACCAAGGAACTGGTTTGTAAATTCCTGAGAAACGTTATTTTTCATCGCCTCAATAAACTGGCTCAAAAAACGCTCTGAAGGCATATATAATACCTTTTTATCTGAATGGTTCTTTTTAATCTGGTTACCGATTGCCTGAACAAGGTGCGTTTTACCCAAACCAACACTTCCATAAACCAATAATGGGTTAAAAGAAGTTACTCCAGGCTTATTTGCTACCGCCATACCCGCAGATCTGGCAAGTTTATTACAATCTCCTTCGATAAAAGTATCGAACGTATAATTTACATTTAACTGAGAATCTATTGGTTGAGTCGGAGCTGCAACTTCTGATTTTGCATCTTTGGATACACCTGGATTCACGCTTCTTGAAATAATACTACCTTTATGTAAGGTTGTACCATAAGATTTACGATTTAAATCGTTTTTATCCACCAAAATCTGGTATTCAAGTCTTCCATCCGGTCCTAATTGTTCGTCAATTGCCTTTCTAAGCACATGAACATAATGTTCTTCCAGCCATTCGTAAAAAAACTGACTTGGAACCTGGATTGTTAAGACATTATTAACCAGCATTAAGGGTTCAACCGGCTCAAACCAAGTCTTAAAACTTTGATCTCCAACACACTGTCTGATGTATTCCAGGCAGCTATTCCAAACTGATTTACAGTCTCTTACATCAATCATATCCTAAGGGTGTTTAAAAATTATTTCACTTGATTTTTCAAGGGATGACAAAGATGTGAAAAAATATTTTAGTAAAAAATCATAGTCTGCGCTTGACTTTTTCACTAGTCAGAGCACCACTAATTTAACAATTTGGAAACATTAAAATTCTTTAATTAGTACTAAATATTCTTGATATAAGAATATAATTTAACAATTGTTAATAACTTTGTTATCAAATAAAAAAGGCGTGCAAAACAATTTAAACATATGTAATAATTAGTATTGACAATATCATAATTTGGAGTTTTGGTGTGGATAAATTCAACTTTTCGAATATTATTTTTTGTTTATCGCACTGTTATTCAAGGGTTCTGTTTTAAACAGTAAAGAGCTATCGCCATAACTTAAAAAACGATAATCATTTTTAAGGGCAAAGGCATAAATGCGGTTCATATTTTCAATTCCCACAAAGGAAGAAACCAAACATAATAATGTGCTTTTAGGTTGGTGGAAATTGGTAATAATGGCTTTGCACAACGCAAAAGTATAACCAGGCTTAATAAGCAGGGAGGTTTTAGCATTAAACTGCTCTTTCTTATTTTTATCTATATATAATAAGAGTGCCTGGATAGATTCGACTACTGAAACCGGGGGAATTTTGTATGCATCCCATTGAGTCAATTCAGGTATGCCCGCCCCAAAAGCATCAACATCATGAAATAATTTACACCCCAGCCAGTAAATACTCTCCAGGGTTCGCATGGAGGTAGTCCCTACCGGGATGACAACCTTGTCTGACTGTTCGAGGAGTTTTGCAAGAAGTGTTCTGGAAACACTTATATATTCTCCATGCATTTGATGTTCAGCAATCGATGCTGTCTTCACCGGCTTAAAGGTACCGGCACCAACATGCAATGTAACTTCTTCCTGTTGGATACCTCTTGCAGCCAACTGAGCCAAAATCTGTTCGGTAAAATGCAGGCCAGCCGTAGGCGCAGCAACAGATCCTTCATGCTTGGCATAGACGGTCTGGTAGCGGATCTTATCCGATGCTTCTGTTTTCCTTTTCATATAAGGAGGTAACGGCAGATCGCCAAGCAAAGAAAAAATTTCTGACAGTGTTATCGTATCGCTATTCCAGCTTAGTTCAATAATGTAATAATCCTCACGTTGTTCGAGCTGCTTCGCATAAAATGAAAGTACTGCACCTGATTCAAGTTGCACCGTACGAACCAGCATATCCTGTTTCCATCTTTTTGCATTTCCAACAAAACACTTCCAACGTACCTTGCCAACAGCAGCCATGCTTTCTGCGGGTCCGCCCTCGCCTTCCGCAGGCTCAAGGCTGAAAATCTCTATCGTTGCTCCAGTGGCCGTCTGAAATAAAAACCGTGCCTGCACCACTCGTGTATTATTAAAAACCAGCAGCGCATTATCAGGTAAATAATCGCCTATATTTTTAAAAGAACTATCGATGATTTCATTATTCTTATATACAAGCAGCTTTGACGATGCACGGTCTGCCAACGGATACTCAGCAATTCGGTGAGCAGGTAAATCGTAATTATAACTTTCGATGGAATCGATATCAACCATAATATTATGCAGTCTTTCTGCGACTTTCAATTAAATGGAAAAGCCATCCGTATTGAACAGATGGCTTGAGTATTCATTTTATTTTTTTCATTTTGAAATTCGCTCTTCGAAAATCTGCATGACTTGCGGTGTCATACCGGTTGAAGAGAAACCTCCGTCGTGCATCAGATTCTGCATGGTAACCTTTTTGGTAAGGTCAGAGAACATAACGATGGTATAGTCTGCACACTCATCTGCACTGGCATTCCCAAGCGGCGACATCATATCAGCAAAATCATAGAAAGCATCAAAGCCTGCAATACCTTTGCCTGCCGTAGTCATGGTTGGAGATTGAGAAATGGTATTTACACGAACGTTTTTGAGTTTAGCAAAGCGTGCACCATAGCCACGGGCAATAGATTCCAATGTTGCTTTAGCATCTGCCATATCAGTATAATCCGGAAACGATCGCTGAGCAGCAACATAAGTCAAAGCAATAATGGAACCGAATTCATTCATGGCATCTTTTTTCTCTGCCACATGCATGATCTTATGAAACGACAAGGCTGACACATCCAATGTTTTCAAAAACCAATCATAGTTAAGTTCACCATATTCTTTACCCTTACGGATATTCGGACTCATACCGATTGAATGTAAAATAAAATCGATTTTACCACCCAGGATTTCAATGGTTTTATCAAACAGGTTTTCTATTTCTTCAATAGAAGTTGCATCGGCTGGAATAACCGTAGCATTACACTTCGCTGCCAATTTATTAATTTCTCCCATGCGCATAGCAATAGGAGCATTTGTCAATGTAAATACTGCGCCCTCTGCGTGCGCTCTTTCTGCTACTTTCCATGCAATGGAATTTTCATCTAACGCACCGAAAATAATTCCTCTCTTCCCTTTTAACAGATTATAAGCCATGAATAGTTAAATATAATGAGCCTCAAATATACAATAAATTTAGCTTTAACAGGTGGTTATTGAGCCTCCAGCATCTCCTTCGCATTTGTCATGGCTGCTGAGCTTGGATTTTCGCCGCCAATCATTTTAGCAATTTCAGATACACGTTCTTTGCTATTCAATTCTTTCATCCGGCTCACAGAACGTTTGCCGGAGATATCCTTGTAAACGAAATAATGTTTATCACCCATCGATGCAATCTGCGGTAAATGTGTAATCACAATCACCTGGTGCTCTTTAGACATTTCGCGAATCATCTTCCCCATTTTGATTGAGACTTCTCCGGAAATACCTGTATCGATCTCATCAAAGATAATGGTAGGCAAAGCCACTTTATTCGTCAGCACATATTTTATTGCAAGCATCAACCTTGAGAATTCTCCTCCTGAAGCTACCGATTTCAGCTCACCCGGTGCGATTCCTTTATTGGCGCTAAAAAGCATACGAATGGAGTCAATACCACTTAGACTTGGCTCTTCCTCGCCCAATTCAATCTTGAGCGTGGCATCCGGCATCGCCAGTTCTTTCAACAGGCCTTTTACTTCTTTTTCAAATACCGGAATTGCTTTCTTTCTGCTCTCTGAAATTTTCTTTGCCTGCGTAAGCATCGTATTATATGCTGCATCAGATTCTTTTTTAATGCTTGCTAACTCCTGCTGCAGCTGCTCCAGAGAAACAACCTTGCCTTCAAGCGATTCCTGTATGTCCAGCAATTCTTCTACGGTTTGTACACGATGCTTTTTTAATAAGGAATATATTTTATTGAGACGCTCTTCCAAAGGCGCAATTAATTGCGGATTGTATTCTACCTTTTCTGATTCTGCTTCAAGCTCTGCTTCCAGATCCTTCAATTCAAAATAAACAGACTGAAAGCGCTCTGCCAGGGCTTCATACGCTGGCGACCATTGTTTAATGGATTGCAGTTGTTTGTTGGCTACCTGTAATACAGACAACACGCCTTGTTCGGCTGAAATGGATTTACCCGCAGCACCAAGTTTCTGCTTGATGTCTTCCGCGTGTTCAATTTTCTTCAATGAACTTTCCTTTTCTTCCATTTCGCCTGCGCTCAAGGAAGCTTCATGCAGTTCTGTAAAAATATATTGATTGTAATCTGCCTGCAGTTGTAATTCATTCAGTAGAGTTTCTTTTTCCTTTAACTGGTGCTGAAGTGATTTATATTTCTTAAAGAGCTGCTGGTATGTATGAATGGATTCGGGATGCGATACAAAAGAATCCAGCAGTGAAAGCTGGTAAGTCATACTGCCCAGCAACAAGGTGTCATGCTGTGAATGCACATCCATTAAATAATCGCCTAATTTTTTAAGGATTTCCAGTGTTACGGGTGTATCGTTTACAAACGCTCTTGATTTGCCTGCCGCACTAACTTCGCGGCGTATAATGCATGTATCCGAATAATCCAGATCATTTGCTTCAAACAATGATTGAAGGGCGTAAGTACCAATCTGAAATTCCCCTTCTATAATACACTTATTTTCTTCGTTCAATAATACCTTGGTGTCTGCACGTTTACCCAACAACAGACCTACTGCACCCAGCATGATAGACTTACCGGCTCCTGTTTCGCCGGTAATGATGTTAAAATGGGAAGACGGACTTAAGTCCAGATCTTCAATCAACGAATAATTCTGTATGGTTAAATTTTGCAGCATAACTTAATAAGCAGTCGTTTGATCGGTAATAACTTCAGCAATATCTGAAATTGAAAAAATATGCTTTTGACTTCTATAGTCTTTGAATTGACAGGATGTTTCTGTTAGCAAACAGATCACTCCATGAAAGATGGTATTGTCTTTCATTACCAGATGCACTTCTTTGTTCAGGAGTTCTTTGCTTTTTTGCGGAATGGATGTACCATTCATTCGTTGTAAACGTTTTCCCATAAAGGCAAGTTAAATACTAGCAAACGAGAAACAAAAAAACAACCGAACAATTACTTCAGGATGACGTTGTACCGTTCCGAATTCAATGGATCCAGCTCCCGTAGCAGGTTTACGGCTACCGTTTTCTGCTCTACTGCAGCATCACGGAAAATATTAATGAGTTCATCTCGTTTCGCTAAAAAGAAACTTCTGATCAGGATAGAATATGGTTTTAGCTGGTTCACCTGTTTCAATGCTTTTAACATATCAATGATTTTAAGTCTTGCAGCGGTAGCATCCTTCAGGTAAGTATCCAGAGCCAGTCGGTGATAGACATAAAAATTTTCTCTGAATGGAAGCATCATCTGGTTATTCAGGTTTTCAATCAAACCATAACGATTATTGGGATCACCGCTTGTTGCCCAACCGCCACCCGCTTCGGCCGCTATATTCACAATATTATACGCTTTTTCAATATATGGTTGCCCACCCAATTTGCCAAAGCTATCATAATCCAATGCTAAAATCACATAGGCATAAAAGGCCAGCATTGATGTAAGATTAGAAGAGAACATATTGTCATTATAATTCAATGGTTGTCCTACATTCAATTCAAAATTAAAATTCTTATCAAAGTAGTTGATCAACGTAGTCTCATACGAAGTACCATACACAGGTCTTGTAGATTGAACCTGCAATGTTGCTGTATAAGTAAATGCTGATGGCTGGCCGGTAATGGTTATTGCAAAGTTGCCCCGAATCCGCTCTTGCGTTTCAAAATTATCATTGGTCCATTTACGGTCATTCAAGAATCTTGAAATCGTTTGTTTCATATCCGCAGTAACTGATGTCTGCATATCCGGAATCTGAGATGCATCAATGGTTACATTCACCATAAGTTCCTGTGCAGAAGTTTCCATTCCCCGGATCAGCAAAAGAAAAGCCACAAGCACAAAAAGTTTAGTTTTCATAGTGATAATAAATAAGTTAATATTTCTTTCGCAACAATATCCTTGCTTTGAACAGCTGTTACCACTGCATCTTTATTTTTCGAATAGATGGTAACTTTATTTGTATCGCCGGCAAAGCCAGCTCCCGCGTCATTCAATGAATTCAGAACAATTGCATCAAAATTCTTTGCATTCATTTTCTTGAGTGCATTAATTTCCTCATCATTTGTTTCCAGTGCAAAACCAACAAAAAGCTGATCAGCTTTTTTATTTTGTCCGCAGATCAGAGCAATATCCGGATTCTTCTTTAATCGAATGGTGAAAGAATCTTCAGCCTTTTTCAATTTTATTGGCGACACTTCTTCCGGTGTATAATCTGCTACGGCAGCCGCAAAGATTGCGATGTGCTGGTTCGTGATCCCGGCTGTAACCGCCTCAAGCATCTGCTCGGCAGAAACCACTTTATGTATTTGAATACCTGCCGGTATGTTTTTCAAAAGCTGTTCCTGGATCGGTCCGCAAACCAGTGTAACATCTGCCCCCATCTTCCAGGCCTGAATGGCTAATGCGATTCCCATCTTGCCCGAGGAATGGTTGCCAATAAAACGTACAGGATCTATGGCTTCGTATGTAGGACCAGCAGTGATTAGCATTTTACGGGAAGCAAGGGGCGCATCGCTTCCGATCTGCTGTGTTAAAAATTCAACGATGTGCTCCGGTTCTGCCAGCCTGCCTTGGCCTACCAGACCGCTTGCCAGTTCGCCAAATTCAGCATCAATAATTTTTACTCCGTGCTCTTTAAGCTTCAGGATATTTTCCTGCGTTGAAAAATGTTTATACATGTCCAGATCCATTGCCGGACAAACATATACCGGACATTTGGCAGAAAAATACACCGACAACACGAGGTTATCGCAAATGCCGTTTACCATCTTACCGATTGTATTTTCAGATGCCGGTGCAATGAGCAGCAAGTCTGCCCATAAAGCCATGTCAACATGGTTGTTCCACGATCCGTTTTCATCCTCTGTAAAAGAATGATATACCGGATACTCAGACAATACTGACAAGGTAAGAGGTGTAATAAAACCAAGAGCAGAAGGCGTCATGATAACACGCACTTCTGCTCCTTGTTTTTTAAGTAATCGCACAATAAATGCAGCCTTATATGCAGCGATACTACCACACACCGCTAACAGAATATTCCGTCCGCGTAAGGTCATATTACTATTATTTTTCGTCTTCTTTTTTAGGCAATGCTGATGCAATCCCAGTATGACGGAACATAACTTTATCTTCTAAGAATTCTTCCGTAGCCAATGTAGAAGGCTTTGGCATTCTTTCATAATACTTAGAAATTTCAATTTGCTCACGGTTTTCAAAGATCTCTTCTAAGTTATCTTCTTTAGAAGCAAACTCAGCTAATTTAGAGTTTAGTTCTTCTTTTATCTTGATAGAAATTTGTCTAGCACGTCTAGAAATTACCACAAGTGATTCATAAATATTGCCAGTTTTTTCAGCGATCTTATCGTTGTCTCTGGTAACTAAGTTTGCGGATACAATTGGTGATTTCAATCTATTATTATGTTATGTGAATGTATTTATTTTATGTTCATTTTGCCTAGTTCCTTAACAATATCATCGTAATAAACATTGGCCATTTTTTTATGCGTTGTATTCGGATATTTATTCAGAAAATCTTCATAATACCTTAATGCCTGAAAGTATCTGTCTCTTTGGATTGTACCATGAATACTCTTTTTCGCTAAATGGTATTGAGACGTGTACAAAGTGAAATAAGCTTTCTCAGCATATTCAGCATTCGGGTAATCTTTTATAAAGTTATTGAGTGCTACAACCGCTGATTTATAATTTCCGACTTTGTGATACATCATGGAATGTTCAAATGCTTTATGTATCAATTTTGCATTTAAGACTGATGCAATTTCATTACACTGATCCATGTATATAGATCTTGGGTAACGGGTAACAAAGTTTGACAATGCCTTTAAACACTCATAAGTACTGGTTTGATCCAAATTATATTCCGGTGAACTCATGTACAATGAATACACATGCATATACATACTCTCTTCAACACGTGTACTTCTTGGATACGTTAAATAGAAATCCTTGAAATAAAACGCACTCATCATGTACTGCTTCTGCTTGTAATAATTATTTGCCAGATAATAAGCCGCATCCTCTGCCCCATCCTGTCCTTTTAATAATGGAGATACGTCTTCAAGCAAAACACCTGCTTTGTAATAATCTTCATCATTATAATATTTAATTGCGCTGGAAAGTTTTTCTGCTGGTGTACCCGTTTTCTGCAAGCGATTAAAGTCACTGCACGAAAACAGTCCGAAAACGATCAGTAAACAAATAAAATATTTAAGTAAGCGCATATTGGGCATAGCTTGCAAATGTACGAAATGATTTTTGTTTAAACAAAAGCTTTAAAACTACTAAACACCTCATTACAAATTAGTTCCAATGACAGACTGCCGTGTCGGGCGATCTTTTGCCTTCCATTTAAACCCTTTCAATTTAACATCTTCAGGTTTAAGCTGTTGCGGAGGAATAAAAGAGGCATCAGGTTTCGTCAGATATGTAATGGAAGCCAGTTTATCATCTTTAAATAATACAACGATGGAACCCGCCTCAGCTTTATTAACGCCTATAAGTTTTTTTCCACCTTCCAGGGCATGGTAAATACTTTCAGCATTCCCTTCCACCATGATCTTGTTCAAATGATTGTTATTAAAGTATGCAGTAATCTGCCTTCCCTTGATTTGATTAAAATTAGCCAACGTATCTTTCGAAATCACGAATGCATTTACATGCATATGCATGGCATCCATCTTGCCGTTTTTCTGGACCATCCAGATGGAGTCTGCCACCAGTTGATTTTCTCCGTTCCACAAAACCGGATTGCGGAATAAATAAATGGTTGAATCATAAAAATTATAGACAAGCGAATCGCAAGTTGCCTGAAGATCTTTTCTATACAACTGAACATGGTAATATGCTTTCAGCAACTTCACCTTTTTAGCTGTATCATCTATGGAAACCAACGTGTCTGCTTTTAAAAACAGCGTATCTATGCCGCTTACCTGATACATCAGCGGATTTCCCGAAACAATTGAATAGCCATCTTTGCCTCTGTACTTTGCATGCTGGCCCAATACAGTTATGCTATCTTTTTTATTAATGATTTTCACATCACCGGTAACTACACCCAGCTTTGTTTTTTCATCGTAATCAATCTTATGGCCAGAGATAGTATTATCACCGGAGTGAACCTGCGCCCGGCCGCCAAAATACATTACTGCTGTCGCGGTATTGTAAGAACCTTCTTTCGATGTCACGACTCCGTCTTTTGTCGTAATCTTGGTTTCGCCTCTGAATGTTGCCAACCGAGAATTTGAACTGTATTGCAGCGTATCTGCATCGAGGATAAAGCCTTGTCCGGGATTGGTTATATGAACATTTTTCTTGAAGGTAAATATTTTGGAAGACGTATTGTAAGCACCTATTGTACTGGTTAAGTTATTTCCTTTATCACTGATATCAGCGCCGGATGCATAACTTACCGTTTTAGACACGCGGTCGTAATTAAGCAAACTTGTTTTTAAGATCGTCTGTTTATCTATAAGAATAACATCACCGATTGCTTTTGCCTTTTTTGTGTTGCCATCATATTCAAGCTTTTTACAGGTAAGAGATAAAGTATCACCTTGTATCAGGCGTACACGCCCGAATGCTTCGATATAATTTCTGCTTGCATACTGAAACGCTGAATCACAGTACAGGAACATTTCGCCCTGTTTAAAAACTACATTGTCTTTAAGCTTTACATAGGCTTCTTTTCCTTCCCGCCCCATTAATGTACCAGCCTGTACCAACTCAATCTTTTCAGGCTGATTTTGGGCAAATGCACTGATAAACAGTAAAAATACTGGTATTATATGTAGTATTCTCCGAAACATATATCTAATCATATCTACAAAAATAATTTAAATTGTATATTTAACCTATGTTGCACGAATTGCGCCAATTTATTTCAGAGAAACAACTTTTTTCTCCGAATGATAAAATTTTACTAACCGTAAGCGGTGGAATTGATTCGGTCGTATTATTCGATTTATTTTTAAAAGCAGGTTATTCTTTTGCAGTTGCACATTGCAATTTTTCCCTGCGCGGAAAAGAATCGGATGAGGATGAAGAGTTTGTGGCCCGTTTAGCCCAGCAAAACAGCGTATCTTTTCACGTAAAGCGTTTTGATACAAGTGCATTTGCCAGCACCAATTCATTGTCTATACAAATGGCAGCGCGACAGCTGCGCTATGCCTGGTTTGAGGAACTGGCCAAAGAATACGGCTATGCCCGCATTGCAACAGCCCACCAGCTGAATGATATTGTTGAAACTATGCTGATCAATTTAACCCGGGGAACCGGTATTGCCGGCTTGCATGGCATATTGGAAAAAAACGGAAATATTGTAAGGCCACTGCTTTTTACTGCCCGCAACGAAATACGCGCGTATGCTGAAAAAAATGCGCTCAGTTGGCGGGAAGACAGTTCAAATATTGAAGAAAAATACGCACGTAACTTGATCCGCCACCAGATCATTCCGGTTCTGAAAAACCTGAATCCCAAGCTGGAAGAGGTTTTCAGATATAGCGCTGAACGTTTTAAAGGTACAGAAACGGTATACAAGCATCATATCGAAGAATACAGGTCAAGAATACTACAGCCAACAACCGATGGATTTACCATCAAGCTGGAAGACATTGACCAGACTCCAGATCCTTTATGTATTTTATCCGAACTGCTTTTACCGTTCGGTTTTAATTATTCAACCATACAGACCATTTATACAAAGCGCTTTCAACCTTCCGGGGCACAGTACTATTCTCCTAATTACTCGCTTATTAAAGACAGAAGTCAATGGAATATTTCCCCGATCGAACAATTATCCCATTTTGAATCTGTTGTTTATCCAAGTACTGCAGTGCTGGAAACGCCAAACGGTAAAATAAGCTTCCAGCTCATTGAAAGTGAGCATTTCAAAGGTTTTGAACGTTCACCGAATGTTGCATATTTTGACTATGCCTCGCTGGATTGGCCGCTGGTTGTACGTAATTGGCAGGAAGGCGACAAATTTCAGCCCTTTGGTATGCAGGGTGTAAAAAAAGTAAGTGACTTTTTTATTGACCTGAAAATTCCGGCTAACCAAAAGAACAAGATCCCTTTTCTGATAAATAAAGAGGATATTTTATGGATTGTTGGTTACCGGACCAGCGAAAGGTACAAGATTTCTGAAAAAACAGAGAAAATCCTGGTTTGCACCTATACGCCTCTGATACTCGATCCTGAGAATATAAATTAAGCTTTTTTAAGTTTTTTTATTAATTTGTAAGCCTAAACATATAGTTAATACTAACCCAAAATAAATCATGAAAGTAACAGTAGTTGGTGCTGGAAATGTTGGTGCTACTTGCGCAGACGTATTGGCATACAGAGAAATTGTAAATGAAGTAATTCTACTTGATATTAAAGAAGGAGTAGCAGAAGGTAAAGCGTTGGATATTTGGCAAAAAGCTCCTATCACTCAATATGACACTAAAACAACTGGTGTTACAAACGATTATTCTAAAACTGCCAACTCTGATGTTGTTGTGATCACTTCAGGTTTACCTCGTAAGCCTGGTATGACACGTGATGATTTGATTTCAACAAATGCTGGTATTGTTAAAACAGTTACTGAATCTGTTGTTAAATATTCTCCAAATGCAATCATCATCGTGGTATCAAACCCATTGGATGTAATGACATATTGCGCACACATCACTTCTAAATTACCAAGAAACAAAGTGATTGGTATGGCTGGTGTACTTGACACAGCACGCTACAGAGCATTCCTTGCTGATGAGATCGGTTGTTCTCCAAAAGAAATCCAGGGTATGTTATTAGGTGGCCACGGTGATACAATGGTACCACTTCCTCGTTACACAACTGTAGGTGGTATCCCGGTTACTGAATTGGTTGAAGCTGGCAAATTAAATGCAATCATCGAGCGTACTAAAAACGGCGGTGGTGAATTAGTAAAATTAATGGGTACTTCTGCATGGTATGCACCAGGTGCAGCTGCCGCTCAGATGGTTGAAGCGATCGTAAAAGATCAGAAAAAAATCATCCCGGTTTGTATCAAATTAGAAGGCGAATACGGTATCGATGATTGCTACTTAGGTGTACCTGCTGTAATCGGCAAAAACGGTATCGAAAAAGTTATTGAATTGAAATTAAATGCTGAAGAAAAAGCATTGATGGAAACTTCAAGAAAACACGTAAAAGAAGTAATGAACGTATTGGATGGTTTAGCGATTGCTTAATCAATCCGTTCTTCAGAACATAAATAAGAAAGCCCTTCACGTTCATGAACGTGAAGGGCTTTCTTTTAGATCAATACGATCAAATACTTATTCTTTGATAATAATTTTTTCTGAAACAACTCCTTTGTCTGTGTATACGCGCACAAGCAATAAACCTTTCATAGCAGTTGTGAATTCTTTTGAAGCAAATTCTTCTGTTTGTCCACTCACGTTGCTTATAACAATTCTTTCAACGTTGATATTATCTGCAGACACAAACATATGTCCATCACTTGATGGATTTGGATACAGGCTTAAACCTATATCGGATCCTTTGGCAACGGCAGTAGGAGTTCTGTTTGTAAATGTATATTTGATGCTACCAGCAAAAGTACCATTAACAGCATCATTGCTTGAAATATTCAATGTAACAAGTTTACCTGTACCATTGGTAGCGCCTGATGAAATATCAACAGTAAAGGTTGTAAATCCACCTGCTGCAATGGATGAAGCTGTACCTGATTCATCAACAGTAAAATCAGTTGCACCAGTACCACTTAAGTTGATGTACTTACCGGATATTTGGTTTAATGTCAATGCAACATCTCCTTTATTGGCAATTTTCACAGTAAGTGGGAACAAATTCTGAACCGCGTCTCCGAAATTTGTGACATCATAAGGAGCACCGTTATTTTCAAGAACTGTAGTACCAGCTATAGTGGTGATAGATACTTCAATGGTCGGTCCAGTCGGTCCAGTCTGTGCATTTACTGCTAAACTTGCAATCACAGCAATAACAAGCAAGCCAATCTTTTGTATTAATTTTTTCATACGATTAAAGTTTGAATTTATTAATACAAAATAAGGACTTTTAGTAACCTATTCTAATAAATTAGACGGAATTGTGATTTTTACCGATCGGGAACCCGATTATTTCATCAAAATATACATGGTCCGCTTTTTATCGGTCGCGGTTTCATAATTGATTTCATCCACTCGCGTAAAACCTGCTGCAGCGGCGTATTCCTTTACTTCATCACTGCGTGGAATGTAACACTCAATTTCACCAAAATCTGTGGTAAGTCTTATATGCTGCTGGTCAATATGGCTTGCTATAGTCTGAATACCAAGACGCGGAATATCAATGAACAATTTCCCTTTTGTACTTAATAATTCAAAAATGTGTTTCACATTAGCAGCCTGCTCTTCCAATGAAAAGTCTATGATTCCAGACCACATCCAAAGGGCAGTATCAATAGTCTGGTCAAATGAAATGGTATAAATGTCTCCTTCAACGATTTCTACCGTTGATGAATATTTTTCACGTAAATGCCCGCAAAGCTTGGCACTTTGCTCAACGGCAATAATTTTCCCCTGGTGTTTTTTAGCAAGAAGGAAATCAATACAGCGACCGTAGCCTGCGCCAATCTCCACAATGTTCTCTGCTGATTGGATATATCTGTATGCAATTTCAAGATCTACATAGGTACTGAAACCTCCATCTTTTGCTAAAGATTGAAAAGTATCGATTCCGATCTGATTATAGAAATTGAAATTTTTTTCGTTGATCTGTTCCATATTGTCTGAACGAAAAACTGTTCAAATAATTTTGTTTCGTTTAAGATAATGATCTGCCGTCTGCCATTGTCATTTCGTTCAAGGCAATTTTAACAAGATCATACAAGGACCAGAAACCCAAGCCACCTAAAGTAATAAATTGTAATATCCAGGTTTTGTATCCCATCATAAAACGATGTCCTCCGGCAAATCCCAACAGCAGACAAATAACATACATGCGTGTGCGAGGCTGAACCGCTGGATTCTTCAGGTAATACGGTAACGAAATTATTTTTTTAAACATAGAATTAATGTACTATCTGGCAGCGTTCATCTTTTAAAAGTTCCAAATCATGCTCTTCTGAATGAGGCAAATCTCCAAGCTTTTTCAGTTCTTTCTTATAATAATCTTTTATTTCTTTACGCTTCATCGCATCTAAAAAGTTTTTTACTTCTTCCTTTGTTTCAAGTATCAAACCAGGAACTTTCTTAAGCACATCCTTATCGTCTTTTGAAACCATTGTAAAATAGGACGTATTCGTATGCCTTACCGTAGAGGTATGTACATTTTCAGAAATAACTTTTATACCGATTACCATTGAGCTGTTTCCTACATAATGAACGGATGCGTGCAAAGCAACCAACTCACCTACTTCAATGGGTTGAAGAAAATCAACCGTATCTACAGAAACCGTTACACAATATCCCTGAGAGTGTTTTGAAGCGCAAGCATAAGCAGCTTTATCCATCAGGGAAAGTAAAATCCCCCCGTGTATTTTCCCTCCAAAATTGGCATAGGAAGGGATCATCAGCTCTGTTATTGTGGTCTGTGAAAACCGAACCGTTTTATAAAACTTTTTATCTTCTGACATGATTACTTCAATCGTTTCTCCAGTTCAATTTTGATTGTATCCATAGAAGCAAGAAGCTGATCGTAAGATTTAATGACAAAATATTTTTCCTGGAAATGATTTTTTACGTATGGCGTATCCATAATGATTGACACATTGTGATCATATTTAGGAACACCTGCATTCAACGCATAAGACGCTTCATTGCGGGATGTGATCATATGTGCACCATAGATGCGTAGTGATTTATTTACATCAATCAAACCATATTGAATGGTATGCCAGTAAACACGTTTCAGATATAAAATTGCTTTTGAATCATCAATGTATTGCAGGGCAAGCTCGCCGAGCTTTTCCAGGTATAAGCAATAGGTAGGAATATACAATAAGGAAGTATGCCCAAATACATCATGAAAGATATCGTATTCATCTTCCATTTTATCAACCTGATCAATACTGCGCACCCATGTTCTGCAAGGATATAATTTATGCGCAAGCATGCTGATAAATTTGGTATCATCCACCATATCTTCCAACGGCACAATTCTCCAGTCGGTATGTTTGGCTAAATGTTCATTTATCTCTTCTACATTAGGCACCCGATCTCCCGGCAATCCAATAGTTCGAATTCCAGTCATTACGCTCTCGTCTGCAACGTCACCTAAAAAATTTAAGATTCTGCTGTAAGCTGTTGCCCAAATCTTATTTTCCTGTTCTGTGTAATTATGAATCTGATCCATTGAATTATATAGTTAACCTTCAAATTTAACGAATTGAAGCCGAATTTTATCTATAAAATTCGACGATATGAATTCATACGCAAAAAATCCTTCTTCAGATAACTTTACGCAAATAAAACTGTGTGAAGAATATTTTTAAAATTGTATATTTATCATTCAACATTTCTTTTTATGACTTTTAAGAAGCTTTTCCGAGAGAGTTTTTTGGTAATGGCCTGGATTCTGGGCTTCATGTGGATTATTTCCAATATACCGATCAATGCCGATGTATTCAGCCCTGTTTCAGATGCGTTTAAAGATTTCGAGCTTACAGACGTAGTATTTTCTCATATAAGAGAAAATCAAAAAGAGGAAAAAAATATTGTACTGGTAAATATCGGTAAACTTGACCGTGGTGGTGTAGCAGCATTAATCAATATTTTGAATCAGTATGAACCTAAGGCTATCGGAATAGATGCTTTTTTCCGAAAACCGAAAGATCCTCAGCTTGATTTTGAACTGGCCTCAGCTTTTTCCCATACCAAAAACCTGGTACTGGTATCTGAATTGATTGAAAATCCAACGACAGGAAGTGTCGACAGCATTAAATATTCCAATCCCATGTTTATGAAATATGCCCAGCCGGGCTTTGCAGATATGATCGCAGAGGGCAAAAACAGTTTGAATACAGCCAGGGATTGTATACCTAAGGAGGTACACAATAAGGATACTATATTATCTTTTCCTTCAAAGTTGGTAAGTATTTACGCTCCCGAGAAACTTAAGCGATACATTTCACGTAATCATGATGTTGAGACAATAAACTATCAGGGCAATATCAACGTATATACTGAAGGAAGCACTTCTAACTCCAAAACAGTATTTACTGCTCTGGACTGGACAGATGTACTTGACACCAACTTTACCCCGGAGACCATTAAAGATAAAATTGTTATCATGGGCTTTATGGGTGAATATATTGGAGAAAATGACTGGCAGGATAAGTTTTGTACCCCGCTAAACAGCCAATATGTAGGCAGAACGGCTCCGGATATGTATGGAGTGGTAGTGCACGCCAACATTGTCTCCATGATTTTAAAAGAAAGCTATATAAATGACATGCCTCAATGGCTAAACTGGACGTTGACTCTGCTTTTTATATTCCTGACTGTATGGATCTTTAACTGGTTGTATTTAAATACGGCAGAATGGTGGGACGGTATTTCAATGATTTTATCATTAGTAGGCGTTATTTTGCTTTCAACTGCTACCGTAATCATCTTTGATCAAAAAAATTACACTTTCGACATAGCTATTGCATCTGTGGCATTGTTATTGTCTGGTAACTTAATAGAACTGTACTGGGGGATACTTAAGCCCCTTTATATGAGAACAAAACAAAAAAACGTATCTTTACAAAATCAAAATAAAACCGAAGAATCAATATGAAAAAGTTATCCATAGTTTTCATACTTTTTGTAACCTCAATTTCATTATTCGCCCAAGATGAAATTTTTAAGGTACTTGTTACAAAAGGAGGAAACAAAGCAATCGTTGCTTCGACAAATTCTTCTGTAGATTTAATTGTTGGTAAAAAATTATATACTGCAGATAAAGTGGTAATCGCAACTGGCGGTTACCTTGGGCTTGCGCATAAAAGCGGAAAAACGATTGAACTTAAAACTGCCGGAACGTATGATGTATCTCAACTGGTAAACCAGGTGAATACTCAAAACGCTAGCGTAAGTTCAAAATATGTAACGTATGTTGCCGGACAAATGACTGCCAATAGCGAAGACCTGGCAGCCAACCGTTACAAACACATGGCTGTAACAGGATCGGTTGAAAGAGGTACAGACAAAATCAAACCAATGGCTCCGTCCCAAGCTACTGTATTGGATGAATTAGCAATTTTCAAATGGAACGCTGTTAAAGTTGGTAAAGAACCTGCTAAAACATACGTGATTACCTTCATGAATTTGTATGATGAAGAATTACTTGTGAAAGAAACTTCAGACACACAGGTAGTAGTTGATTTAGCGAAACTTAACCTGCAAACAGTTAAAAATGTTGTATGGTATGTGAAAGTAAAAGAATCTCCAAATACGATTTCTGAAAAATTCAATTTGGTTTATGTTCAGGATCCAAACAAAGCAACGGATCTACATAACCAGTTTGCTGCATTAAAAACTGAACTAAGTCAGGAAACTGCTCTAAATAAGATGGTTCTTGCTTCTTTCTGTGCTGACAATAAATTGTCTTTAAATGCAATGGAATATTATGAAGAAGCGATCGCTCTTGAGCCAGAAATAGACGACTTCAAAATTGTTTACGGAAAATATTTAGCTGATTCAGGAATCGCAAAAGCTACAAAATAATTTACAAAGCATACATAAAAAAAAGAGTCCCGATAGCTATCGGGACTCTTTTTTTTATGTATGCTTCAAAGAAAATCTTTGCTATTATAGCATCTTTTTCAGTTCTGCAATTGAATCTTCTGAAAGTGGTTTTGTAATAAAATGGATTACATAATCATTATCTACAATCCTGTCTATGTCTTTCTTATTGTCAGAGCTTGACAAAACAATAATTTTTGCATGATTTTTAATTGTATCAGGGAAGCTTTCAAATTCAAATAAAAATACAAAACCATCTACGATTGGCATATTAATATCTAAAAATATCACTTCAGGAATCAAGTCAGGATTAGATTGATTTGCTTCCAGATATTCCAATGCACTCTTGCCCGAATTTTTAACGATTATGTTTTCTGAGAAATTCCCCATTTCCAACACACGCCTGTGAATGAAATTGTCTGTTTCATTATCATCAACAAGCATCACTAATTTTTTGTAAGGTTTTTCGATTGCCATTTTATTGCCTTGTTAACAAATTTGGTACTTCAACTGTAAATGTAGACTCTTTTCCGTGAATTGAATGCAGGGTAATACTACCCTCCAGTTTATCAATTGCACTTTTTACTATATAAAGCCCCAGGCCAGATCCCTGAGATTTTTCTGATGCCCTGAAAAACATTTGAAATATTTTGTTGTGATACTCATCAGCAATTCCCGACCCGTTATCACTTATTTCAATTATTACCTTGATCACAGAAACATCAATTTTAATGTTAATATAAGGATTATTACTGTCAAACCTATGGTACTTGCAGGCATTTGACAATAAATTACTCACAATCGTTTCTATCCGGCTTGGGTCTGAATAAAATAGCTGATTTTGATTTATATGATAATCTATTTTAATGATCCGGGCGTTCTCTTCAAACTTTAAACTATTGTCGATTTTCGCAACTAATTCGTGAAAATTAATACTTTCCCGAACAACTTCCATCCGGCTATTCCTGGAAAAATGGGTCAGATCTTTAATAAAGACATCCATATTGTGGATGCTCCGAACCATCATATCCAGATATAATTTCACGGTATCATCTGCATTTTCTTTCTGCGAAAGATTAATCAAGCCAAGCATAGACCGCAGTGGTGCTTTCAGATCATGCGATACTTTATAAACAAAACTATCAAGTTCGTAATTGGTATTGATCAGTTGCTGCTCCGTTTTTATACGTTCGCTTATATCGTGGCAGTTAACAATGATTCCATTAATCAATGGCTCATTAATAAAATTCACCGCGTTTACTTCACTGTGTATAATCTGCCCATTTTTATGAATAAGCTTTAAATCATTAATCGCATAAGTAATTCCGTGATTCTTTAACAGATTCTTTATCGCCACCCGATCGCGAAATTCAATGAAGGTATTTGAGTTGGCCCCCAATACTTCTTCCATTTCATAACCCAGAATTTTTTTGATTGCAGGGCTTACAAATTTAATCTTGAAATCGGCACTCAATACAATAATGATATCAAAGGCATTTTCTACCAGAATCTTGAACTTGCGTTCCCGCTCAAGTAATAGCCGTTGTTCAATAATTCCTTTGGTAATATCCCGTATAATTGCCTGGTGTGAACCATCATCAAAAAGACGTACACTTAACTCTCCAAAAAAAGTCGACTTATCCTTCTTGATAAATTCCTGCTGAACAACAGCTCCCTTTTCTTCAATGATATTCGTAGAAAAAGTACTGAGCACATCGGTATTGTTAGCAATTAGCTGATCGATAGATTTGCCCAGCAACTCCCCGTCCTGATATCCAAAAAGTATGTGTGCACTGGGATTGGCAAAAGTTATTTCACCTTTCAGGTTTACTAAATAAATGGCGTCAGAAGCTTCGTTTAAAAGCATCTCATATTTACTTCGCTCTATCCTAAAAGCATTTGAAGATAAGGCGTTAAGCACAGCTGAGTGAATTAGACGACCTATTTTTCCAATCATTCTTAAACCTACAAGATTTAACTAATAAAACGTATTCAGGGTAAGTAAATTTTTAATTGTTGGCCCAATTTCAGGGTAAAATCAGGCATATTATTCCAACTTTTGATTTCTTCAGTAGTAACATTGTATTGCTTGGAAATTTTGTAAACCGTCTCCCCTGCCTGCACCGTGTGAATGATTTCTTTCTTTTTAATTTCCTTAGGCTTAAACCCGACGATCAGTTTCTGATTCACCTGAATCGAGTAACCTGATAGATGATTCCATTGACGGATACTATCTGAATCGATGGCATACTTTCTTGAGATCCCAAAAACAGTTTCTCCGGATTGAACAACATGATAAATTGCCAGAGTTGAATCAATCTGTATTTCAGTAGTAGGGATTACATTTTTTTCAACTGGTTTTTCAATAACCTTTTCCTTCGGCGTAGTTTTCGGATCCTCTATACGAGGTGTGGTAGGCCTATATTCAATAGGTGTAGTTTTAGGTCTTGTGTCGCGCAACCACAACACTCTGTTCTCTTTTACAAATTCATTTTTACTCATCCGGTTATGCTTGCGGATAGAGGCTGAAGTAATTGCATACTTCTGAGCAATCGACTGAATCGTTTCGCCTTTTGCAACCGTATGAAATGAAACCAATGCTTTGGTTTTCTTTAATTGTAAATAATAGAAACTGCCCGGAGAAACCGTTTCAAAACCTTTCATTTCATTGAAATATAAAAATGCCTGTTTCGCTAAACCTGCCTTTACAGCCAGGCTGTTTATATCATCGCCTTTGGTTGCACGGATTGCTTTCACTTTATTAATGCTTACAAAAATCGGCATGGATGAAGAATCTGTAAACGTGCGTATGTCCGGAAAGCTTTTAGGAAGTGTTGTCGTTGTTCCGGGAGTCGGATTGGTGGTTACCACCACTGGCTTTTCATCAACAGGTGTTTGATCTTCAATAGATGGTTTTGTTCCATGGGATGCTGGTATCAAAACCGTATACTCCTTGTCTCCAGGAACCTGTCCTTTGGTACACCACTTGTTATATTCCTTCACAAGTTCATAATCAACCTTCGCCTGTTTAGCTATATCAGATAAAGATTTATTTTTAATACCGCTGTATTCAATCAGGGAAAGTTCGGGATGGCTGGCTTTACCAACCAGATCCTGGTAAGCAATTTTATATGCCAGAAAACGGATCACATACCAATGCATGTCATCTTCTATCACCATGCGCTTCGCACCAACATATTTTGATTTTACATGTGATTTTACTCCACCCGGTCCAACGTTGTATGACAACAACGCATAGATCCAATTATCCAGCAATAAGTTATTCTTCTTTAAATATTTTGCAGCCCCTCTGGATGCATATACAATATGCATGCGCTCATCTACAGACGCATTTACATTCACACCCACTTCAATAGCCGTTTCTTTTTTAAATTGCCAGAAGCCTACTGCATTCGAACTTGAAACGGCATCTGAAACCAGACTGGATTCCTGTAGGGCCAGGTACTTAAACTCTTCCGGGAATCCCTCATCATGAAACACATGTTCGATAATCGGGAAATATAAATTAGCCCGGTCAATTTTTTGCTGCAGGTATTTCGCACTACCATAAATCATCGTTACATCTGCCTCAATTTTTTTCTTTGCTGCCGATGACAACTCCAGTTTCATGCCGGCAAAATCAATCACATCAGGAACCGACGGTTTAGAAAACGTTTGTGCCTGAACGGACGTGTGCGCTACATAGAATGAAAGAAGGATTGTGCAAATAAATCTTAACATGAATTACTTTTTTCGGATTATCGTTATGCCATCTCTGACAGGAAGTATAATTTTTTCTACACGTGTATCTGAAGAAACGAAGACATTAAATTCATGTAGATTCCGTGTATCCTTATCTTTTATAACCAAATCAGGATTCGCAACTTTTCCATTCCACAAGGTATTGTCCACCAGTATAAATCCTCCAGAAGGCACCTTATCAAAAATCAGATTATAGTAATTCAAATTGTTATGCTTGTCAGCATCAATAAAAACTAAATCAAATAAGCCGTGCATGCTTTCAATAACCTTAATGGCATCACCAATTAAATAAGTGATAGCCTCTGCTCTTTCCGACTTTCTGAAATAAGCACGCACGCGGTCTTCCAGCTCTTCATTAATATCTATGGTAATCAACTCTCCGTTGTCAGTCAGCCCCTCAACCAGGGAGAGAGCAGAATAACCGGTAAATGTTCCAATCTCTAAAATACGTTTCGGACGAATCATCTGTGCAAGCATAGCCAATACACGTCCCTGGAAATGTCCCGACAACATTCTCGGCATTAATACCTCTGCATGTGTATCCCGATTCACTTGCTTTAACAGCTCTGGTTCAACAGAACTGTATGTACTTATATATTCTTCAATAACCGGATTTGTAATCTCTGTCATTTTGATTCTGGTTCGTAAATTAATTTACTCATGCGGTCCGGATTCATTAATTGATTTGCCAGATCATTAATCACCTGAGCTGAGATACCATCGATCTTTTTTACGATCTGGTCAAACGAATCAATCTTGCCAAAATCCAGATAACTCTTACCCATCATCTGCATGAAGTTGCTGTTATTTTCTTCTGCCATGATCAGCTGCCCTTTGATCTGTTCTTTTAACCGATGTAATTGAACAGCACTTAATTTTTTATCGCGTACTTTATTAATTTCTTTATGAAATACATCCAGCGCTTTTTCAAATTGCTTTGATTCGGTTGCAAAATAAAAGCTGTAAACACCGGTATCTATATAGGAAGTAAAATTCGATTCAATGGTATATACATATCCCTTCTTTTCCCGCATGGCCATATTCAAAGAAGAAGTCATGCCAGGGCCGGCCAAAAGGTTTGACAGCAGGAATAGGCCCAATCTTCTTTCTTCTTTTATATTCAAACCAATACCACCAATAACACAATGTGTTTGTGAGGCATCGATCTTTTTAATTAAAGTAGTTGGTTTAAAGCCTTTATTTTTTTCACGGATTTTCGCCGAATGCTGCGCTTTAACAAAGGGAATATATTTATCTGCAATCTGTTTTACCTCTGCAAAGGAATGGGGAGACAATACAACAAAAGCTACTCTGCTTGTATCTATATTTTTTTTCAGGAATGATTTTAAATTCTGTTGTTTAAAAGAATCAAGTGTTTTCTCTGTTCCTAAAATATTATAACCCAATGAATGATTGGGAAAGATGATGGATTCGAATTCATCCTGAATAGCGTCCTCTGGATTATCTGCATACATATGCATTTCTTCCAGTACTACTTTTTTTTCTTTTTCAATTTCCTTCTCCGGAAATACAGAATAAAAAGAAATATCTGTGAGTACATCTGTTGCACGTTCTAAATAATTGTAGGGTAAGGATGCGTGAAACCATATCTTTTCTTTGGTTGTATAGGCGTTTAGATCTCCGCCAACATCTTCAAGGCTGCTTAATATCTGAAATGTTTTTCTTTTTTCAGTTCCTTTAAAAGCCATGTGCTCCCAGAAGTGGGCCAGGCCTTGCGTCTTGATATCTTCATCCCTGCTGCCAACATCAAATATATAACCGCAATGTGCAATGCGGGTGGATAGAACTTGTTTATGCAACAAGGTTATTCCATTGGGATATTGATAAACGTTAAACTCTTTTGTCATTTTTTTTCAGAGCAAATAAGCAGTCAATCGTGGCTGGATTTATTCCCAGATAATTTCAAGCGTCATGAATTCATCTGCAACTGCTGTTGTTCGCGCAGCATTTTTGGTTCTTCTGATTTTAATTAAACCTTTTTTAACTTTCGTAGTATTCTGGTCAAAAAAGATTATTTTATGCTTGCTGTTACTCACTGGTTCGATAACAATCGTTTCATTTTTCTTGTTGAACAGTACCAGCTCCAGATTAATCGATTTATCCAACTGCGCTTTATATACTTTTTTCGAACAATGAACGACTGTTGCCGTTCCAAAATCTTTATTGATGTCTTTAGTAAGCTCCAGCGCTCTATCCGCTTGCGGTATGCCATAGCCGATATAATTGTTCCCGTAAGGATATAAGTGCGCGGAGCGTTGCATGATTTCTTTTAACTGAACATTGGTTAATGTAGAATCATATTTCATCAGGCAGGCTACAAAACCAGCTACAGCCGGGCAGGAGAAGGACGTTCCATTGGGTGAAAAACACGATACGTTCGGCTTCAGGTAAGGTAAATTCTCCGGACCAATACTACTGTAATAAATCCGATCCCAGTTCATCGAGTTAGTTGCACCAACAGATAATGCTCCTTCTGCATCTGCCGGGGCAGAAATGATTCTCCATTCAGAATCGCCTTCATTACCTGCCGAAACTGTAAGAAAGATTCCTTTATCCTGAAAAGCAATCTGCGCAGCTTTTGTAATACGGGCTGTCTTACCATCAATCTCTGATTGTTTGTAGTTATCGCTGGGGTCATCCATTTTAGTTGCATAGCCTAGTGATGTACTGATTAAACGAATGCCTAAGCTATCCATCCATTCCATTGCCATTATCCACATATCTTCTTCTCCACGATATTCTCTATCGCCGTTTTCTGTGCGGGCTAAATAGAATGATGCATTCACCGCCATGCCATACTGAGCTTTAATAGATGTATCATAACCGGCAATCATACGTACTACTTGCCTGCCATGATCATCTGAAGATGTTGCTGCCACAGTAATAAGATCCTTACGCGTAGGATCTATAAAATCCCGTTGTCCTAATATTCTTTGATCTTCAACCAAATACTTTGTTGCTGCATCTTCCTGCAACCGATAGAAACCTGCATCAATCACACCAATGCGAATCCCTGAGCCATCCACACCTGCCTGTGTAAAGCTCTTCGCTTTCATTTGTTTCAAAGCAGTGTGCATCAGCTCCGGCTTAACATCCATTGCAGTAGATGCGCCAACCATATACACTTCTAACGGTTCAACAGATGTAACAAAACTCAGCGCCTTTACTTGTTCAACCTGCTCGCTCGTTAAATAAGCGGTTACTGCATTCAACCATTTTGAGGTTGCTACAATGGAGATATTTAAATCTGATAAAGATGATTTGTAAGCTGTAGTAACAGGAATGTCTGTTACCTGAATCAGTGGAATATTAAGAGAAGTTCTATTAACAATTGTTTGCTCGCTTAAAGACTTTTTGTAGTCATATCCATTGATTTCTTTATGATCAAATGAAATCCAGTATTTTTGAGTTTGAGCATAACCAGTAAAAACAAATACAATAAAAAAAGAACACACGATAATAGATCGCTGAATAGTTTGCATATACGTCCAATTATTAATTACTTCAAGTATAAATTTAGTCAAAATGAAATACACCCCCATCAATAAAAGCTTTTTTATTCAAAATAGAAGAAAATTGGCTGAGCGGTTAGACGCATCTTCTATTGCTGTCTTTCATTCCAATGATGTATATCCTACAAATGCTGATGGCACAATGCCTTTCAGACAGAATAACGATCTGTTTTATTTTTCCGGTATTGACCAGGAAGACACCATCCTTATTGTCTTTCCTGATTCTGTTGAGGCTAAATACAAAGAGGTGCTCTTCATTATTGAAACCAATGAGCACATCGCAATATGGGAAGGTAATAAACTAACGAAAGACAAGGCGAGAGAACTTTCCGGTATTGAAACGGTATTCTGGTTTCATGAATTCGACACGGTATTCAAGCAATTGGCGTATGATGCAACCACGATCTATTGCGATCAAAATGAACATGCCCGTGCGGAAAAGCTTATCGATACAAGAAATGATAGATTTATTCAATCCTGTAAAACGAATTATCCTTTACATACATTCAAGCGCCTGGCTCCGATTTCAAATGCATTGCGATCTGTAAAAGATCCAGCTGAAATCGATACGATCCGGAAAGCGTGTGACATAACTAAAGATGCGTTTGCAAGGGTTTTAAAAACCATTAAACCCGGCGTGCGGGAATATGAGATTGAAGCAGATATCATATATGAATTTGTACGAAAAGGCTCCAGAGGCCACGCCTATCAGCCTATTATTGCGTCCGGTGCCAATGCCTGTGTATTGCACTATATTCAGAATGATCAGGTTTGTAATGACGGCGATCTGATCCTGATGGATTTTGGTGCCGAATATGGTAACTATGCATCCGATTTAACACGCGTAGTTCCTGTTAATGGTAAATTCACAAGCAGGCAAAAAGAAGTTTACACGGCTGTTCTGAACGTATTCAAAGAAATTAAAAAAATCATCAAACCTGGTGTTACGTTGCAGGAACTTAATATTCAAACAGGCAAATTAATGACCCGCGAATTGTTACAACTTAATGTATTGAAACAGGAGGATTTAGAAAAACCGAACGGCGAACAGGCATATAAGAGATATTTTATGCATGGAATTGGTCATCACTTAGGCTTGGATGTACATGATGTCCATGTAAAAAATGAACCGCTAAAAGAGGGTATGGTGATAACTTTAGAGCCGGGAATCTATATCCGGGAAGAAAATATCGGAATTCGCTTAGAGAATGATATTCTGATAGTTAGCAATGGAAACATCGATTTAATGGAACATATCCCCATCGAAATCGACCAAATAGAAAGTATAATGCATTCATAATTTGCATGTTAGAAAAAGACCGTTTTTAGTTCAAATTTAATACAGAAATCGACAACCTACATAATTGCTTTTTCGTTAAAAAGATTACTTCGCTTTTATTAGGGGTTATAAAGCTCAACAAAGTCATGAAAAAATTATTTACATATTGTACTGTCGCAACCATAATGATTTTTGGATCATCTTTCAATCAGCCTGATGCAAAAAATTATTATGAAACTGGCTTAAACAGTTTAAATCAAAAGGATTATATCAAAGCAATTGGAGATTTCACTAATGCTATCAGTATGAATCCTAAATTCGGAGATGCTTATTATTACAGAGCCTACTCTAAAGAATTATTGGGAAAGAAAATGGGCTTTGTGAGTTCTGAGCTTTGCTCTGATTTGATCTATTCAATGGTATATGGAAAAGAAGAGGCCTCTGAAAAGATCGATGAATTATGTACTGGCGAATGCTTTAATATGGAATCAGCTTTTGTTGAACCTGAGATTGTTTATTGCGCAGACTTCAGCTCTAAAATTTTAACTGACTTGCCTGATGGTGTTGAAAACTTCACTTACTTAATTAAGTTGAACATGTTCAACAATAAATTAGTAACGCTTTCTCAGAAATGGGCATACCTTGATAAACTGATATCTCTAGACTTGAGCAGCAATAGAATTACTTTGGTACCACCAGTAATTGGTAAACTTACTTCTCTTAAAGAATTAAATTTAAACAAAAACCAATTATCTACGCTGCCTGCAGAGATTGGAAATCTGAAAAACCTTAAGACACTTACACTTCGTCAAAATGGTTTGAAAGTTTTACCTGCAAACATTGGAACATTAACACAACTTGAAACGCTGGACTTAGCATTAAACATGTTATCTACGCTGCCTGCAGAAGTTGAGAATCTTAAAAACCTGAAAAAATTAATCCTTGTAGGTAATGAAATTTCAGCTAAAGAACAGCAACGTATAAAGACTCTATTACCCAATACGCAGATTTCTTTTGAATAAATAATTTTACAACTGGCTTTATAATAAAAATAAAAGGCCTCCGATAATTATCGGAGGCCTTTTATTTTTATTAGTCTGGTAAATATGCAATCAACCGTTCTTCCAGGAGAAGAAGGGACTGATACGTCAATAAAAAAGCTCCCGTTAATAACGGGAGCTTTTTACTATAAGAAATGAGTATAAATTAGCTCAAAGAAATTCTTACAAATGCAGAAACAGTTAATCCTTTATGAACACCGTCCAACATTTGAGAAATTGATTTAGAGTTATCTTTCACAAATTCCTGATTCAATAAAGTAGAGTCTTTGTAGAATTTATTCAATTTACCCAAAGCAATTTTTTCAAGCATTGCTTCCGGCTTACCTTCTGCTCTAGCTTGTTCTTTACCGATTTCGATTTCACGTTCAACCGTTTTAGGATCTACATCGTCTTTATCAAGAGCTACCGGCTTCATTGCTGCTGCCTGCATAGCTACATCTCTACCAGCTTCAGAGAAATCTTTTCCGCCAGTATTTTTCAATGCAACCAATACACCTAATTTACCATTAGAGTGAACATAAGGTACAACTTGCTCACCGTCCATAGAAACATAAGAAGCTATAGCAATTTTTTCACCGATTTTACCTGTAAGGTCGATGATGTGCTCCTGAATACTGCGGCCATCGGCTAAAGCTAAAGCAGAAAGTTCTTCAGCAGTAGTTGGTTTTTTAGCTACAGCAGCAGCCATAATAGCTTCAGAAAGGTTTTTGAAATCAGCTACTTTAGAAACAGGTTCTGTTTCGCAAGCAAGCGCGATTAATTTACCGTTTTTACCATCTGCCGAAACAGTGATTGAAACAATACCTTCAGAAGTTGTATTTTCTGCACGAGCAGCAGATACTTTTTGTCCTTTTTTACGAAGAATATCGATAGCAGCTTCAAAGTCTCCACCGGATTCAGTAAGAGCTTTTTTGCAATCCATCATACCTGCACCAGTCATTGTTCTTAGCTTATTAACTTCAGCTGCACTAATTGTTGACATGATCAAATGAGTTTGTTGTTTTTGAAATTGATTTGTTTTTAAAAAAAATTGAACATTGGAGACCAATGTTCAATTTTAACTATGAATTAGAAAACTAATTATTGAATCTCAGCTTTATCAGAAGCTTTTTTAGATTCTTCGTCTTCTTTTAATTTTGCGTCATCTTTTTCTCTTTTTCTTTCAGACAAAGCATCTTCAATTCCTTGACCGATTGCCTGAGTTAAGATAGAGATAGATTTAAATGCATCATCGTTTGCAGGAATCGGGAAGTCTACAATAGTAGGATCAGAGTTTGTATCTACAATTGCAAATACAGGGATACCTAATTTTTTAGCTTCAGCGATTGCGATGTGTTCTTTTTTAACATCTACAACAAAGATAGCTGCAGGAAGACGTGTTAAGTCAGCGATACCGCCTAATACTTTTTCAAGTTTTTCTTTTTCACGACTTAATACAAGTCTTTCTTTTTTGTTTAAAGAACTGAATGCTTCATCCTTCATCATTTTCTCCATTGAAGACATTTTCTTCAATGATTTACGAACTGTTGCGAAGTTTGTCAACATACCGCCTAACCAACGCTCAGTTGCGTAAGGCATTTTCAATCTTTTAGCTTCAGCAGTAACTACTTCCTGAGCTTGTTTTTTTGTTGCAACGAACAAAACTTTACGTCCTGAACGTACAATGCTTTTAAGAGCAGTATTAGCTTCGTCTAAACAAACTAATGTTTTATTTAAGTCGATTAAATGAATGCCATTCTTCTCCATGAAGATATATGGAGCCATCTTTGGATTCCACTTACGAGTAAGGTGACCAAAGTGAACGCCTGCATCCAATAAGTCTTTATATTCGATTTTCTTAGCCATCGTATTATAAAATAGAGAGAAATATTAACGTTTACTGAATTGGAATCTTTTACGAGCTTTTCTCTTACCGTATTTCTTACGTTCTACCATACGAGAATCTCTAGTCATTAAACCTTCTTTTCTCAAAGGAGATTTAAATTCACCGTTAACCAGTACAAGTGCACGAGCAATACCTAAACGGATTGCTTCAGCCTGGCCAGTAACACCACCGCCTTGTACGTTAACATTAATATCATATTTACCGGCTTCAGAAACCAGGTTAAGAGGGCTCTGAACAGAGATCTGAAGAGGCTCGGTTTTAAAATATGTTTTGAAATCAAGACCATTTACCACGATAGCTCCTTTACCTGATTGCAGGTAAACACGTGCTACTGATGTCTTTCTTCTTCCAATGGCGTTTAATACTTCCATCTAAACAATAATTACAGTTGAATAACTTTTGGTTGTTGTGCTTCGTGTGGGTGTTGAGTACCTTCAAACACGTGAACATGTCTGAATAATTCTCTACCGATACGATTTTTAGGCAACATACCTTTAATAGCTCTTTCAAGAACTTTTTCAGGGTATTTTGCTAGGGTTTCTTTTGGTGTTTGAAAACGTTGTCCACCTGGATGACCTGTATGAGAAGTGTATACCTTATCATTCATTTTATTTCCAGTCAAACGAATTTTCTCAGCGTTGATGATGATGACATTGTCACCGCAATCTACGTGTGGAGTATAAGAAGGCTTATGCTTTCCTCTTAAAATCATTGCAACCTGGCTGGCAAAACGACCTAGTGTTTTACCTGCGGCATCAACAACAACCCAGTCCTTCTGAACTGTAGCTTTGTTTGCAAACGTTGTTTTGTAGCTAATGCTATCCATTTTCTTAAATCAATAAATAATTCGCCCTTCAATTCAAAAAGGGATACAAAGATACCTGTTTAGATATTTAAATGCAAACCTAGTTCAAAAAAATCATGAAGAATACTCTTCTAATTTTTTTACCAGCACCTGAAAATCCTTCGGATAAGGTGCTTTTATGTCCAAAAGTTGCTCATTCATATCTGTAAATATCAGAGAATTAGCATGTAACGCAAATCTCTGAATCAGGGGCCTTTCTTCAGAATCTTTTTTCAAATTAAATTTTTTTCTTTTGATTTCTGAAAGATATAAGGGCGCCCCGCCGTAGGTTTCATCCCCTACAATGGGAGCTCCCAGGGTAGAAAGATGAATCCGGATCTGGTGCATACGACCTGTTATGGGTAAACAACGCACCAAAGTGGCTTTTTTAAAGGCATGTATGGTAAAGAAGATCGTTTCAGCAATTTTTCCTTTGGCTTTATCAATTTTAACTGTTCCGGTAGGAAGAGCCAGAATAGGAAGGTATACATCTACCCCATCCAGATCATGGGTACCGTTTACTACCGCGTGGTATTCTTTGGTCACTTGTCTGGACTCAAACTGTATAGATAAGTGTCTGTATGCAGCCGGATTTTTAGCTACAGCCAGTACGCCTGAGGTTTCTTTATCTATTCTATGACACAACTGCGCATCCGGCCAGTATTCTTTGGCCATTCTTATAATGCTGGTAGCCCCGCCTGTACGCTCGTCGAGTGAAGAGATAAATGGAGGTTTATTGATAAAAAAATAGTCATCATTCTCAAAAATGATCAATTCTTTAATCTCAACCTTTTTCATTTATTACTTTTCCTTTCTTTAACCGGAACTGGAATTCCGTACCTTCATTTACCTTACTTGAAACTATGATTCTGGAATCATGGGCTTCAAGGATGTGTTTTACTATAGATAATCCTAATCCAGAGCCGCCTTTATCCTTGGATCGGCTTTTTTCAACCCGGTAGAATCTTTCAAAAATACGATTTAAATGCGTCTCTTCTATACCTGGACCATCATCTTTCACCGAAATTAACACCGACTCATTCTCGATGGTGTAGGAAAATATAACTGTTCCATTGTCATTACCATACTTTATAGCATTGACAATCAAGTTGGTAACAACCTGCCCGATGCGCAATTTATCTGCATATATATAACAGGATTTGGGAGAATATTTATTGAATTTTAAACGGATACCCCGCTTCTGGGCAGCATCTTCCAGTTGTTCAAAAATGTCTTCTGTCAGCTTCCGGATGTCGAAATTCTGGAAATGCATTTTAATCTCCCCGATTTCCAACTGTGAAATGGTAATCAGATCTTCAACCAGTAAATTTAGTCCGTCCAGACTGAATGCGGCTTTCTGAAGGAACCGTTCCCGCACATTAATATCATCCATCGCTCCTTCCATAAGTGTGTGTACGAATCCCTGGGCGGCAAATAAGGGTGTTTTCAGTTCATGGGAAACATCTGCCAGAAATTCACGCCTGAAGGTTTCCAGTTTTTTAAGTTCCTCAATTTCCCGTTGTTTCTGAACAGCAAAATCCGATAATTCCTTTCGTATTTTGACAATGGGGTCGGTTGTATTGATGTATTTGTTGCGTTCAGGGTTGGCCTCTTTCTTTTTAAAGGGACGCAACATATCCGAAATCGTGTCCAGCTCTTTATATAAAGTCATATTTAACAATACATAGGAAGAAGCCGATATTAAGGCAAATAACAAAAACAGCATCCACTGCCAGCCATGAATGGCCGGGATGACAGAATAGATATATAATAACCCTGCGGTGAGCAACGTTACAAACAAACCCAGAAATAAGGCTACATTACGGGGATGCGTCATTTAGAAAAGGAATTATTCATCGATTGCAAATTTATAACCGATTCCTTTAATAGTTGTTATATAATCCTCTCCAATTTTCTCTCTTACTTTCCGGATATGTACATCTACGGTTCTTGGTACAACATATACGTCGGTTCCCCAGATGTTTTTCAATAATTCATCTCTGTTGAAAACGGTATTGGGCCTGTTTGCTAAAAAATAGAGCAGTTCAAATTCTTTTTTAGGAAGAATGATCTTATCCGGCCCTTTCATCACAGTATAGCTTGAGCGGTCAATAACCAGATCTTTGATTACAACACTTTCCTTTTCGTTCGTGCTTTTTACACCTCTGCGGAAAAATGCAGAAACCCTGCTGATCAGTGCTCTTGGTTTGATGGGTTTGGTAATAAAATCATCTGCGCCCGCATCAAATGCTGCAATCTCTGAAAATTCTTCAGAACGGGCCGTCAGGAAAATAATATAGGATTCTTTTAACTTCGGAATTTCGCGGATTTTTCGGCAAGCCTCCACTCCATCCATCTTCGGCATCATAATATCCATTAAGATCAACTGGGGTAAAAACTCTTTTGCTTCTTCTATCGCTTTTAAACCATTATTGGCGCTGCGAACATCATACCCTTCTTTTGTAAGATTATACTCAAGTAATTCAATTATATCTTGCTCATCATCTACCACTAAAATCCGATTGTTCGCTTTCATTTATGTACTATGGTTTATTTAATAATTCAGCCAGTTTGGCATGCAGATCCTCTCCGCGAAGGTTTGCTGCAATTAGTTTACCTTGTTGATCGATCAGGAACGTTGCCGGAATACCCTTTACATTATATAGTTTAGCCGCATCCGATTGCCATCCTTTTAAATCTGACACATGGTTTGGCCAGATCAAGCCATCTTTATTGATTGCAGCTTGCCACTGGTCTTTATTTGTATCTAATGATACGCTAAATACAGTGAAACCTTTTTCCTTATAGATATTATATGCATTCACCACATTCGGGTTCTCCCCTCTGCACGGCCCACACCAGGATGCCCAGAAATCAATCAATACAACTTTGCCTCTTAAAGAACTTAAGGCAAGTGTTTTTCCATTGATATCTGTTAAGACAATATTTGGCACTTCTTCTCCAACAGAAATACTTTTAGGGAAGCTGCTCTTGATCTGTTTTGCATCTGCCGACTTAGGGAATTCTTTAAGAAAATTATTGGTAAGTCCTTTAGCATATTCCAGATCGTTCTGAATAAAGAGCGGGATGATGGTAGAATAAAACACTTGTTTGTTATCCGATCCTGCTGCACAGGAAGCAAGTAATTTTTCTGCAGCAGCTTTCCATGCATACAGATCCTGCGGTACATAATATTGATAGTAGGCCTGGATTTTTGATGGCAACATATCTCCTGCTGCATATTCTTTATCACTGAACTCTGCAGGAGTAAAAAGAGTCTCTGCCGTTTTACCATCAAATATAAACATATTGATCACCTTCGTGATAAACAACGTAGGATTTGTGGTTGCTATACGTTTCAATTCCACTTCATAAACAGCATTCAGGGAATCACTTTTTTGTCTCAATACAGCTATTTCACTGCTGAATCGTTCTTCAGTAATACCTGGCTGTTCTTTGATCTGCTGAGCCTGTTGATTCAAAGTTGTATTGAATGTATTTTGTGTCTGATTGATCTTTTGGTATGAAGCAAAGACATCATTTTCTTTGGAACCAGTAATTGTGATGCTTCTTTCTATATCCAGATTGCCTGTAATGACAATACTTTCATAACCTGCAATCAATGTCAGCGCTTCTGTTTTATCAAAGCCCAATTTATAAAAGCCAGTAGGAATCACATCGGCATATTTAAATTCGAATGAACCATTTGAATATTTGGTTGAATCGAATGCATAAACCGAGCTGCCTAAATACTTGAATAAATAAATGGTTGAGTGGCCAGTTTGTGTGAATTTACCTTTAATTGAAATTGGCTTAGCCTGTACATTTGAAGCCAATAAAATTAAACAAACCAACGCTACTCGCTTAATGAATTTCATGTGATGCAAATTTAAATAGAATTAAAAGGAGAATACCGGTAAGTTAAGAGAATTGACCAATATTAACAATTTCTTAATTTACCGGTAATGCAAATATAATGTGGGTAGAAGTTATTTTTTCGTAAACACGATCGGGTGTTTTAAACCGGAAAAGTCTTTCAGTTCAACTTCAACTTTTCCTACAAACATATCAGCTTCAATTTTTACAGGAATTTTATTTCCGTCGTCTGAAAGCCACATCCGAATTGAGTTCCCGCCGTCAAACATTTTATTATCCGGCATCACAGGCTGTATCTTAATTGCATTAATATAGCCGTGTTTGGTATGCACTTTTTCTTTGCCTGCATACTTAACCGTAAAATCATACAACTTATCTTCAAAAAAAGCTTTCATACTGATCGTAGTACCAGCGGCCATTTTTGAATAATCCAGGGTGCGTAAATAATAAGCGCCACTTACAATATCCTGCAGGTTCGCAGAGATTGGATATTCAGCTGTAGACTTGCTTAATTCTTTTCCGCTTTCTCTGATTACGTTTGCTTTATTGTTTTTATAATCAAACATAACCATCTCTTTCAACCGGTAGTTATTTTCTACAATATCACGCATACTTCTTTGCGGAATTTTAGTAGCCGTATCAATATAGCTGGTCCATTGATCGCGGATATGCATCGCGACATCAAATGTACCTGTTGACGAACCGATAACTGCTGCTTTATAACATACTTTATTATTGATCAGATATAATGAAGGATCTACTTCAATACGTGCCTCACCGGCTGTAATGAATCCGTAGTGCAAACGATACGACAACGCCTCTTTTGGACCATATGCCGCAACGGTAGCTACAGGCGCTTGTGTCTGAAATGTAAACGAAGCGGCCAGAAGCAGAATTAAAGAAATTACTAAAAAGCGTTTCATAGGTACTGACATGTTAAATGGTGTTATTATATATAAGATACAAAAGATATACCAATATTTTATAGACCATCATTTATTGGAATACCCCCATCCTTTTATCTTTCAACAAATAAAATACATTCTTCTGAATGTTGATAATTTAAAAAATCTCAATGGATAAAAGTTTGTAAATTAGTGAGATAATATCCCACCCAAGATTAAATACTAAAATAATTAGCATTAAACTTGCTAATTATTTTAGTATTTAATAGGTTTGTATCGTCGGTTAAGCAACCGGCCTTAATTTGAAAACGCGACATGAAAGAGTAGAATATTTCATGCATGCTCAAAGTAAGATCTTTAACCATTTTAACAACAAAGCCATGAGTAAAAATGCAAGCGCATCAAATCCGCAAAATGAAAAACTGAAAGCTTTACAGCTTACTATTGACAAATTAGAAAAAACTTACGGTAAAGGTACCGTAATGAAATTGAGTGATGAAGTTGTTCCGGATGTTCCTGTCATTCCAACAGGTTCTTTGGGACTTGACATTGCTTTAGGTATCGGTGGACTTCCTAAAGGAAGAATTGTTGAAATTTACGGGCCTGAATCTTCCGGTAAAACCACACTTTCCATGCATTGCATTGCTGAAGCTCAAAAATCAGGCGGTATTGCAGCATTTATCGATGCGGAACATGCTTTTGACAAAACATATGCTGAAAAATTAGGCATTGATACTACGAACTTATTAATCTCTCAGCCAGACAACGGAGAGCAGGCTTTGGAAATTGCCGAGCATTTGATCCGTTCAGGTGCAATAGACATTATTGTTATTGACTCTGTTGCAGCCCTTGTTCCTAAAGCCGAGATTGAAGGTGAAATGGGCGACAGTAAAATGGGTCTGCAGGCACGTTTAATGTCTCAAGCCTTACGTAAATTAACGGGAGCCATTAACAAAACAGGCTGCTGCTGCATATTCATCAACCAGCTAAGAGAAAAAATTGGTGTTATGTTTGGCAACCCTGAAACAACAACCGGTGGTAACGCTTTGAAATTTTATGCCTCTGTACGTCTAGATATCCGCCGTATCGGACAAATCAAAGAAAGTGCTGACAATATTACAGGTAACCGTACCAAGGTAAAAGTGGTTAAAAACAAAATGGCCCCTCCGTTCAAAGTTATTGAATTTGATATCATGTATGGTGAAGGAATCTCTAAGATTGGGGAAATCATTGACCTGGGCGTTGAATTAGGCATTATCACAAAAGCCGGTTCATGGTTCTCTTATGAAGGCACAAAACTGGGACAGGGAAGAGATGCTGTACGCACGGTATTCCTTGACAATCCGGAAATGCAGGATGAAATTGAATTAAAAATCCGTCAAAAAGTACAGTTAAGCGGAGTTCCCGCAGCCATGGAAGCGAAGGAGCTCGAAGAGGAAGAAGCATAATCTTCCCCTGCGAATTCTACCGCAGGATTTCTCATGGCAAAAAGGCATCTTGTTCAGAAATGAACTGATGCCTTTTTCTTTACATGGCATTTGATCTTGCACAACCTAAACCTTTCCAAAACTCTTTTGGATATTTCAGGTTGATCTTATTCATCTCCTTACCACCTGTCAGTGAAGGATATTCGCCTTTAACATTTAACTCATATAATGAATCAAAACTTTTGTATTCAACAAAATTGAACATAGCTGAATCCATCGAATTCAAGTACTTCAACTCATGCAATGATGCCGGATATTTTCCATTGCGCAGCTTATGAAGTTCAATAGCCCCAACAGCGCTTTTGAAATGTTGGTCTGCAAGCATTTGTTGCATCTGATGCATTCCTTCATCCATTTCTTTTTTTACGTTATCCGGAATACAGGACGAAACAATTAGTGTACAGAATAAAAAATAACACCATAAAAAAACATTCTTTTTTCATATCAAACCAGTATAAATATTTTAATTACAATATTAAAACTTTCCTACCAATTCGCCATAGGCCAATACCTTACCTTCCATTGCCGCCATGATTTCCTGCTTACCTGGACTCTCGAGATCTAGCGCAGGCACTGATAAAGCATACACACGGAAAAAATAACGATGCACGCCTATAGGTGGCTTCGGTCCGGCATAATCAACGCCTCCTGTATAATTAATGCCCGCTGCGATGTGATCTGCTTTTAATTGGTTAGCAGTTACCGCCTGCGGCAAAACATGCACCTGTGCAGGAATGTTATACAACACCCAATGACTTACTGTTGTTAATTTAAAGTAAGGTGCCGGACCATCGTAATCAGTCATAAGCAATACAAGCGATTTTGTCCCAGCAGGTAAGTTACTCCAATGTAATTCCGGAGATTTATTATCTCCCTTCCCTGAAAATGGTGATGGCATCATTTCGTCATGCACAAAATCATCTGAGCTTAATACAACCGTTTGAGGGATTGATTTGTGATAATTAAACTCTGCACGTTGCTGCTTTGAAACCAGTATAAGTCTTATAACAAGTGCTCCGGTAGTAAGTATAAAAAGCAGCAATAAAATATTCTTTATCATCTGTTAGCTCGTTATTGTCGTCGTTATATAAGTTATAAAAAAAAGCATCCGTTTCAAATAATCCGGAAAGATTACTTCTTATACATGGTACAGGTCAGAATACCTTGTAAAAATAATTTTGAGTGAATAACAGTAAGCCCATGATGTTTGATCAATGGATCAATGGAGGGAAGCTTCCGGGTTGGTAAGTACACAGCCTTGCCGAACAACCAATACAGCATCCTTAACCCTATACGCGTTCCTGCACGCAACATCCGATTACTCGGTATTGAGAAATCCGTTACATACAATAATGAGCCTTTGCTCATTTGTTTGTTAAAAGATCTCATTAATGTATCAACCTGAGTATCATCAAACAAATCTAAAAAATAATTGCAGACAATAACATCGTATACGCCGGCGGGATCAAGTTCTTCAACAGGTTTACAGACAAACGTTACGCGATGCAATTCTTTGGGTAATTGCTTCGCCACACGCTTCCGTGCATAAGCAATCATTTTTGCCGAGGCATCCACATAGGTCACACGAATTGTTCTATTTGTTTTCAATAGCTGTTGTAAAAAATAACCCGTTCCCCCACCAATAACCAAACTGGTTGACTGCGTACTCAGCTTTTCAATAAAAGCCAGCTGACTTTTATTGATCTGATTGAAAGAAGCCATGCGTGCAATAGTGTCATACATAAACACGATGCGATCAAAGCCTTTACCAATACTTCTACCCATTTGCGAATCAGATATTTGATAAAATATAAAAATACAGATTAGTTACCTAAAGAAAGTGTAAAAGCCTCCTCAATCTCAATCACTTAATAACAGTTTTTAGATAAACACTATTTCCTGTAAAAAAAGCGTTATCTTTGCGTGCTCAATTACATTTTAAAATTTAATACCGTAATATTAAATGAAATTATCAGAATTTAAATTTGCCCTTCCGGCAGATCTTGTTGCACAGCATCCTGCTGCAAACAGAGACGAAGCAAAAATGATGGTTATTAATCGCGCTACAGGCACCATCGAACACAAAGTTTTCAAAGACATTATCAATTATTTCGACGAAGGAGATATCATGGTTATGAATAATACCAAGGTTTTCCCTGCCCGTTTATATGGTAATAAAGAAAAAACAGGCGCTAAAATCGAAGTCTTTCTTCTACGTGAATTAAATGCTGAGCTACACCTTTGGGACGTATTGGTTGATCCTGCCCGTAAGATTCGTGTAGGTAATAAATTATACTTCGGCGATAGCGACTTAGTTGCTGAAGTTGTAGATAACACGACATCACGCGGCCGTACAATCCGCTTCTTATTTGATGGAAATTCAGAAGATTTCTCAAAAATCATTGAAACCATTGGCGAAACTCCCCTTCCAAGATACATTAAAAGACCAGTTGAAGAAGCCGATAAAGACCGTTACCAGACGATCTTCGCTGAAGCGAAAGGCGCAGTAGCTGCTCCTACAGCAGGCTTGCACTTTACTAAACAGGTAATGAAGCGTATGGAAATAAAAGGTGTAAACTTTGCTCCATTGACATTACACGTTGGGTTAGGTTCATTCAGAACAGTTGATGTTGAAGATTTAACTAAACACAAAATGGATTCTGAGAACTTTATTATCAATGCAGAAACTGCAGAGACGGTTAATAAAGCACTGGATAAAAAGAAACGTGTTTGTGCAATCGGCACTACAACCATGCGTGCACTGGAATCTTCTGTTTCTGCGAACAATCGCTTAAAGCAAAACGCAGGCTGGACAGATCGTTTTATCTTCCCTCCGTATGATTTCAAAATTGCAAATGCAATGCTTACTAACTTCCATATGCCTGAATCTACATTATATATGATGGCTTGCGCATTTGGCGGATATGAGTTAATGACAAAAGCATACAAAACTGCGATTAAGGAAAAATATAATTTCTTAAGTTATGGTGATGTAATGCTGATCATCTGATAGAAAAAAATAAACAAAAAAGTCCCCCGATCCCGATCCCGATAACTATCGGGATCGGGATCGGGGGACTTTTTTATTTTAACTGAATTCAACTTCAACAATCGATATCGTTGGAATATGTATCCCTCCTTTTAGTGTTATATACTGGTGATCGGCCGACCAGATAGTTGTATGAACCATCATCAGTTTACCGCCTTCGGTCATAAAAGTCATTTTCACTTTACCATGATATGCATTTCCTAAGCGTTCAGCCTTTTCAAGGTAAATTTGTCTTAGTCTTCTTTTAACAGGATCTTCTATAACATCCGTTTTAGAAAATAATATTGTAGATAGTGCTTCTTTTTCAATTAAAGTTACTTCTTGCTGCTGCTGTATTTTTTCCATATGATTTCGCCCTCATTTTACAATACTTCAATAACGTTCATTACGCAAATAATCGATTATTGTTTCTTATGTTGAAAATTGAGATAAAAAAAGGGATGTTTTACACATCCCTTAAATTTAAGAAGTAATTCTGAAGAGAATTAGTGTCCCATTTTAGCATTTGCATTGAATGAGTTCAAATCTTCAAATGCTTTGTTTAAACGAGCTACAAATGAATCTTCACCTTTACGTAACCAAACACGTGGATCGTAGAATTTCTTATTTGGTTGATCTGCACCTTTAGGGTTACCGATCTGACCTTGCAAATATGCTTCGTTTCCTTTGTAATACTTCAATACACCTTCCCAGAATGCCCACTGTAAATCTGTATCTAAGTTCATTTTAACTACACCGTAACCTATTGCTTCACGGATTTCCTCCTGAGAAGAACCAGAACCACCGTGGAATACGAAATCCAAAGGATTCTCTTCTGTACGGCCGTATTTAGATTTGATGTAATCCTGAGATTTTCTTAAGATTTTGGGCTCTAACTTCACGCTACCAGATGTGTAAACACCGTGCACGTTACCGAAAGCAGCAGCGATTGTGAATTTATCACTTACTTTCATAAGCTCTTCGTACGCATAAGCTACTTCTTCAGGCTTTGTATACAATTCATCGTGGTGAACACCAGAATTATCTACACCATCTTCTTCACCACCAGTAACACCCAATTCAATTTCAAGTGTCATACCGATTTTGCTCATACGCTCAAGATACTTTTTGCAGATCTCGATGTTCTCATGTAATGGTTCTTCAGAAAGATCCAACATGTGAGATGAATACAATGGCTTACCATGTACTTTGTAAAATGCTTCACCAGCAGTCAACAAGCCGTCGATCCAAGGAAGTAATTTTTTTGCTGCGTGGTCAGTATGTAAAATAACACCTACACCATACAATTCAGATACCTGGTGTACGTGGTGCGCACCAGAGATAGCACCTGCAATAGAAGCTTCCTGGTTTCCGTTTGGTAAAGATTTACCAGCATAGAATTGACCACCGCCGTTAGAGAACTGAACAATAACAGGTGAGTTCGCAGCTTTTGCTGATTCCAATACTGCATTTACAGTACCAGTACTTACTACGTTTACTGCCGGGAACGCAAGTTTTGCCTTTTTAGCAGCTGCAAATAAATCCTGAACCTGATCGCCAGTGATAACGCCAGTTAGCGCTTTGCTTTTTACATTTTCAACCATAATACTTTGTTTATTATTCTTTGTAGTTGGATACATTTTTTTCCTGAAAAGGAAGATTAAATATACAAAAAAGCATTAAACTGAGCATAAATTTGCCCCGAAAATTGCTTAAAATGTAATAATTAGCCATTTTTTGTATTATACGAACATTATATATAAACATGTTGACCGGCACATTTTACGTAAAGCCCGCTTCTCACGTAAAATGAAAAGAAACCTTAGTACCTTGCATTATTATGCGGTTACGTTCCAAGCCAGTTTTATGCAATTATTATGTCACTTACCGCTGCAATGCAACCTGCAGTTTCTGTGACATCTGGGAAAAACCGTCTCCTTATGTAACGCTTGATACTGCAGAAAAAAACATCGCTGATCTGAAAAAATTGGGTGTAAAAGTCATTGATTTTACCGGCGGCGAACCCTTGCTGCACCGGGATATAGATCGGTTGCTAAAGCTGGCCAAAAAGCATGGCATGATCACAACACTCACCACCAATGCACTTTTATACCCCAAATGGGCAGAGCGATTGAAGGGTTTGGTGGACATGCTGCATTTTTCGCTTGACTCGCCCGACAAAGAAGAGCACGATACCTTACGTGGTGTTGCCTGCTTTGATTTTGTCATGGAATCCATCCAGCTGGCGAAATCATTAGGCGAGCGCCCCGATATTCTTTTTACGGTCTTTGATCACAACATTCATCTGATCAAAAGAATGTATGAAGAAATCTGTTTACCAAATGATCTTGTACTGATTTTAAATCCATCCTTTGAATACAACCAGGTTGATATCGGTAATGGTTTAAAAGAAAAAGATCTGAGTGCACTGGCTTATTGGGCAAAGAAAAAAAATATTTATATCAATGAGGCCTTCATTCAACTACGGCTTGACGGTGGCAATCACACTGCTGATCCGGTGTGTAAGGCAGCCTCTTCCACACTTGTCATTTCTCCGGATAATACATTGGTCCTACCCTGTTATCATTTAGGAACAGAAACATTTCCCATCAACAACGATTTATACAACCTGTATCATTCTGCAGCTGTTAAAAATATTATTGCACAAGAAGGTAAGCTTGCAGCCTGCGAAGGCTGCACGATCAACTGTTACATGCAACCTTCGTTTGCGGTAGAGATCAATAAATACTGGTTCAAAGCATTGCCAAGTACATTGAAATACAGTATTGAAAAAGGCACGTGGAAACAGTTGTTTAAATAGATTTTGTCTGAACAACTGATTAAGTTGATTTAACTGATGATATGATTTACAAAATTGTCTAGAAAATCCATGTTGCTTGAGTACAGAAAAAAGTTTATAACGATCATAGAAGATCTACTTTTAAAGAAAAAAATATTTTCCTCTTTATGACATATACATGAAGAGGTTTGGAGTAATGAGTTATTGTAAAAACTATGCAAAAAGATATCAGCATCAAAAATTTGATAACCATTTTAAAAAATCAGCTTGATTTTTCACTAATAGAAATTATTGATCATTGGGAGACCGATTTGTGTGCTATTGGAATTAAAAAGGGAAATAAGATGGTATACTTTTCTACATTTAACAGTTATCGATCAAACATACATCCATTCAAATACGATATAGATTTTGAAATGCTTGAACTGGAAAAATATATTGTTATAAAAGAGTTTAGAGATATTTCTGAAGACGATATGATCAACGAAATAAAAGCTTTTTTTGAAATATAAATTATTGCCTAACCCAATCAAAATAGCATTTGTACAACTTGTTTTAATGCCAATCTAGTTTTTGTGAAAGAAATTAGATATCTCCCATTTCCTTCCTTTTATTCATTCACTTGATTATATTTACAGATATCAATTTATAGGCTACCACATGAATCTTCGCATCTTTTTTGATCCGGTTTCTATTGAACTTCAACCTTCCGATTTACTTGAACCCTACATCTTTGCCAATGCCATTACGTATTACAAAGACAGCTTTCCAGAATTGCAGGGCGTACATATTGCTCTGATTGGCTTATCCGAAGAAAGAGGTTCAACCACAAACCGCGGTGCAGAAAAAGGTGCTGATGAGATTCGAAAAAAACTGTATGCATTGCGCAGAGGTTCGGGGAGCAACAACATTGTTGACTTGGGCAATCTACGTGTGGGGATCAATGTGGAAGAAAGTTATTTACGCATCAAAGAAGTTTGTGAATATTTATTAAGCATCAACATCGTTCCTGTTTTGTTTGGCGGTACGCATGACCTTGACCTGGGCCAGTTCCAGGCCTATGCAGGATCAAACAAACTGATCAGTGTGTTGAATGTGGATGCATACATTGACATGAATATTCCGACGGAAGATATCAGCAAAACACATTTGCACCGCATCTTACTGCATGAACCGAATTTCCTGTTCAACTTTTCACAACTTGCGTATCAAACATACCTGACTGATCAGGAAACGTTGAACGTTCTTGAAAAATTATATTTCGAAATGTACCGCATCGGCCAGATGCGCGAGAACTTGGATGAAATAGAACCTGTGATCCGCGATGCTGACATGATGACTTTTGATATAACAGCCATCAGACACAGCGACGCAGCAGGCAATGCCAACGCTCAACCATTCGGTTTAACCGGCGAAGAAGCCTGCCAGATCTGCTGGTATGCAGGCCTCAACTCAAAACTAACCTCTTTAGGTATTTATGAATACAATCCCTTGTTTGACGAACGGAGACAAACGGCTTCAGTGATTGCTACCATGATCTGGTATTTCATTGAAGGTTTTTATAACCGCAAGGAAGATTCAGATTTTGAAAGCACAAAGTATGTACGATACATTGTACCTATGCAAGGCGAACCTTCGCAGCTTACATTCTACAAGCATCTGCAGACGGAGAAGTGGTGGCTGGAAGTTCCTTTCCCTAATAACAAACATCAGTATGCACGAAACTCAATCATTCCTTGCGCATACTCGGATTATTTAACCGCCAACAGAGGCGAATTACCATACCGTTGGATCAACACGCATGCTAAACTCATCTGATGCTCCTTTAAAAGAGTATACCAAAAGCCAGCTGGCATTGCGCAACGGACAAGACAAACCGGAAATCTGGTGTGCCTTCAACGGGCTGATCTACGATGTTTCCCGATCAAAACTATGGCGCAATGGCAAGCATTATGAGCACTGGGCCGGACAGGATCTGACAGATGAAATGAAAGATGCTCCGCATACACAAAATGTATTTGACACGTTTGCGGTGGTAGGAAAGCTAGTTGCTAGTCGTTAGTTACTAGTTACTAGACTTTAGTTTGTAAATACTAGTTTCCGGTCTCTAGCCGGGCAAATAAAACGTTGGATAATACTCAAAATAAAAATTTAAACTAGGTGGTTATCTAACAACTAGCACCTAGAAACTAGCAACTAATAAACATGATTGCAATCGTCGACAGTGGTTCAACAAAAGCAAACTGGTTGTTTACCGGAAAAAATCAGGGGACTGATTTCTCCATCCGCACAACCGGCATAAATCCCTACTATCAAACAGTAGAAGAAATTCAGGAAGCTTTACAGAAAGAACTTGTTCCGAATCTTCCGCAGATGCATTTAATCACTGCTGTTTATTTTTACGGTGCAGGTTGCGAACTACCCGCACAACAAGCTGTAGTAGCCAGAGCTATCTCTCCTCTTTTCAATAATTGTTCTGTACATGTTGACAGCGATCTGATTGCTGCGGCACGCTCTGTACTTGGCGATGAAGCGGGCATCTGCTGTATCAGCGGCACAGGATCAAACACGTGTTATTACGATGGAAAAAAAATTGTACGAAATATAAATTCCCTTGGCCTGTATATGGGTGATGAAGGCAGTGGCGGTTTCTTAGGAAAACTGCTGGCGTGTGATTATATCCGTGAAGCCATGCCTGCAGATGTGCGCGCCCGCTTTGAAGTTTTCACGGCAGACCGTAAAAGCGATATCATGGATAAGGTATACAAAAAACCTTTCCCCAACCGCTATCTTGCTTCTCTGGCGCCGTTTGCGATCTTACACAAATCAGAAGCTTACCTGAACGGGTTGATTGAAGAAAACTTCCGCTTGCTGTTTGACAATTGTATTTGCCGCTACGAAAATTTTGATAAACTTCCTGTACGCTTCATAGGTTCTATTGGATTACATTTAAGAGAAGCACTTGAAAAAGTAGCTGCTGATAAAAAAGTAAAAATTGATAAAATCGTTGACGACCCGATGCAGGGTTTAAAAGAATATCATTTGAAACACACGTTATGAATATAACTGAATCCTCTTCAAACTATTCAAACCTGGAACAGATGTCTGTTTCAGATTTACTGACTAACATCAATAAAGAAGACAAGACGGTACCGCTTGCGATTGAAAAAGCATTACCGCAATTAGAAGCGCTGATCAATTCTATCGTACCGCGCATGAAAAATGGCGGCCGCTTATTTTACATCGGCGCCGGCACCAGCGGTAGACTTGGTGTGGTAGACGCCTCTGAATGTCCACCAACATACGGTGTACCACAAGGCATGGTCGTTGGCATTATTGCCGGCGGCGATAGCGCTATACGCAAAGCTGTTGAATTTGCGGAAGACAATGCCACCCAAGCCTGGCTTGATCTGAAAGCATATGATATCAATACAACAGATACTGTAATCGGTATTGCAGCTTCCGGCAGAACACCTTATGTGATTGGTGGTTTAAAAGCAGCGAAAGAAGCTGGTATTAATACCGGCTGTATTGTATGCAATCCTGGCTCTGCTGTTGCTGCAGCCTGTGATTATCCTGTAGAAATAATTACGGGACCTGAATTCGTTACCGGCAGCACCCGTATGAAAGCTGGTACCGCTCAAAAGCTTGCCCTGAATATGATCTCTACTGCTGTCATGATTCAGCTTGGAAAAGTAAAAGGAAACAAGATGGTAGATATGCAGCTGAGCAATTTAAAACTTGTAGACCGCGGTGTGCGCATGATCATGGATGAATTGAACATTGACGCAGATAAGGCAAAAAAACTTCTTGAAGAAAACGGCAACAATGTACGCAATGCCATAAACGCATATAAAGGCCATGCATGAGATTGAACCGTTTTATAATTGGGAAGAAACTTATTCTTCTGCTGAAGACCCTCGGTCTCCCTTTTATGAAGCGGAATACAATACCGAATATTATACCAATTCCATTTATGGGTATTATATCCATCCGCTATGGGATTATATAGGTTCTGAAACATTATACATAAAAATTATTTTTGCAGATTACGACGAACAGGTTGTTGTGATCGAATTTTTAGGCGAATGGAACGATACCTTGCACAACGATATCATGCATTTAAAACGCAATGTGATTGACTTGCTGCTTGCAGAAGGTATTACTAAATACATTTTGGTCGGCGAGAACATCATGAATTTTCATGGCAGTGATGATGAATACTATGCAGAATGGTTTGAAGAAATTGAAGATGGATGGATCGCTGCCATCAACTTTCGTGAACACGTACTGGAAGAATGGAAAAAATTCAATCTTGATTATTACATCAATTTCGGTGGCACGCTTGAAGTCGTAAACTGGCGAACCATGAACCCACAAACGTTTTGTAAAACAGTCGAAGGTTTAATTCAAAAAAGGCTAGGATAAACTAAGTAAAAAAACAAAACCCAAATAACAAATTCCAAACAGATAGTATTATCAGCAGTTTGGAATTTGTTATTTGGGTTTTGGAATTTTATTCAGCTATTGATATGAAGTAAATTACTTCTGAACAGGTTCTACTACAAGGAATTTTTCTTTTTTCATTCTTGTGATAACCGCATCCCACACTTCATCAATGGTTCTGTTAATGTTTGTTGGATTTAAGGTAGACGTAACACCAGACCAAAGTAACTTATCCTGAGAAACAGAAAACACGTTTGTTTCGATGATGTAATTTTTATCTTCCGTATAATATCCCGGAGAATAGAATCCGCCATAGTTCATACCATACCAGCCATAGTAACCGCCCTGGTATGTGCCAGGTACATAAGATGTGCTGCTTTGTACATCAACCAAATGTAGCGTCAATACAGCGTCGTAGCCATCTTTCTTTACAAATTCTTTAAATGTTGCTTCATCCATATTTTGCTGATCCGGACCAAGAGACATATAAGATGCATGGAATGCAGGATTTTTGGCAGCTATTTTATCTTCAGCAATTCGTCTTGTTGTTTCATCTTTAAAAAGCGCCACAACCATTACTTTTTTAAATTGTTCTTTCGTATAGCTTGCTCCCGGGGCTTTCCAGCTGCTTTGCATGGTTGTTGATGAGCAGCTGAAAAGCATCATCGAACCCATCAGTGACATGAATAATAAAAACTGTTTCATTTTTAAAAAGGTTAGTGTTTCAATAAAGGTAGGAAAGGGATTAATGGTGCACAATACTTTATCCTTATTTTTTGCTGTCCAACTCCAGAATTTTTTCACGCATGTCTTTGCTATCCCAGGCATGATCATTTTTAGAAGGAATGATCTGGCTATCGTTTTGTAATAACTCTTCCTGCAAAGCAATCTGTTCGCGCACCACAGAAATATAAACTTTCATGTCTTTACGGTTTTTTGACAGCGTTAATAAAGCAGCCTCATCGTATTTTATAAAATTCTGGCCGGCACGAAATGCTGAATATGTTCTGTATCCTAATTTTTTCATTACATCAACTCCCAATCGAACAGAGGTATCCAGGTGCTCGCGGTATATATGATGAATGTCTTCATCCAGCAAGTCGTAGGTATCCATTCGGTTTTTAGAACGCACCATGATCTCCAGGTTAGGAAAATGTTTCTTTACTGTTTTCACAATGGCCAGATTCAATTCAGGAGAATCAATCGCGATAATAAGTATCTTAGCAGTTGATGCGCCAGCAGCTTCTAAGATATCAGCGCGCGAGCCATCTCCATAAAATACTTTGAAGCCCATTTTCCGCAGCAGATCTACCTGATCGGAATTGTTATCCAGTACAGTTGCAACGATACCATTGGCACGTAGAAAGCGCGCAATCGTAGTCCCGAAATGGCCAAAGCCCACCAGTAATACATCGTTCCGTTCATCTACTTCATCTGCTTGTTTTTCAAATTTTTTATTTTCCCCCTCTACAATCCTCGGTAAGATCCACTTATCTGCTACGATCGTCAGCAGTGGTGTACTGGTCATGCTTAGCGCTGTTACAGCAAGCATCATATCTGTTTGTGCCGGTGTTAAAATATTGTGTGTCCCTATGAATGAAAATAACACAAAGGCGAATTCACCAATCTGTGATAAACCAATGGCAAAAACCAGATTCTGGTCCAATGATAATTTTGCCTTCTTTCCGATCAAAAATAATATCAATGCTTTCACCGCAACAATACTAAAAGTGATCAAAGCAATATTCAACCATTTTTCGTACACCAATCTAAAATCAATAGACGCCCCGACAGCAATAAAAAACAAACCAAGGAACAATCCTTTAAATGGCTCCAGGTCCGATTCGAGTTCATGTTTGAATTCACTGTTCGCCAGGATTACGCCCGCTAGAAACGTACCTAATGCAGGGCTAAGCCCTACTCTCAGCATCAACAGTGTAATACCGGCAACAATCAATAACGCACTTGCGGTAAACAATTCACGCATGTGTGTTTTTGTGATCATCCGCAACAGAGGAACAATCGCATATCTACCAAGTAATACCACTACCCCTACGGATGCAAATACAATAATTGTCTGCAACCAGTTTGGCAAATCATCTATGGCGCCGCCGCTATGTACTTCAGATGCTGCTCCGGGCATGAATACCAGCAACGGCAAAATAGCAAGAATTGGAATCACGGAAACGTCCTGGAAGAGCAACACTGAAAAGGAAGATTGACCGGCGGGTGTTAACATCAGACCTTTTTCTTTTAATGTTTGCAAGACAATGGCTGTTGATGACATTGCAAATGCAAAGCCAATTGCCAACGAACTTTGCCATGCCAAACCTGCCGCAATACCAATACCCATAACCGCTGCAGTAGTGATCAGCACTTGCGACAAACCTACACCTACGATTTGCTTCCGTATTTTCCAGAGATGTGCCGGATTCAGCTCCAAACCAATCATGAAGAGCATCATCACCACCCCGAATTCTGCGAAGTGCATCACCGCTTTCCCCTCCTTTCCCACAAAGCCCAATACAAAAGGCCCAATGAGCATACCTGCCAACAGGTAACCCAATACGGAGCCCAAGGCAAAACGCTTCGCGATCGGCACACACACAACCGACGCGCTTAAATAAATAACTGTTTGAAACAATAAACTGTTTTCCATAATTGTAGACTATATTGATTTCACGCAGATTTCATTTAAATAATCGATCTGCTTGATATGCGATTCAGTAAAATTCCCTTGCGACATTTTCGTTAATAAAATCAGATACTGTTCAGACATTCTCCATAAGTCTTCATCTGTTATCCGATGTGTACCCTGCACCAGGAATGGAGGGAAGTAAATCATTTTACACAAATAAGCAGTCTGTTCAAAAGGACGTAAATATTCGTGTACCGTGTAACGGTTATGTCCTTCGGTTCTGTAAGCGGTATCTGCACCGCCGGTAGTAATTGCATTGAACATGATTTTATCCTTCAGTGCTGTACCACCCGGACCATAAGCCCAGCCGAATTCAAGCACCATGTCGATCCACTGCTTCATTAACGGCGGACAACTATACCAATAAAACGGGTGTTGCAGAATGATGATATCGTGTTCGAGCAACAATTGTTTTTCTGCTTCAACATCAATATTAAAATCCGGATACAATTCATACAGATCATGAAAGGTTATGTTATCTGCTGTTGGGATTTGTTTCAACAAAAGCGTATTTGCCCTGGACTTCTCCATCCGCGGGTGTGCGAACAGAATCAAAACTTTTTTCATAAAATGAAATTATGAATTATGAATTATGAATTATGAATTATGAATTATGAATTATGAATTATGAATTATGAATTATGAATTATGAATTATGA
>JAGKWN010000116.1 GCA_021151805.1 Cytophagaceae bacterium | reverse complement strand
TGCTGATGTGAGTTCTGGAAGTGTTACTCTTACTGCTACAACTACTGGTAACGGTACTTGTAATCCAATTGTAAAAAACTTAACTATCACAATAACTCCTAATATCAGTTTAATTATTCCAACCACACAAAATGTTTGCGAAAATAATCCTGTGGTTTCACTGACTGCTACTACCAGTGCAACCGGTGTTAGCTGGACTACTTCCGGTACTGGTACTTTTGCAAACGCAACCGCGCCTACTACTACTTACACACCATCTGCATCAGATATAGCAGCGGGTATAGTAACATTAACCAATAAAACCACTGGCAACAATAATTGTAAAACCCAATCAGGTATTATACAGGTTATAATTGCACCTACACCAGTTGTTGATCCGGGTTTACCACAAACAGTATGTTCTACGGTTTTATCTGTTCCGCTAAATGGTAGTGTGTTACATGCCGGTGGTGGAAAATGGACAACTAACGGTTCCGGTACTTTTGCTAACCCGAACGCAACAATTACTACCTATGCACCGTCACAAGCTGATACAACAGCTGGTTCAGTAACATTAACGCTTACATCAATCGGCAATGGGACATGTACTGCAGTGGCTAAAAGCGTTGTTATTACATTCAGAAAAATTGCAAAGGTAAATGCAGGACCTGATCAAACGATTTGCGGTGACAGTGCTTTTGTACAATTGTCAGGTAAAATAGTAAATGCCGGTGGTGGTGTCTGGACGAAAACAGGTACAGGTTCATTCTTCCCAAGCACCATTGATCCGAATGCCGTTTACTCTCCTACGGCTGCAGATAAAACAAGCGGCTCAGTTACAATCACATTAACATCCACATCTAATGGTGAATGTCCTGCTGTATCCGATGATATGGTTATCACAATCACTCCGGCTCCTAAGGTCACAGTAAGTTCTGATAAAACCGTTTGTGCAAACAATGCAATAACAACTGTATCGGGTACCTTCACAGTTTCATCAACAATAAAATGGACTACTTCCGGTACAGGAACCTTTGCACCAAGCAATACTGCATCTACTGTAACATATACACCTTCTGCGATCGATAAAGCTGCAGGATCTGTTGTATTAGCGATGTCAACCACCACTAATGGTTCATGTCAGCCAGCACAAGGCTTCATTACCTTAACCATCACTCCGTCACCAATAGTAAATGCTGGATTTGATAAATCGATTTGCGCGGATAGTTTGGGTGTTCTGTTAAATGAAGCAACCGTAACTAATGCAACAGGTGTTGTGTGGTCAACAAACGGATTCGGTGTATTCGGACCGAATCCAACCACGGTACAACCTACATACTATCCTTCAGCAGCAGACAAAACAGCAGGTAAAATCAAACTCGCAGCTGTAACAACCGGCAATGGTTTATGTTTACCGGCACGAGATACCATTGAAATTACTATAACTCCGAAGCCAACCGTAAATGCCGGTTCAGATATATCTATCTGTGCTGACACCAATGGTGTAAAACTTGCCGGTAGCTTTACAATTGCCGGTGGTGTACAATGGACAACAACCGGAACAGGTACTTTTACACCGAGTGCATTTGTAGCAAATGCTACGTATGTACCTTCAACCGACCAGACCGTTACACTAACATTAACAACAACTAATAACGGAACATGTAAACCGGTAACAGACGACCTGTTGGTTTTAGTCGCTCCTAAACCCGTGGTTGTTGCTGGTTCAAATCAAACACTGTGCGCAGATGCAACTCAGGTAACATTGGCAGGAACAGTTACGAATGCTACCGGTGGAATTTGGGCCACAGGTGGTAGTGGTAGTTTTACTCCAAACAATACAACACTCAATGCAAAATATGTACCTTCTGCCTCTGACTTGGCAATAGGCAATACAGTATTAACATTAGTATCTACAGGAAATGGATTATGTAAACGTGTGATTGACAACCTTACAGTAACATTTAATCCGGTTGCTACTATTTCTGCAGGTAGCCATTTACAGGTTTGTAATACTTCTACAACTGTAAATGTGAATGGTTCTGCTACGAATGTTTCATCCGTTAACTGGCAAATCGTATCTGGCAATGGATCACTTACTTCAACTTCAAGTTTGTCTACATCTTATAATGTAGTACCGGCTGATATTACAGCAGGAAGCGTAACATTGAGAATTACCGGTACAGCATTGAGCGGTTGTTCAAACGTTTCAGACCTTGTTACCATTACATTCGTTGCCTCTCCTCCGATTGATGCAGGTCCGAATAAAACAGTTTGTAGCACGGACTTCCCAATACAATTAGAAGGTTCAGGTTCATCTGCACAATGGTCAGGTTATACAGGAACACTCAGTCCGAATGATCAGACATTAAATGCACTATACACACCAAGTGCGGCGGAGGTTTCAGCACATACCGTAACATTGACTTTAAAAACAACAACAAGTGGTAGTTGCGGTGTTGCATCAGATCTGGTTACGTTCACCATATTGGATGGACCTGTAGTAACCGTTGATGCAGGTGTTGTGTCAGAGATTTGTACCAATACTGCTTCAGTAAATCTATCAGGATCAACAAACGGTATAAATTCAACAGGTGTAGCTTGGTCTACATCCGGCTCGGGAACATTTACAAACGGCAACACACTTACACCTGTTTATACTCCATCTTTATCTGATAAAACCGGCGGTGAAGTTGTACTTACAATTTCTTCAACCGGAAATAATGTTGCTTGTAGAGCCGCAACAGATACCATACATTTAACGATCGCTCCTGCACCACAAATTACTACAGGCATAGATCAAACGGTTTGCGGTGATGCTGCTACAGTGAATATCAGTTCAACTTTTTCTAATGCTACCGGCGTTCAATGGAGTAATGTTACTGCCAATGGCACGTATGGAAATGCTACCGCTGCAAATACTACTTATAATGTGGCAACTCCTGTTGATACAACCGCGGGTTCTATAACCATACAGGTAACAACAACTGGCCAGCTAGCTGGTTGTCCGCCGGCAACAGATCAGATGACTATTGCATTTACTAAAAAGCCATCTGTTTCTGCCGGATCTCCTATTGTAGTATGTACGGATACTACATCAATTCCTTTACATGGAGCAGTATCTATTGCTACAGGTGGTGTATGGTCTTCTGCAACTGGTGGTAAATTCACTCCGAATGCAAATCAATTAAATGCTCAATACATTCCTTCAGCAGCCGATAAAGCAAGTGGTTCAGTAAGCTTATTATTAACCAGTACAGGGAATGGCAATTGTAATGCTTACTCCAATAGTGTAGGCATAACATTAAATCCCAAACCAACAATTACGGGTTCTGTTCCTAATGATTCAATTTGTTCGGGAAATACTGTTTCTGCAACGGCAAATGTAACGAATACAACATCCATGATCTGGAAAACTACCGGAACGGGTACTTTCAGTACAACAACCGGATCAACAACTGTATATGATCCTTCACCATCGGATGAATCCAATGGTGGTGTTATTATATATGCTTCAACAGTTGGTTCAAATCCTTGTAAAGAAGTACAAAAGTATTTTGCCATTGCAATTCTGAAAACTCCAGGAGCATTAGTAAATGCCGGCTTTGATCAGGTTGCTTGTGCGGATGCAGGTTTCTATCCATTAAACGGAACAATTGATGGTGTTAGTGGAACAGGTATCTGGACAAGCTCAACCGGTCGTGGAGATTTCTATCCGGATGCTACAGACCTGAATCCAGTATTTGTTCCAGATCAGGCGGATATCAATGCTGGTAGTTTAACCATTACATTGACAACAACGAACAATAGTATTTGTCCGCCTTATTCAGATGACATGCTATTAACAATTACGAAGGCACCAGTTGTATCTGCAAGTGCTGCAACAGGTCCGTTCCCGCCATTATGTGCAGATACAGCATTCATTCAATTGAATCCTTCAATTACAAATGCATCCGGAGGCGAATGGTCAACAACCGGTACTGGTATATTCTCTCCGAGTGTCACAACATTAAATGCGGTATATGTGCCTTCGGCTGCCGATAGAAAAAAGGGAGCAATTGGTCTTACCTTAACTACTACAGGCAATGGGACATGTAATTCATACTCTGATTTCTTGAATATCAAATTAACCCCTCAACCAACGGTCAATGCAGGTCCGGATAAAACCATCTGTGCCGATCAGCTGGTAGATTTAAGTGCAATAACAACTGTAGCTACAGGAGTTGACTGGGTTGCAACAGGAACAGGATTCTTTACAGCTCCAACAAATTCTTTGGGAACTCAATACATCCTGTCAAATGCTGACACGTCCAATCGAGTATTTAATATTTTTGCTAAAACAGTCAACCAGGGATTGTGTAAACCGGTTTATGATACCGTTACCATAACTGTGCAGCCGTTGCCTGTAGTCATTGGTTCTGCTGACCAGGCAATCTGTGCCGATGCACATACGATTCAGGTTCGTGCCAGTGTTTACAATGCTACTGGAGTAACATGGACTACAAATGGTTCAGGCTCGTTCTCTCCTAACGCGTCTACAAATCCAGTAACATACAATGTTTCTCAGGCAGATGCTTCCACAGGTACAATAGAACTATACGCAACGTCTGCCAACTCCGGAATTTGTACTTCAGGCACAGACACCGTCAAAGTATCCATAGCCCCTGCTCCGATTGTTTCGGCAGGAGCACCGGTTATATGTGAAACTACTCTTGGTGCTGCATTGTCAGGAGTTGTAACGAGCGGAACCACAGGTTCTACAACATGGTCATCGACCGGGGCTGGTATATTTGCAGTGAACAATTCTGTATTGAATGCGATCTATTATCCAACAGCAGCAGATGTTGCTGCTGGCAAAGTTACGTTAACCTTAACCGCAAGTAACTTCGGAACATGCACACCGGTAACCAGTTCGGCAATTCTATTAATAGAACCTTTACCAATTGCCAATGCGGGTACCGATCAGATCTCGTGTATGGGAGCAAGTGTCACGGTGTCAGCGAACAACAGACAAACAGGTGTTCGTTATTCATGGACAGATGGCGCCGGCACAATAGTCGCTCCTGCCAACGCTCCTACAAATACATTCACGGTTGCAGGTCCTGCAAGAAGAATATTGCTGGCAGAAGATTATAAAGGTTGTATTGTAAGAGATACGGTAGATGTTTCTCTCTTTACATTACCTGCATTTACATTAACTCCAAACCCGGCTTGTTACGAAGAGAATTTATTGGTAATGTCAAATCCAAGTCCTTCGCCTACAGTACCTGGTTTATATCAATGGTATAATAATGGAAAAGTTATGACGAATGAAGACAAAGTATTCATCATCGTTCCAGACACCGGTACATACAAAATTCAGTACTCGTATAACAATTGTAGTTCAACAGGACAAATTCAAGTGAAGCCTGCTCCTGTTATAACAGCTGCGGATATTATTGCATGCGGACAGGGCACATTAACATCGAGTGCTGTGCCTGCCAATGCAACGATTAACTGGAGTCTGAATGGAAGTTCGGTGGGCGTTGGTTCTCCATTTACAATTACTTCTGTAGCGAATGACACCATCAAATATGATATTCGCGTAACGAATCCTGCAACAGGTTGCTCAAATACAGATAGTGTATATGTAATTGGTCTGCCAATTCCTCAGATGGTTTCATTAGATTCAACTTCATGCAAAGGCTTATCGGTTCGTTTAACGGCAAGACCAACAAACATTCCGAATCTGGATCAATTCCTGGATCTGAAGTTTAACTGGAGAAAAAATGGAGGAGCAATTTTCGCGACAGACTCTACCGTTACAGTAAATTCAGTCGGTCAATATAAAGGAGCAATATCCATTGGCCAGTGTAAAGACACCTCTACAAATAACATAAGCTTTGCTGCGTACCCGGTATCAACGTTACCGGATTCATATAGTTATTGTCCGGATACGGATTCAACCGTTACACTTGATCCGGGCAATGCTGCCAACACAACCTATGCATGGAACAATGGATTTGTTGGCCCTCATAATAAAGTATCAACACCTATTGACAGTGTTTACATCGTAACTATTACCAATCAGTTCTTCTGCTCTATAACTGATCAAACAACTGTATATGCAATATGTGCACCAGACATTCAAGTACCAACGGCCTTCACGCCTGATATTGCCGGTAGCGGTGACCAGATCTTCAGGGGCTTTGGTAAGTATGAGGTAAATTACAAATTGATGGTATTTAACAGATGGGGTGAAGTGATTTTTATCTCAAATGATAAGTTCATGGGCTGGGATGGTATGTATCGTGGAGAGGCCGCTCCATCCGGCGTCTATCCATGGATCGTTACGTATGAGGGTCGTGCTCAATATAAAGGACCTTATAAGAAAACCGGCCAGGTAACCCTTATCAGATAAACAACACAAAGTTATTTGAAATTAAAATCCCGTCCAGATCCCTATCTGGACGGGATTTTTCATGTATATGATTGTAGAAAATTACATGCAAGGTTTTATATTGAAAATACATAAGATGATTTTGAAATATCTGTTTTTAAATTGCTATCAGAACTAATTATGCTATTTTGCGTACAGGTACAAAAATCAATTGGCTAATGAAAAGGTTATTCATATCCCTTATCGTGTTAACATCTTTATTCTCCTGTTTAGGGAAGAAGCAATATTACATGAGCAAGCAGGAAAAATCTAATCAAAAAGGATTTAATGCGAACCAGGCAAATAAGATAGTAAACGAGAATCAGAAAAATAAAGCTGCTAATCAGAAAAGTTCAGAAAAGAATCGTCAACAGATCAATAAAGCAGCTGAAGAGAAAAGTAAAAACAGTAAAAATTCTAAAAAACCGAGTGGTGAATTTAAATTTTATTTTCACTAAGATCTTATATAATATTCAGTACACAAACTCCCGTCCCGACCTATCGGGACGGGAGTTTTTTATTGTTGTTATAATGTCCTTTTATTTATGGAAAAGTATAATTGCAAGTAAAATAAAATACGAATCACTTCTTAATAAAAAAGAGGTCTTATCTGAATTCAGATAAGACCTCTTTTATTAACCTATGTTAAAATATTAATGTTTATAGAAGCTTGGACAAGGTAGTCTTCGCATCGGTTTATGTTTTTTAACGGGCTTATGAATGTACGTAATGCTGAATTCATGTGAACCACCTGGGCCAGCAGCTGTAAGTTTTGAAATGGTCAAATCATAGCTATAGCCAAAATTCCATGTTTTATAAACCCATCCAATAAGGAAAACAACAGATTCACGGTTATTGATTTTAGGAGCATAATGTTTGACCGGGATACCACGATACCAAACCCCAGCCATCAACTGGTTATACATACCATATAAACCAATATCGAGCTGATCAGCCTTTCCTTGGGATTTATAATGGAATGTAGGAGTAATACTGATTTCACTCTTATCTTCTGTATAAGCTAAATATTTACGTTGTGCAATGGGAATTTTATATCCACCTGTTACTTGAAAGTTCATCGCTAATGGATCTTTAGCTGCACCTGCAAAAGATTGTTCTGGTGTATTTAAATGCTGTACAGAAAAACCACCCCAGATACGGTCTGAATAAACTACTGTACCGGCAGAGAAGTCAGGGTAAAGCTGGCTTTTAACACCTGTCTGGTAATTGCCACCGCCTATATAGCCTGTTGAATCCCTGAATTGGCTTGGATATCTCAATCCGTTATAATCAAGTGTCCGTTGCACTCCCGTTGCCTGAAGGCCTAAACGAGCTGTAAATTTCTTGGAAACGGGTATTTCGTATGAATATAATAGGGAAAATTGAGTGGAAGCGTAAATATTTGATCCTTGAACATCACGCACAATCTGAAATCCTAAACCACTTTTATACTTATCAAGGTACGTATCGCCGGAAACATAATAGGTTTTGTAGTTTGCATCAATACCCAACCATTGCAATCTTGTTAACACAGTAGCTCTTGGAGCATGCACACTTCCTGCAAAAGCAGGGTTATGGAACATCGGAACGGAATAAAATTGAGTAAATTGAATATCTTGAGCACTAGTAACATTATACTTACAAAAGCATATAATGGCTAGCGTGATTAGGAATATGCGTGAGCAAATTGAACTAAACATGAATATTTATTTAGAATGATATGATCAAATATACGTAAATAAAGTACTTATTTCCCAATACGAATTTTATTGACAATAGTTTTTTTGTATAGAGAGTTTCTGTTAATTTGTATAAAGTCAATATTATTGAAAATGGTTTCGATGAAAAAAATATCTCTGTTTATACTTTTAACCGGTATAACTTTCTTTAATTCTCAACAAGTTTTTTCTCAAGCAACTCTATCCAGAGTTGAAATTGAAACAAATGCGCAGTATGCTTTTAAGAATAAAGACTACTACCACGCATTACCTTTATATTTAACCTTAGATAGTTTATATCCGAATTCCCCAAAATACATATTTCCAATTGGGGTTAGCTATATAAATACAACAGCTGACCAGGAAAATGCGCTTGTATACCTGGAAAAATGTAAACTAAAGCCAAACCTTTATCCTCCTACCCTTCACTATTACCTGGGTCGGGCATATCATTTATCAAACCGTTTTGATGATGCTATTGTAGAATATGAACTTTGTTTATCGCATTTATACAAATCCAAATCCAAATATGCATTAATGATACGCGACATTTATCGGGAACTTGAAATGTGTGAGAACGGTAAAAAGCTGATCTTAAAACCTGTTACCATTGATATTGAAAATTTAGGTCCGACGATAAATAGTAGTTACCCGGAATATGCTCCTATCCTTACGCTTGATGAAAACGAAATCATTTTCACTTCATGCAGACCGGAAACTACGGGTGGATTAATTGATACTGAAGATGGTCAGTATTATGAAGATGTATACATAGCTTCAAAAAAAGATTCTGTTTGGCTTAAAGCCCGGAATATGGGACCTGCGATTAATACCAAAGGGCATGATGCCAGTGTTGCACTCACTCCAGACGGACAAGAGCTTCTTATATACAGATATGACAAAGACGACAATTTTCTATCTTCAAAATTAGATGGTGATGTCTGGACTGAAGCTGAAGAATTAAGAGGCGAAATCAATTCAAAATTCTATGAACCTTCAGCATGTTTAACAAGAGATGGCAGCTACATTTTATTCAGTAGCAACAGACCGGGAGGTTACGGTGGTTTGGATCTTTACATATCAAAAAGATTATCGAACGGAGAATGGGCAAGACCTGTCAATTTAGGAGATTCAATTAATTCCAGATATGACGAAGATTCTCCTTTCCTTCACCCGGATGGGAAGACTTTATACTTCAGTTCAAATGGCCACAACTCCATGGGAGGTTTTGATATGTTTTACAGTAAATCACTATCTGATTCAAGCATTTCATGGCAAAAGCCCATTAACGTTGGCTATCCCTTAAACTCGGCACATGATGACATTCACTTTACTTTATCAGCAGATGGTAAAAGAATTTATTTTGCATCCATCCGCCCGGAAGGCTATGGTGATAAAGATATTTATGTTGCCAGCATTGAAGAAACAAAAGTGCAGGATGTATTAGTAATTGTTGGTATCATCCAGGATTCATTGTCCAAAGACCCGGTGAGTGCACGTATTGAAGTTATCAATACAGAAGACAATTCGATTGTAGGTATTTATAATTCTAATAAAGTAACCGGTAAGTATATTATGGCTTTACCTGAGGGAGGTAAATACCGGATTGCAATCCAATCAGAAAATTATAAGATCTGTGATGATTTTATTACCACCAAGGAGTTGAATGGATATCAAGAGCTTGAATCCAATATTAATTTGTGCCCGGAAGTCACGAAATAAAACATTTCTTACAAAAAACAACATATTTTTTAGTTTTTACGTAATAGTTCTCAAACTAGTACTATGTACTTATGGAAAATATATATACTAAACTCCTAAAACATCCCAAATTCACCTTAAGAGCAATGACCGTTGCTCTGTTTTCAATACTGTATATATCTGCTAATGCTGAAGGTACTGCAGAGTTGACTCCAACATTAGCTTCAGATAACCAGGGGGTACTTCAGATTTGGGATAACAACGATGTGAACAGGAACTCTTTTACATATGGAGCTCCTTCAACAAAACGTTTGAACTTCACAATCTGTAATCCAGAAACCGTTTATTTCGGAATGGCATACGATGCGGGGGATTTAGCTGCGCCTGCAACTCTTTGGTATAGAATTATTGCTCCTGATTCAACCGTAGCTTTTCCTGTTGCTGGTACAGGCTGGCAACAGGTTACGAATGCAGGTGCCGGTTCCATAAGCACATGGGCACAAGCAAAAGCTGGCCCTTCCAATATTGTTGGCGGTGCTGGCGGATATACAGCGCTGAGTTTTACCCCTACTATGGCCGGAGACTATTGGATAGAATTTTATAGAAAAAGTAATGCCGGAGCTCCAACAGTTGGAAATCCAACACCGGCAACAGCACCTAAAATACCACCGGCAACAGCAGCCAATATAGCAACCCAGCAAAGAACGAAAACACGTCTTCGTTTTTTTGATTTAACGGTTACTGATGTTCCGAATGGAACAAGAATTCCCGGACGTTTATTTTCTCAGACATGGGACATTAACGTGAATGCGGCAAATAATCCATTCATTGCAACCATGTATGTATATTCAGATGACGGGATTGTTACCGGATTAAATTTTAACCGGATCAGACCTTTCGGTTTTACAATTGCCTGTAACCCTACAGGTGTGACAAATACCGGAAATGCTGCTGTTGACAGAAGATCCGTATCTGTAAATGCTACATATGCTCAATATAAAATTTTCTTACACGACCCCGATAATAGTTGTTATAGTACGGGGATTTTTGGGAATGTTATAGCGCCGGTAACAATTTCCGGTTGTGATGTTAACAATAGACAAATAAACATTACTGTTGACAAAGCCGGAGGAGCCGAATTATTATTGAACTTTAATGGTATACCTGGTTACCAATTTGGAACAGCGGATGTTCTTTTAAAACAAACTTTAAATGTAGGTACAAATGTAATTTCATGGAATAGTAGAGATGGTTTGGGGAATTTAATCCCTCCGGGAACAGTTATTGACATGAGACTTGACTATTTCAATGGTTTGACACACTTACCATTATTTGACGTTGAAAACCACCCTTATGGATACATAGTTTCGCTGGTTCGTCCTGCAGGTCCGCCACCATTGTTATTCTGGGATGATTCAGGTATTGCAGGAGGTACAACAAATTTATCGGGATGTACAACAGGTACACCAACACCTACAACAGGTTGTCATGGGTTTGGTTCTGTAACAGCCGGAGCTATCCCCCCTTCCAGTAACCCTACTACAACTGACTGGGGAAACAACAGAACAATTAATACCTGGTGGTATGCTAACTACATTAATATTAATGCGGTTTTCAACGTTCCAGGCAGTATCAGTGTTGATGCTAACACAAACGTACCTGGCACTGGTGCATCAAATGATATTTCCAGTTGTACAAATGCTGGAGCAATTCCGCTATCCGGTGCTGTAACCGGAGCTACAGGTGCTACATGGGCTGTAAAATCTGGGGTCACAGGTACCATCGCAAACCCAACGTCACTTACAACTACTTTTACTCCTTCTGCAGCTGATTTAGCAAAACCATTTATTTATATTTATTTGACTTCTACAGGAAACGGTTCTTGTCCGGCTGTGGATGACTCAATGAAAATTACTTTTGTTGGAGGCCCTACCGTAACCGCAGGTAGTCCGCAGTCCGCCTGTGCGAATAATTCCACCTTAACGCTTAATGGCAACTTTACTGTTGCTACCGGTATTATATGGTCTGGCGGTGGCGGTACATATGTACCAAATAATACAACAAAGAATGCTACCTATACACCTACAGCCGCAGAGATCGCCGCAGGTTCTGTAACCTTAACCATTACAACCACGGGTAACGGTTTATGTCCTGCAGCTACTGCCCAAGTGACTAATTCTTATTTTGCTGCACCAACCGTCAGTGCGGGTTCACCGGTAACGGTCTGTGCCAACAATCCTGCAGCTGCTTTAGTAGGTTCTGCGACCAACCAAACCGGCGTGGCCTGGTCTGGTGGTACCGGTACATTTACCACACCGGGAAGTACTTCCACTACCTACAACCCTTCAGCAACTGAAAAAACAGGCGGTCCCAAAACAGTT
>JAGKWN010000115.1 GCA_021151805.1 Cytophagaceae bacterium | reverse complement strand
ATTATATACGGCCAAACGTGTACACATTGGGCGCATATAATTTTTTATATGTAAAACTGCATTACGGCAGTTTTGATTTAAACAGATCGATCAATGGCTGGTTGCATTTTGTAGGATCTACGGGTGAGCCATACCCCTTATACAGACCAAAATTATCTTCATGATAATCATGATACGTAAAATGCGCTTCGCGTTCTTTTAAAATATCAATCATATCGTTAACCCATTGAATACCGCCGCGGTCACTTATAAACGCATATTGAATGGCACCAAATTCACCAAGGAACAAAGGCCGGTTGTGCGCTTTCGTCCATTGATAATACTGATCAACCTGTGAAGCCAGGTATGCTTTATCAAAAGCATATACAGCCCCGCCAGCAGATATTTGTTCACAATCCAGACGGAACATGGCAGCCGAGCCAACCGTTACATTCTCTCCTTTCACCCAACCGCTGATGGTATATGAATAACCTTGTTTAGGTATAAATTTATATTTATTGTTGCTTAGGTTCGCATCACTGGCTGAGCTCTGCATGTAAACAGAATTCGAATTTGAATGTCCGGTTGTAAGATCTGTGCCCGCACTGCCCGAACCATCCTGACTCCAGTAGTACCAGCCATCATAAGAAGTTATATCGATGTTCCAAACGGTCCTTACAAAATTATTATTCTCGTCGTATTCCTTTACCACAATATCATCCACCCAGATCTTCCCTGTATTAGCCCGGTTAACCACTGAAGGCTGGCACAATTTTATCTTTGCATCATTGATCTTAAATTTGGGAGATTCAACATATTCGGTCCAGTCATATGTACCGGTGGTAATCTTAGGATTAGAAAAGGTAGCTGTCAAAAAACTTGATGTTCCGGTTACATATGATTTATTGAGATCAGGATATACCTGCCCTTGGGGTATTGGCGGATTCGTAATCCAGTCTGCTCCCTGATGCGTAAATTCCATCGGTGAATAAAAATGAAATTCATATGCAAGGTTGTTGTCATTCAATTCAAAGAAATTCATATCTGCATTGCTCGACCAGTCTGTACCAACTGCATTGACACGTTCAACAACAATCATATGTGTTTTATTGACTGTACGAATCGTATCAATAATATCCTGCGCAAAGTTTTTCCACTGATCAATCGATGTGGTTACCACCGGTTCATTCAACAAATCAAATCCCGCAATAACAGGTTCGTTGGCATACCGTTTGGCAATATTAAACCACAATGCTTTTAAACGCGCCTGATTTTCCGGATTGTTCCACAATGCACCACCATTGCCATTTGACTGAAAGCCGCCCTGCGGTACGTGCATATTCAGGATCAGATACACATTGTGATTCTTTGCCCAGGTAATATTCTGATCAATCCAGTCCCACCCGCTTGTTTTATAAACATATGGATTTGCGTCATCTTCAAACGTTTTATAATTCATGTAAAAACGAATGGCATTCATGCCCATATCGTGTACACGTCCGTAATCCACCTCTGCATGGTGGGTGGATGGAATTTCAACATCCGTCCATACTTCATTACCAAAGGCTACTCCACGCAGATAAAGCTTATTACCATTGGCGTCAAGAATATCTGTGCCATTTGTATGTACATGGGTAGAAGTTGTTGGTTGCGCGGCTTCATCTTCTTTCTTGTGGCAGGAAAAGAATATGGTTACTAGCAACGCAATAGATAAAATTTTGTGGAGTCTCATCAGATGGGATACAATTGATAATACTCTAAAATAGCTATAAAATAGTACTTAAATTATATTATGTAATATTTTTCTATGAATTCAGGCGGAATTACAGGGATATTACCGTTCCATAATCTTCTTTCTTAAAAGGCAGATCATGGGTTACAAATAAACAAATGAATGGTGTTGCCAATTGTACGGTATGAAGTATTGAAAAAAATGCCGTGCGGTTTTTCGCATCCAGATATTGAGTAGGTTCATCCAGCAGTAATACCTCCGGCTTTGCCAGTAAAGACTGTACCAGCCAGCACAGTTGCAGTTCTCCGCCCGAAAGTTCTTTTGCATTACGGTCCAGTAACTGCGAGATATTAAATATGCCGGCAAGCTGTTCCACCTGCTGCAAATGCTGATTGGAGTAGCTGTCAAACCATTTCTTATCACGGTAAAAAGCCATTAGAAGCAGATCTTTTACTTTCACAGGAAAGGCCAGCGGATTGTGCTGCGGCAGGTAATGTACGTGCTGATGCCATTCTGATAGAGAAAAATGAAACGCATTTTTGGCAGCCAAACTGATGGTGCCGCCGGCAATAGGCTGATAACGGGCGATCGCCTTTAAAATCGTGGATTTACCCGAGCCATTGTCTCCTGTGATAAAGACGGTATCGCCGGGTTGTGCTGCCATATTAAAAGACTCAATAATGGTCTTGTTGTTAATACGAACAGCCAAATCAGAAATAAGTAAGTTATTCAATGCGTGGGGCAATGAAAATAAAAAGCCGGGTATAATCCCGGCTTTCGATTAATATTCGTCTTCATTAAAGAAGAAATCATCTTTTGACGGATAATCCGGCCAGATTTCTTCGATACTTTCATACGGTTGACCATCGTCTTCCAGCTCTTGTAAGTTTTCAATTACTTCAAGAGGTGTACCAGAACGCACAGAAAAGTCAATCAACTCATCTTTTGTTGCTGGCCAGGGAGCATCTTCCAGGTAGGAAGCTAATTCTAGTGTCCAATACATAATTTGTTCCTCGTTTTGAACTTCCGTGCAAAAATAAAATATTAATTAGGAATACAAACTTTTTTTCGAAAATGTGGAAAAGAATTAGACACTAGGTATTAGTTTCCAGTTACTAGACTTAAGTGAATTACGATTAGATTGAATTAGCTTAGTCTGGTAACTAGTACCTAGAAACTAAAAACTTTTTCCGATATTTACCTCTTCATTAATCATTATTATGAGCGAGCAAATTATATTCTCCATGGCTGGTGTGAGTAAAATCATTCCACCCAAAAGACAAATCATTAAAAATATTTACCTGTCGTTTTTTTATGGCGCCAAAATCGGTGTGCTGGGTTTAAACGGTTCGGGTAAGTCTACCTTACTTAAAATCATTGCCGGTATCGATAAAGAATACATCGGCGACGTAGCCTTCAGTCCGGGTTATTCCGTTGGTATGCTGGAGCAGGAACCAAAGCTTGACCCGACTAAAACAGTGAAGGAAATTGTTGAAGAAGGTGTTCAGGAAGTTGTTGACCTGTTGAAGAAGTTTGAAGATATCAACCTGAAATTCGGCGAAGAAATGAGCGATGATCAGATGACCAAACTGATCGAAGAGCAAGGCCGCATCCAGGAGTTACTGGACCAGCACAATGCCTGGGAACTGGATACGAAGCTGGAGCGCGCGATGGATGCACTTCGCTGCCCTCCGGGCGATGCTAAAATTGAACATTTATCGGGTGGTGAAAAAAGACGTGTGGCCCTTTGCAGATTGTTGCTACAGGAACCGGATGTTTTATTATTGGATGAACCTACCAACCACCTGGATGCAGAGTCTGTAGACTGGTTGGAACAACACTTACAACAATATGCCGGTACAGTAATTGCTGTAACGCACGACAGATACTTCCTGGATAACGTTGCAGGCTGGATCCTGGAACTTGACCGCGGTGAAGGTATTCCGTGGAAAGGCAATTACTCCTCATGGCTGGATCAGAAACAAACCCGTCTTGCACAGGAAGAGAAGTCTGAATCCAAACGTCAGAAAACGTTACAGCGAGAGCTTGAATGGGTGCGCATGTCACCTAAAGCTCGTCAGGCGAAGTCTAAGGCCCGTATCAGCGCATACGATAAGTTATTAGGCGAAGAAACAAAAGATAAAGAAGAAAGACTGGAAATGTTCATTCCGGCGGGTCGCCGTCTTGGAAATAAAGTCATTGAAGTACAACATGTATCCAAAGCATTTGGCGACAAATTATTGTTTGATGACCTGAGCTTTAACCTGCCGCAAGGTGGTATTGTAGGGATCATCGGTCCCAACGGTGCTGGTAAAACAACCTTGTTTAAACTGATCACCGGCCAGGCTCAGCCCGACTCAGGCTCGTTTGCTGTAGGTGAAACAGTAGATATTGGTTATTATGACCAGGAACACTCCGGCTTAGATCCTGAAAAGTCTGTGTTTGAAACCATATCCGGAGGTACAGAACACCTGATGCTCGGCAATAAGCAAGTAAACTCAAGAGCTTATGTAAGCCGTTTCAACTTTGGTGGTTCAGACCAGGAGAAAAAGATTGGTGTGTTATCGGGTGGTGAGCGTAACCGTGTGCACCTTGCCATGACGCTAAAAACCGGAGCTAACCTCCTGTTATTGGATGAACCTACCAACGATTTGGATGTAAATACCTTGAGAGCACTTGAAGAAGCGCTGGAGAACTTTGGAGGTTGTGCGGTAATTATTTCCCACGATCGTTGGTTCCTGGATCGTGTGGCGACACACATCCTGGCTTTTGAAGGCGATTCGCAGGTATATTGGTTTGAAGGTAACTACTCAGATTACGAAGAGAATAAGAAAAAACGCCTGGGTGATGTTGGGCCTCAGCGTATCCGTTATAAAAAACTGGTAAAATAAAAAAAGCGTGGTCCCGATAGTTTATCGGGACCACGCTTTTTATGTCCCGCATTATCAATTTACGATTAAAATTCAATTATATTTAAACACTGTATGCCAGTGTTACGTTACAGCATACAACAAATTATGAATGATACTAAATTCATAATTCATTAACTTATCATTCATCATTCTTTTTATTTATCTCATGAAATATTCTTTTTACGGAATCCTGTTATTTATATCCGTTTCACTAACATCCTGCTTTGAGATTATTGAAGATGTAACTGTTCATAAAAATGGCAGCGGTACATATAAGTTTATTGTAAACTTAAGCCAAAGTAAAAATCAGATTGATAAAATACGTAGTCAGGATAGTATTTTACAATACAAGGTACCAACCACAGCAGTTATCGACAGTAAAATCACCGAGGTAAAAACCAAACTGCAAGGTATAGATGGTATCAGCAATGTAACGATCAAACAGGATCATACAAATTACATCTACAACCTATCCTGCGATTTTAAGAATGTTTCATCACTCAACAATGCTGTACACAGCATCTGGAAAACATACGACAAAAAAGCTCCTGCCGCGCTAACGCTATATTCCTACGAAAACGGAATATTTAAGCGTAACGCCAATAGTTCTGAAGTAGATCATCTTACTCAAAGCGCAAACACGCAGATCATAGAAATGCTACAGAAGTCAGAATACACCGTAATCTGCCGCTTTGATACAACAGTAGCGAATGGCAATGCCATGAACTATACTGTATCTCCAAGTAAAAAGGCCGTGTTATATAAACATGATATCTGGAGCACCATTGCGATAAAAGGAAAATCAAATAACAACATTACTGTAGGTCAATAATATATCTGTACAACACATTCACTAACATGAAAAATACTTTACTTCTACTGTCCTTTTTTTTATCACTTTTTGTAACGGCACAGGACATCAAAAATTATATCCCTGCCGATGCTACTTACATTATTAAAGTTAACGGAGGACGTATAAACAACAATGTCAATTTTGATGAAATACGCGCCAGCGAACTCTATAAGGATTTCCTTTTCAAAATGCTGCACAATAAAACAGCTGAAGAAAGAGCAATCATTAAATTGTTTGAAACACCTGATGAGACAGGATTGAATATTAAAACAGAAATGTATTACTATGACATTCCTGAAGAAACAGTTTTACCTTCTTCCAAGTCAAAATCAAAGGAAGATGATGATGATTTTTATTCTTATTCTTCTTCCAAAAGCATGCGTTCTATTGCTGTCGTAGCCATCCCTTTATTGAACAAAAATAATTTCACAAACTTCATTAAAGACATCTTCTACAAAAGTAATGTAAAAGTTATGAAAGCCGGCAAAGGCTTCAGCTTTATTAAGAAAAGCAACACATTAATTGTTTGGAATTCAGAAAAAGTTTTTTTCTGCATGCTACCCTACCGCAGTTACTATAGCAGCAGCAAAGGCAAGTATTCCACTTCAGAATTGAAAAAGATTATTAAAGCAATTGCACATCCGCTGCCGTCCTCAAAAAATATACTATCAAATTCCAAAATCTTAAACGGATTGGGATTTGACTCAGACTTCACTTATGTATTCAACTCGAATGCATGGAGCAGCATGCCCTGGCTGTTTGATGAAATAAACAGAGAAGATGCCATAAAAGATACAACGATCTTTAATACAGATCTGTTTAAAGATAACTATAGTTTCAGCTATATTAATTTCGAAAGCGGCAAGATTGTATTCACCGGCAATCAATTTTATGGAGAAAAACTGGCTAGTATTATTACACCGATTTTCAACGTAAAACCTTCCACAAAGCTGGCAAATATATTATACCAGACACCTGTTACGAGTTATTTAAATTATGCATTCGACCTGAGTGAAGTTCATAAATTTGTTGACAGAACATTTAACTACAGCATGGACACTCTGCTTATTGAATACATAAGAGAAAGCCAGGATAATGTATTCAATACAGATTCGCTTATCGTACGTTACAATGCAGAGATTGATACTATTGATTTCATTGTAAATGGCCCGGATGAAAACTCATATGAAACAGACATGTCTACCATTACAGATTCCGGAACTGTATATAGCGATGAAGCCGAGGCCGGTGATTACAACGATTATGACTATGGATATGAAGACGATGACAAAGCAAAATACGAACACGAAACATTAAACTGGTACCAGCTGGATTCATTGGAAGAAAGACAGGATACGCTATACGAAATGATCGATAGTAGAAAAGATACATTGGCGAAAGAACTATACAAATCTTTCAATATTAATGGAGATGATTTCTGGCATATCTTTAAAGGTGAGTTTATTGTATTGTATCATGCCATGACTACTATGGATAAGAAATACAAAGTGTATGAAATGGATGAAGAGTTTAACTATGTTGAAGTAGAAAAAACGAAAAAAATCCCGATGCCGCTATTCTCATTTGCATTAACAATCAAAAGCGATTCCCTTTTCAATAAATACCTGAATATATTGATCAAAAAAGGTATTATTAAAAAAGAGAAAAACAGATACATGGTTGTTATCGGAGAAATGAACCAATACATCTGGGTAAACGAATCTATTTGTATCCTTACCAACGATAATAATTTCAACCCACAGAAACATGCTTCTGCTGCAACAAAAAGTGATTACGAAGTTGTTAACTACGAACGAATCATAAACCACCAGTCTGGGGCATATATTGAGATTGGTAAAATATTGGGTTCATCAGTACAGTTCACGGAAGATAAAGAAGTTGCAGAAATTCTGGAAATCCTGGCTAAGTATTTTGATGAAATCGTTTACATCACAGACTTTGATAAAAATGCAAATGTTGCCACGAAAACAGATGTCTTATTCAACGATGAAAAGAAAAACAGTATAAATTCTATTTATGAAATGATCAATGAAATGTATGTACATTTCGAAAAAAGATAATATGCAAAAAAAGCATTTATTCATTGTTTCATTTATACTTCTTTCAGGCATAGCGTATCTCTTTTACCATTCGTGTAAAAGAGATACGCCTGTTATTACCCCTGCCGCTCAGCTCTCCATCCCCGATTCTTCCTGGCTCTATGGCACATTCAATCTTGAACAAATAAGACAGGACATTGCTTTATCGAGCCTACTGAATGGAGATATCAGCAAACTTTTCCAGGTTGATACCAACTCCAATACACTGTTAAAGATTTTCCGATCCCCTTCCGATTACGCCATTACCGATCAGGACAATATCCGTTACTTTTCCATCTGGAAAAATAATATCATGCACAATGGACTATTGTTCAATCTTGAAAATAGCAAACAACTGCAGGAAACTTTTAAAAGTGACAGCTTGACCATACAAAAAAGAACTGCCTTTTCATTCCGCACCCGGGAAGGATATTGGCTTTACAACAACCAGCATTTACTATTCATAGCACAACAGCAACAGGATTCATTGGTCGCACAAAATATTTTCAATCAGCCGGCACAAAGCATACAACTTACAGCCAATGATTCCCTTTATCTGTCCTGCAACATTAACACACAATTTTACCTGGATTCTGTCCAACATCCTTTCATGGATCCTTCGTTGATTCAAATTGCAGTTAAAGCAAATACAGATTACATCGATATCGACTGGAATTATAAAGGGAGTGTTATAAATTATCTTAACCCGGTTGTTATACATGAACCTTCCGAAGAGGCAGGACTATATGCAGCCTGCTCTCCTACGCCAGCCGGATTGGATAGATTGCTGCATGTATATACGACAGCATCAGGCTCACAAAAACTTCCGGTCGATCTTCACGCGTTTATTAATATTCTCCAAAACAATACGCTTACTGTTGAGTTTAATGGATGGAATAAACTACTCCAATCTTTTTACAGATATGAGTTGAATGAAGAGTTTGAAACAGTCATGGTAAAAAAAGATTCTTTTTATCTGGAACCAACATTCAGGATTTGTCTGGCCAATGCCGACAATAAAGAAATCACAGCTTTTTTAAATTACCTGCACCAGGCCGGACTGATATCTAAAAACAAAAAACCTCCATTTAAAACTACCTTAGGAAATTTTGATAGTGAACTGAAAGTATTGAAAGATTCATCGTTGGTTTTTCAAAATTCACATCCTCCTGCAACAAAGCAATCGGATAAAATAAAAACCGGTGTATTGTTTTTAACATGCATACCCAATAACATACAGGGTTTGTTTGATCAAAAGGAATTTAAAGAAAGAAAGAAAATCGCTTCTGTCACGGAACTCAATATTGACGCCTATAAAAAGGGTGATGCGCTTAATGGACACGTAACAGTACTTTTCAAAGAAGACAAGCATCCACTCCTTTCAATCATTGATCTGCTGAAAAAATAATCAAAAGATCATACTTTACATCTCTTTTGTATAATCAATACGTTTGATGAATTTATTATCAATAACATTAAATAAATAATCTCCTACCGAGAAGTGATCAAAATACATAATACTATAACTATCAATTTCAAATTCGACCAGTTGGTTGTCGATATGCAAGTGCCCGGTTATGATATTATTCATTAAATCCAGTTGAGAGAAATAGAAGGATGAATCTAACGGCGCAGATTCGTCTTTTAGCAATACATATAAATCAAAGATATTATCAGGTGAATTGGACGCACTCATACTTTTGTGAATACTATTTAGGTGGGGCGATTGGGAGTAATACTTTTTACTTCTGAATAAATTTCTCACGAGTTGAATATACAACCTATTTTTGAAACTTTTAATGAGAACAATCAATCGGAGCAGTATGTTTTAATTGCTCTGTCTCGGTTAATTCTTCTTCTGAAAAAACAGGCTGTCCTGTTTCTGTCATAGTCGGCTTGCCAGCATTGACCCAGGCCGTATACCAGAGATCACCTGTCATTTTTATTGCAGCTTTCATTCGTTTTTCAACCATGTTATTCAAACTTTTATGATATGCTTCACTAAACGCATATGAATATATACGTAAGGTTTGCCCATTTCGGTCTTCATATGAAAAAATTTTATCTTCTGTAAACTTTCCCTGAAGTTCCTTCTCAATAAACAGAACAGAATCAACACATTCCCTTGATTCTGTTAACCCGTCCCAGATATATTTACGAACATCTGTTATATATTCAGCACTGCCGGAGTAATAATTATAGCTTCCGGAAAATAGTTCCGGTAACCTGGATTCCCATAATCCATGTATACCATGTTGTCCGGTAAGCTGTCCGTTATAATTTTTGGTTGTATGCAAGGGTACATGCAAATCACCCACATAATGACCCATGTCTGCAGAAATTTTCAAGACCGCCTTTGCATCTTCACGTTTAAATGCATCCGTTAGTGTGTAAGTAAGCCGGATCAGGTTCCAGGGCAGAATACCATGAGCCTGCATAGAATCTTCTGGGTAGAGATTTGTAGCTTCCTGCCAGGTTGGACGTTTGAGCAGAATACTATCTGAATAAAACTCAATATCCATGTAATGCTTTGGAGCTTCGCCTGCTACTGCATACCGTCTTTTATCGGGATTAACAGCCTGTTGGGTGATAAAATCTATGTATTTTTTATAAAACCCCATTAAGGGTTGCGGAAGGGTAAAAACTGCCATTTTATTAATTTCCTTGTGGGCAAAAAAGCCCCAGGATGTGCATAAAAGGAGGATAATAGTAATAAATATGGCCTTTGTGACCCAAAAATAAGGTTTCTTCATAGCTGTGAAGTTTTCCACAATAATAGTTTGTTTTAAGGAAATCACAAACAAGGTTTTGTTTTTTAATAAAATGCTGTTATCTTTGCCATTCGAAAATTTATTGACGAGAATAATAAGAATTTATATACAAACATGGCAAATCACAAGTCAGCTTTAAAAAGAATCCGTGCGAACAGAGCGAAATATCTGAGAAATCGCTACCAAATGAAAACTACACGTACTTTCGTTAAGAGACTAAGAGCAGCAACTGCTAAAGCTGATGCTACTGAGTTATACAAAAAAGTATCTGGCATGCTTGATAAATTAGCTAAAAGAAATATCATTCATAAAAACAATGCAGCGAACAAAAAATCTAAGTTGGCTAAATTTGTTAATAAATTAGCTGCTTAATTTCAGCTGTTTCCATATAAAAAAAGTCACGCTTTCAGCGTGACTTTTTTTATGCCTATACCAAAAACGTGTTTGCATCGTTGTTTCTTGCATAGATATCCTCATATATCGATGAAGTATTGTCTAACCAGTAGTATTCTATTATTCTTCGCGTGCCTGCTTTTCACCTGCACCTATCACAAAGGCGAAATAGAACCTGCTTTGGACTGTACCCCTAAGATCACAACCGTTTCTTTTGCTGCTGACATCAACCCGATACTAAACGCTAATTGCGCTACATCCGGTTGCCACTCCGGCACAACTCCAGAAGGAAACTTAAATTTAGAACCGGCAAGAGCTTATGATGCGTTACAAAAAAGAGGCAGCGGTTACATTGATACCATCAATCCACAAAGTAGTGTTTTATACAGTTCACTGGTTTCCATCAGTGATCCAATGCCCCCCAACGGCCAACTCAGCCCCTGCGACTTAAAGCGTATTGAAACCTGGATGAAACAAGGCGCAAAAAATAATTAAGGATATTCTTCATTGATTTTTGAATCGTTCTTATAACCCATTTACGGTTTACCACGGCCGACAAACCTTTCCTTGCCAAGTAAAAAATTAATGGCCCGAGCCACATTGCGTTCAATGCTTTCTTCGGTTTTAAGATGCGAGATGTATCGCACAATCTCCAGCTGCAGCGATGGCCGCAGCTGATCATATACCTGCTTCGCTGCTTTATTCTTGGTTAACGCGGCTTTCAATTTTGGATGCATGGCAATTTCCCTTGGCGCATCATCATACTGCACTTCAAAAACTGCGGTATCTCCTACCTCCTTACCGGCAGCCTTTCGCATGGGTGTATTCAGGTAAAGGCGCCACGCTCCGCTGTATTTGATCAGCGTCTGGATAAATGCATGACCATCGATGGTCATCTTCACAGGAATCTTTCCTTTGTCTTTACCCGCTTGTTTAAAAATTTCATTCAACACAGCTTCGGGCAAGTATACGTATGGATTGACACCAATCAGTTCGATCGTGGCGAAGAAAGTATTTTTCATAGATATAAATTATAAGTTATGAATCATAAATTATAATTCATGAGCAATTAATTCATAACTAATTTTATTCCACTGTCAACACATTCTTGCTATCAATATTCGTGCGTTTATCAAAATGGAATTCAACGAACTTAGCTTCATCTTTTTTACCGTTTACAGGTACTGCAATACGGCCCATCTCCAGCTGCTTATCATCGAATACCTTTGCTTTCAAGGTATCTGAATAATCTTTATTGAAGATCACATATACCATCAGTAAATTATCGGTCCCCAGACTATCACTGGTGATATAGGTTTTACCAAACGCAAGTCCTTTACTTTTTAACTCTTCAGTCAGATTAACTTTCACATCAAATGCTTTCACTACGCCTTTAGACGCGCCTTCAATGAATTCACCTGCTGTTTGCCCTGCTACGTTACCGGCTTTATTGATACCATCTTTAATGTTATCGGAAGAACAGGAAAAAAGAACAAGCGCAATGATAGGAACGAACAGTTGTTTCATAGTATATTAA
>JAGKWN010000114.1 GCA_021151805.1 Cytophagaceae bacterium | reverse complement strand
GAAGAAATCTTGTAGTTTTATTACAGGATAATTTGTATCCTTGTGGGATTTTAAGGCTTTGAATCATAATCATTACAATGCTTTAGGTCGATAAAATAATTTAAAAAAGAAGTTAAACAATATGTCTAAAAGCATGCGAGTGAGAGTTCTTACATTGCTCCTTATTTTAGGTTTGGGTGAAGTGTCTGCGAAGAACCATGGCGATTATGATAGCGCCAGGGTTACAAATTACACACCTGTTGCGCCTTCTTCATCAGGAAAAAAGTGGTTTACATTTCCACAATCATCTTCGATGAGAACCTCAACAACTGCTCAGAGCGAAGAATCAGGTACAAAGCAGTATAAGAGATGGACCGGTTTAAAGTATTCCGGTTATATTAGATCTTATAATCAGTATCGTTGGATGCCTCAGCATCAATCAACTGCTCCTCAAGCCGATCAATTACTTACAATTAACGGTTTGGATATCGTTAATAAAGTATATACCGGCTATCAGGAACCAATGTTCTTATTACGTGTTGAAGGTAGTCCTACAGCAAAAACATGGTTCCAGGTGGAATACATGTTCGATAACCAGATGATGGGGATTATTCGTGAAGACAGTGTTGCGAATCAGGTTCCGGGTATCGGGCAGACAACCAACAGAAGAGCAATGGTATACCGTATCATGCAATTCAAAGGATATGCCAATACTAAAGTAGGGGATTTTACATTGATCGCCGGTGGTGGTGTAAACTGGGCTAAAATGAGTCCTTTTACATTGTCAAACTACCAGTATCGAGATGATATGTTCGAAAGATATCCGTGGCAGCCAGAAGGTAACTCGTTTGGTTCTTATAACCGTTTTTATAATGAACAAAACATTGCCCGTGATCAGCGTTGGGGAAATACAGGTACTCAAGGCTTCATGCTTCAGGGTAAAAACCTTCCTAAGGGCTTCGGTTTCCAATTGATTGTTGGTAAATCAGATAACTCCGGCGGTTTCCAGACATATCTAACAAGAACACCGAAAAACATGTTTGCATTGCGTGTTGATAAATCAGTAGGTGTACACAAAATCGGTATCAACTTTTTTGATCAGTTCGGAACATACGATAACGTAGGTTTCAGAGAAGATCCAAGATATGCGCCAAATACGAACCATTACTTAGGTTCAAAAGTAAGACAGCAAATCATAACTGCAGATGCAAAATTAAACTTTACCAAGTTTAAAATTTATACAGAGATTGGTATGGGTCGTTTCCAGGACGGTTTATTTACCAATAAAGATTATGAATTACTGTTTGGTAAAAAGCAGACAAAAGATTCTGTTACTGGCTTGAACTATGATTGGAAAAATCCATTAAAGTCTCACTGCTTCAATTTCCAGATTGCATTAGCTAAATCATGGTTAGGTTTCCCATTATCAGCTCAGGTATTTTCTGTTAGAAAATCTGTTGCTAACGTAAACAGTGAGGCATTAAATACAGCTAACAACCACACCGTAGCAACTCCGACAAACATTAATACAAATAATGATATTACTGTTTTCCCAGGTGCAATTACAGATATTGGCCAGATGTGTAACAACAGATGGGGTACTTACATCAAGCATGAAGATGCTTATGGTAAGTTAAAAGTTGCTGTATCTTGGGGCTTTACAAAAGAGTGGGAAAATGTTGATGCATTATTCTCTAACAGAGGAAATAGCATCTCTTACTGGCACCAGACAAACGCATTCACAGCATCACGTTTCACATACTTCCAGAAGTATGCAGGTCCATACCAAAGAAATACAAGTATCTACAGAAGAGTGTATGAATCTTTCGGTATCACAGATACAGTTGTTGATTATTTAAAAATGTATCAAACACTTAACCTGAATTTAGGTTACAAACTGAAATTCATCGGACGTGATTTGATCCTGAACAACTTTAATACATACAACTCTGTTACAGATGACAATTTCAATCCTATCCCTGTATTTACAGACAAAGCATTCTTAAGAACATTCTACGAAGAGTTAATGGCATTCTACAGCCTGCATCCAAAAGTGACAGTAGTTACATTTGGTAGTGTTGAAACTGTTAAAGCAAATAACCGCGTTGAAAAAGCTTATACAACATCAGGAACTACTGCTGAAGGTATTCAGTACTCACCTGGCGATGTAATCAAAGACATCTATAATAATCCTATCCTAAGTACAACATCTGACAAAGGTGCAACAATCGATCAATTCAGTTGGGGATACGGTTTAGGACTTGATTATGATTTCTCAGGTAGAGCAGGTCTTTACGTAAGAAACAGATGGTTTGGTCATACAGACAAAAATTTCACTCTCGACAAATACAGAGGGATGGAAACAACAGTTGAATTAAAAATATTTTTCTAAAATATATATTAGTATAGATGTCAATAATGAGAACATTTGCTAAAAAAGTTCTAATACTAGCAGCAATGACTGCTGGTACGATGATGGTTTCAAACGCTCAGGTAGTGTATTGGAACGGATTAGGTCGTGCGTTGGTAACAGGAAGTTACCTTGGTGGAAATATTCTAAATCAGTATGAGGATAATTCTACTACTCCTGCAACAATCACGCAACCAAAGGATTTAACATCCGCTAGAAAATCAACAGATGGTTATACCATTTTTGATTTAGGTGTGAATGCTCAGCCAAATGAAACACTAAGAGCCAGCGCTACATTGCGTTTGAAAAACAGCTTTGGTGGTTTCTATGGTGATGGATCACAGTTCTTATTCCGTCAGTTAAAACTGGACGGTATTATTTCTAAAAGAGTTAAATATGAAATCGGTGATATCGATTTAGAGTTAAGTAAATATACGTTGCATAACTTCAGCGAAATTTATAACGACTATGAATCAGACATCCTTGCTCAAAGAAGAAGTGTAGTTGAATACGAAAACTTCAACTTTGGAAACAAATGGCGTTTACAAGGTGCTCATCTTGAAACAAGCTTACGTTTCAACCAAGGAATTGAAAAACTAGGCCTTCGTTTCTTTGCTACAAGAAACAGAAGATATGTTGCTTCAACTGTGCCGGATCGTTTCATGGTAGGTGGTCGTGCAGAAATCTTCCAAAGCAGAATGCTTCAAATAGGCGGTAACTATATTTATATCTTTGATGCTGCCGGAACAGTTTCTTCTCCAGCATTGACAAACCAAAACCAGGTAATAACAGGGGATTTGAAATTTACCCATTTTACTGATAAAGTTGATTATTCTGTATATGGTGAAGCAGGTGCTTCTACAAACAAATACAGCTATAAACTGGTTGATTCATCTAGTTCAGTTAGTTCAAACGGCGGTTTCTACGATGTAGGTGTTTCAGCTAAATACAAGCCTTTATTGTTGAAATTGTATGTTAATTACAGAAATGTAGATGCTAATTTCTTTAGCTCAGGCGCTCAAACAAGAAGAATCAATGACTACGGCACGGTTGATTTATTCAGCCAGTTACAAAACGCACCTATGGCATTAGATCCAAGTTTATCGAGATCCTCTGTAGGTATGGGTGGTGCTACATTAATGGATTATGTAACTGACCAGGATCTGCGTAATCTGAATTTGAGAAACTCATTAATGCAATATAATCCTGCATATAATAACATTACTCCATACGGACAAGCTACTCCAAACCGTAAAGGTTTAACAATCGGTGGTTCTATTGGTAATAACGAAAAAGTAGTTAAAGCTGATTTTGCTGTTGATTTGATGTCTCAGGCAGTTGCTGATACAGCCGGTGCTTCTGAACGTAAGTATACTGGTATCAAAGGAGGTGCTATGTTAAATGCACATAAATTATTGCGTTTCGAAAAAGATATCATTTTAACTGTAGGCGTTCGTAATGAAAATACTCAAAGATCTGGTGTAAGTCCAGTGGATCTGAAATCTACATTAATTGATTTAGGCTTAACAGTAGAGGTAGTGAAAAACCTTGACCTATTAGGTGGCGCGAAAATGATTACTGCAAAAGGGCATGAAATTATTTACGCAAGAGATGAATACAACCGTATTGATGCGACTAAATCATTTTATAATATGGATTTAAGTCAGTCTCAGGCATTGGTTTCTGCTGGTGCGAGATACAGATTCAGCAAGAATACATACTTTACTGTAAACTGGGTAAATCAGGCAGTTAAGTTCAAAGATGCATCTATGAGTATGAGTAACTATCACATCAATCAGATCTTCTTTAACTATACAATGATATTCTAATTTTAATATCCATTAAGAATATGAATAGATTTAAAAAACTAGGTCTTGTCGCCATTTCTACGTTAGTTCTTGTCTCCTGTAAAAAGAGTGGCCTGAACGAAGGTGGCACACCTAAAAATATAGCTGCCAGCGGCAATTTCAGCTGTGGTACACTGGATGCTCAGTTTGGAGGTGCATCAACACCTACAATTGACTTATCATTGGGTTTACCGTTGGAGTTTGCTGCAACATTTAACGAAACTGTTAGCTGGAAAATCGTTTTAAGAGGTCAGTCATCTACGGCTGTTAAAACGATCTCCGGGACTTCATCTGTATTAAATGCTTCAAACGCAACCTGGATAGGAAATCACGATGAATTGTATTTCTTTGAAAGTGGAGAGAAAGTTAGCGCTGATCTGATCATAAGCGGAAAAGCAGGGATTTGTTCTTCAGATACAGTTACGATTGTTAATGCAAGAAATTTCAAAACCGTAACACCTACGTTTATGTTGATCAACGGTGCTGCATCAACATTTAATAGTGATTTTGAAGGATCTGGAAGTACAATTAATAATTTCCATACTCAATTTAATATTGGTGGAAGTACTTTAAGAATGGTTCAGGATGATGTTATTCGTGCGCCGGAAGGTCAATACTATCTTCGGATTATTGGTAAATCTGCAGAACAGAATGGTTTCTTCGTGGGAGGGTTACAGCATAGAAAAAATCCAGCAGCTTCTACTTATTTCCTTCCGGTTACATGGACAGATCCTGAGAAAATATACTTAAATGTATATGTTCGTGGTATTGATAATCTACCATCACTAAATGGACAGCAGGCAAAAGCATATGCTACGTTGAACTTTGAATGTCATGAAGATGATCGTGGCGATAACAGTACTGCAGCAAATTGTGACTATTATGCTAAAAAGCCAACAGGAACAGGTACAGATCATTTCTGCCCTTCTTCTGAAGATTCATGGGTATTCAAAATTCCGGTTCAACACACTGGCTGGAAATTATTCTCATGCAAATACAGTGATCTTCTCCCTTCTGAAGATTTTGCAAATGGTGGTTTTGGAAACAGAAAGCTGGAGCCTCAAAAAGTTTGCAGAGTTCAGTTAGGTATGGTTTCAAGTCCTCCGTTTAACTTGGTTTCAATTGATGCGGATTTTGCTTGCTTTACCTATGGAGCTCCATTCGATCCGAAGAAATAACTTTAACAACATTTAAGAAATGAAATTCTTAGCTTCAATACTCTTGTTATTAGCTGTTACAGCAAAACAATGTGCCTCATTCGAGTCGCAGGTTTTGGATGACAGCAATCAGATTGCCGTGATGGAAGATCCTGATGTAGGAACTCCTGCGTGTCAGTTTCAGAAAGGAACAATGGATGATTTCACTGGTGAAATTTATAGCTGGTGGGTTAGTAATGACCAGACTAAATTATCTAAAGTGGGTGATACATTAAAAGTTGTAGGTAAAGACATCGGTTCTAAATGGGACTGTTTCGGTACTGAAACAGCTTTGCTGGATTTTTCTCAATGTTCTGTAATTAAAATGCGTTGCAGAGCTGAAGGTGAAAAACCACCAACAGTTATTATTCACATGAAAGATATCAACCAGATGGATGCGAACGCGGATTCTCCGAAACAGCGTATCCACCTTGGTAGTGAATACAAAGATTACTACTTTGATTTTAGCGGCAAATGGAAACAATCCTGGCCTGACAATCAAATCGTTGATGAAAAAATGATTCATGACTTTTTGATCTTTATCAATGGTGGTATGGCAGACTGGTCAGGTACCCTATACATTGACTACATCAAGGTTGTATCAAAAGACGAATTACCTAAAGTTGTTGCAACTGCAGGTGGTATGGTAGATGATTTCCAGGATGAACTTTACTCTTGGTGGGTAGCAAACGAAAAATTGAACCTTGAGAAAAAAGGGGATATTATGTCGATTGAATGTACTGGTGTAGGCCCTGGTTATGAAACATTTGGTAGAGCAATCAACGAAATGGATTTCACGAAAGCACAGATTGTTCGCGTTAAAGCAAGAGCTGAAGGTGCTGCTCCTGATTTGCGTATGGACTTTAAAGATAAAAACGGCCATATTACAAATGCCTCTCCATTGATCAAGAAGATTGAAGTATCTTCTGAGTTTACAAATTATTACTATAATTATTCTGGCAAGTATGCTCAGACTTATCCTGATAATCAGACAGTAGATCCTTCAGGTATGAGGGATGTTATATTTTTTGTGAATCCAGGTGGGGAACCGTATACTGGTAAAATCTTCATTGATGAAATTGAAGTTATTACCGATAAACAATACCAGGAGCAAACTTCAGGTCAATAAAATTGCAAATACGATGCTTTACGAAATTTAAGGCATCGTATTTGTTTAATACTCATTATCAATTTGTGTCATTTAATTAATTTAAACCCGAAAACATGGTTTCAATGTTAAAAATCAAATCGTTCGGCTTTACCGCAGTACTATTATCAATAGCTAGTATTGTGTTTGCTCAGAATGCGACAAATAAGATTCGTTTAAATCAGGTTGGATTTTATCCAACAACTGAAAAAGTTGCTATCGTAACGGATTCTATCGCTCGTGAATTCTTTGTAATTAATGCTGCTACCAAAGAAAAAGTATACTCAGGAGAATTAAAACCAATGGGTATGTGGGAATATTCAGAGGAGTATTCTAACAAAGCTGATTTTACAAAATTTAATAAAACTGGGAAATATTTTATTTCTGTACCAGGAGTGGGAGATTCTTATCCATTTGAAATCTCAAATCAGGTAAATTTAACTGTAGGGAAAGCATCTTTAGGTTTCCTTTACTACCAACGTGCTTCTACAGCTTTGCCTGCACAATATGCGGGTAAATGGGCAAGAGCTGCAGGGCACCCGGATGATCAGGTGATTGTACATGCTTCTGCTGCTACAGCAACAAGACCTGAAGGTACTAAAATCAAATCATCTAAAGGGTGGTATGATGCAGGGGATTACAATAAATATATTGTAAACTCTGGTATCAGTACATACACACTGATGGCATTATATGAACAATATCCAAAATTCTTTGATACATTAAAATTGAACATTCCTGAAAACACAAACAGTATTCCGGACATTCTTGATGAAATTCGTTGGAACCTGGATTGGATGGTTACCATGCAGGATGAAGATGGTGGTGTATATCATAAATTGACAAATACCAACTTTGACGGTTCTGTAATGCCTGCAGATGCAGTAAACGGCAGATATGTAATTATGAAAACTACTGCGGCTACGTTAGATTTTGCTGCGGTAATGGCTGTTGCTTACAGAGTGTACAAAAAAACAGATAAAGCATTTTCTGATAAATGTTTAGCACAAAGTATTGCTGCATATGATTGGGCTAAAAAGAATAAAAATGTTATATACAACCAAGGTGTAATGAATCAGAAGTTCAATCCTGATATTAACACAGGAGCGTATGATGATGGAAACGTGAGTGATGAATTTCAATGGGCTGCTATTGAATTATTCATTGCGACAAACAAATCCAGTTATGGAGAAGATGCGAATATTGAATTCACACTTCGTACAGATTTTGAATTACCTAACTGGGCAAAAGTTAATACCTTAGGCTTATACAGCTTGATCCAGAACAGAGACTATTTACCTGAAACATATGCACCTACAGTGGAGCTTGTTAAAGATAAACTTCTTAGTATGGCAACGAAATTGCAAAAATACCAATCTAATAAATCGGCGTTTGCAATTGCCATGGGTGTTAGCAACGGTAACTTTAACTGGGGAAGTAACTCAACTGCAGCTAACCAAGGTATGTTATTAATGAACGCTTATAAGCTATCTGGTGATGGAGCTTATTTAACAGCTGCAATATCTAACCTGGATTACCTGTTAGGACGTAACGGAACAGGTTACTGCTATATTTCTGGTTATGGAACCAAGCAGGTGATGAACCCGCACCACAGACCAAGTGAAGCTGATGGCGTTCTTGAGCCAGTTCCAGGTATGTTGGCAGGTGGACCAAATCCTGGTCAGGAAGATGCCGGTTATTGCGCTGGTAAATATACAACTAAATTACCTGCAAAATGTTACATCGACGAACAATGCAGTTATGCAACAAATGAGGTAGCAATCAACTGGAATTCGCCTATTTCTTTCTTAATTCTTTCTGTAGAGGCTACGAAAGGAAGAAAATAATTCCTGTAGTTTTTTTAAAACATTAAAAAAGGGGCGATAAGCCCCTTTTTTATTACTTATAATAAACTGGATTTTTTAGATAACGTATATAATAGCATAAACCAGTTATTAATTTGCTATGTTACGTTTCAAAAATATTATCGCAGCCAGTTTTATTTGTTTCTTTGGACTTTCGTCTCAGGCGCAATTGTTTTTGGAAGATTATGCATTATTTCCAGATCAATTCATACAGAAGAAAATCCACGATAACCCTGATATTGCTCAGTTTTACCCATTTATTGATGGGCACGGGAATTACCCGAACTTAAGCAATGCAAAAGAGTTTCCTAAAAAAATTGCATTGGTTTCATTTTACGTTTGGGATAATTCGATTGTTATAACTAATAAATCAGCATCTGAATATTGGGCACAAACGGGTTGGATAGATGCAGTTCGCGGAAATAAACTATCAGCCTCGTTGTTGAGTTATTCACTGGAATCTATTGTTGCAAGATTTGACTCATTAGGATCAACATTGATTACTCCGGAAAATTTTACTGCGGAACAAAAGCGTGTTTATGACTCAATGAATGTTCAATATTCAAATTCATACAGAAGAAAAATATCCGACACCAGTAATTATGATCTTTGTACTTCAAGTCCGTATAAATTTATAAAACTACCCAATAGTAAACTTGATCCTATTTTTTCGAATTCATTCGCAGAATTAGCAAAAAAGCTTGATGTTGATGCTGTTATTATTATTGAAAATCAAATCTCAAATCCAGGATCGTACGGTATCATTAATACGATTACCATGAATATGTATGGCTTTAATCCGGTTGAAACGGATGCTGCTATATTACCACTGAAAAAACAATCCAAGTTCAACAACTTTATGTTGTACTCGTCTATAGAAATGGATTTGAATGCGATTGTTTCAGAATATGGCGAAAACAAGGAGTTGATATACGAAAATTGTATTGGGTATGATCGCCTATTGGATTTAATGATTGATAAGCTTTATACATCTTATATGGACCGTACTAAGATAACTCCTAAAAAAGCTTAGTCACCGGCGCAGTTTCTGCCAGCAATATAGCCGGTAGTCCATGCGGCCTGAAAATTGAAACCTCCTGTGATGCCATCAATATCCAAGGCTTCACCTGCAAAATATAAACCCTTGATGTGCTTCGCTTCAAGGGTTTTTTCATTTATATTGATTAATGAAATTCCTCCACAGGTAACAAATTCTTCTTTGAAAGTAGTTTTGCCGGAAGCGCTTAGTTTATATTTTTTTATGTAGGAAAATAAGAGTTGTAATTTTTTATTGCCAAGCTCTGCCCAGTTTTCAAATTCTCTTACTTCTGCCTGGGTACAGAATAATTCCCATAAACGTTTAGGTAAAGAAAATGGAATTACATTCCGTACAAGTTTTTTCCCATTTTGCTCGCGAATGTTTTTCAGATCACTTTCAGAAATTTCTGGTTGATCGGCAAGCCAGTTAATCTGTACATCAAAAAGATATTTTTTATCAGCGAGTTCCCGCGCAGCAAAGGCTGACAGTTTTAGTACTGCAGGGCCGCTAACGCCCCAATGAGTAATCAATAAAGGGCCTTTATAAGAATAGTTTGTTTGAAGAATATTTACTACAGCCGGATGTGATACTCCCATAAGATCTTTTAAAGGAGAGTTTAGAATATTAAATGTAAACAAAGACGGAACAGGAGGGATGATTTGCAGATCTAACTTCTGTAGCCAGTTATAATGATGGGGTTGAGGATAGCCACCAGTTGCAATAATGACTTTATCTGCAATGAGTGGAGCAGAGTGATTGGAGGAAATAATATAAAACTTACCTTCTTTTTTTTCAATTGATTCAACCGAAAATTTTGTTCGTATTTCTATGTTATGTTTAGTCGCCTCTGCCATAAGGCAATTGATAATGGTTTGAGAATTATCTGAAAGTGGAAACATTCTCCCATCAGGTTCTGTTTTTAACTTCACATTTCTTTTCTCAAACCATTCAATAGTGTTTTTATTGCTGAATGTTTTAAATGCTCCCTGTAGAAGCTCTTTTCCTCTCGGGTAGTTACTGGTAAAATCTTCAATCGATTTGCATGCATTTGTTACATTACATCTACCCCCTCCGGAAACTTTAACTTTGGCAAGAAGCTTATCTGTTTTTTCAAGTATAATGACTTTGTTATTTTGATTAACCTCCGCACAGGTGATTGCACTGAAAAAGCCAGCAGCACCACCGCCAATAACCGCAATAATCATTTTATCTTCTACGCTTTCTTTGACTCGTGTTTACGCCTAATACACCAAATATACCCCGCACAATTTCATGTACCAGTGTTCGGCCAACCTGCTTGGCAATGGGGCTATTGATAGCCTCTTCAAAAGTGCTTTTTTCAGGACGGGAACTTTTCTTAGGTGCGGCTTTAGTTTCTTCCGGTTCCTGTTCTTTTTCTTTTATTGCATACTTTTCATTCAGTATTTCGTAAGCACTTTCTCTGTCAACCTCCTTGTTGTATTTCGAAGTTAATGGGGAATTTGCAATGATAGTATCAATTTCATTTTCTGTAAGAATATCCATTCTGGATCTTGGAGCACAAAGTAATGTATGTGCTAAAGGAGCAGGAGTTCCTTTTTCTGTTAAAACGGTGATGGCTGCTTCTCCAATACCCATTGAGGTTAACAATGTTTCTGTATCATAATAGTCAGATAAAGGATAATTTTCTGCAGTCTGTTTAATTTGTTTGCGATCAGCAGCTGTAAAGGCTCTGAGTGCATGTTGAACTTTAAGTCCGAGCTGTCCTAATATCGAGGCGGGAATATCCATCGGGTTTTGTGTACAAAAGAATATTCCTACACCTTTAGATCGTATTAATTTGATAATCGTCTCAATTTGATCTAGTAATGCATCAGAAGCTTCATTAAAGATTAAGTGTGATTCATCAATGAATAATACCAGTTTGGGTTTTTCCTGATCACCTACTTCCGGGAAGGTACTGTAGATTTCAGACAAGAGGCTTAACATAAACGTTGAGAATAATTTAGGGCGATCCTGAATATCCGTAACCTTCATAATGGAAACATATCCCTTACCATTCTTGTCTTTTCGTAATAAATCATCCACTTCAAATGAGTATTCACCGAAAAACAAGTCTGCACCTTGTTGTTCAAGTTCAATTACTTTCCTAAGGATGGTTGAAGTAGAAGTTGAGGATATTTTTCCGTATTCTTTTTCAATAATTGCTTTACCTTCATTCGTAATAAACTGAAGCAAACGTTTGAAATCTGTTAAGTCTAATAAAGGAAGGCGTTCATCATCACAATACTTAAAGATCAGGGAAACGATGCCACTTTGTGTATCATTCAAGCCCAGGATTTTTGAAAAAAGCACCGGGCCAAATTCTGATACGGTAGCTCTAAGGCGGATTCCTTTTTCTTTTGAGATACTATATAATTCAACAGGGAAAGCCTGTGGTTCATATGGAGTTCCAATTTTAGCCTGACGCTCTTCAATTTTACTATTCGTTGTTCCACTCGCTCCAATTCCACTCAAGTCACCTTTGATATCCATTAACAATGTAGGGATCCCTTTTAGCGATAAAGACTCTGCAATCGTTTGAAGTGTTTTTGTTTTTCCCGTACCTGTAGCACCAGCAATCATGCCATGGCGGTTGAGCGTTTTTAAAGGGAGTTTTATAGTAGCATTTGGTTGGTTTTCACCATTCAGCAGGGCGTTTCCTAATACAATGAAATCGCCGTTAGTAGCATATTTTGTTTGAATTTCGTTTATGAATGCTTGGGAGTTGTTTGCCATACTATTTATATTAGTTATTGTAAAAATACTAATTTATTTATATTCAAAAAGAGCTGTATTAAAAATAAGATTTAATTGTATTTTTTCTATTGGTATTAAAT
>JAGKWN010000113.1 GCA_021151805.1 Cytophagaceae bacterium | reverse complement strand
ATATTTATTATTTATTATAAAAAAATCACATAACCATCGAATGGTTTCGCCGACGATAAAATTTATTTAGCAAATATTGAATGCAATCAATGCTGCATGATGGCTGAAATTTTTATAAACATTTTGCTTATTTCCGTAACATGGACACTGATTGAATTAAATACATTGTACATATAAAAATTGATCAACTAAAATATAAAGCTATGTTTTATCATGTTAAAGAACTTCAGTTCAATGCGCGTGTATCTAAGCCCGATCCACGTTTTGCTAAATTATTACTCGAACAGTTTGGTGGCGGTAACGGAGAATTAAAAGCCGCGATGCAATATTTTGTTCAGGCATTCGGTGCCAAAGATCCTTATCCTGATAAGTATGACATGCTGATGGACATCGCTACGGAAGAGTTCAGTCATCTTGAAATTGTGGGAGCAACGATTCAAATGCTTCTTACTGGAGTAAACGGAGAATTAAAGGATGCTGCCGGCACAGATGAAATTATGCAGCTGCTTGATGGAAAAACAAAAAAAGAATCCTTTATCCATGAGGCTATGACAAATCCGCACTTCCTTGTAACAAGCGGCGGCGGCCCGTTAGTAACAGACAGCAATGGCATTCCATGGTCAGGCACTTATGTAAATGCTATGGGTGATTTATCTGTTGATCTACGTTCTAATATTGCAGCAGAATCCAGAGCCAAAGTTGTATACGAGTATCTGATGAAACTTACAGATGATCCTTATGTGAAACAAACCCTAGGATTTCTCATGACGCGTGAAGTAGCACACTTTCAGATGTTCCAGGCGGCGCTCAAAACCATTGAACCAAACTTCCCGCCTGCGGTGCTTCAAAGCGATCCGCGCTACAGCAATACCTATTACAATATGTCCAGTGGCAATGATTTCCGTGGACCGTGGAATGAAGGCGTAAGCCCGGGTCTTGGAGAAACCTGGCAATACATTGAAGATCCGCTGTCGCAGGTAATAGACACAAACGGACTGCTGGATCTGGAACCGACGGGAACAAAACGAACATTGGAATCCATGCAGGAAGCAGATAAAAAGCTGAGTGATATCAGAAGCACAGAAGTGAAGGAAGTTTCTCCACCAAAAGAAAATCAGTGGTCTACTTATCTGACTGAAGAATAAAAAATAATACAGAATGCAACAGAATAATGTAAAAACAGCAACTATGGCAGCTATAGCGGAACAGGTAAAAATCACATATTATACCGATCCGTTATGCTGCTGGAGTTGGGCTTTTGAAGAGCATTGGCAAAAACTCCAGCAGGAATTTAAAGGCCTCCTGAATATTGATTACAGAATGGGTGGACTGCTATCTGACTGGAAAAATTTTTCCGACCCCATAAACAATGTTACGAGACCTGTACAAATGGGACCCGTATGGATGGAAGCCAAACATATCACCGGAGTTCCTATAAATGACCTGGTCTGGATTAATGATCCGCCGGCCTCTTCTTATCCGGCTTGTATTGCTGTAAAAACTGCTGCCTTACAATCGTCTGCAGCTGAAGTCATGTATCTGCGGAAGTTGCGGGAAGCTGTTATGATTGACGGCCGCAATATCAGCAGGCATGAAACATTAATAGCGATTGCAAAAGAAACGGAAACGGAATCAATGCATATATTCAATGCTGGGCGGTTTGCGGAAGAGTATAATAGTGAAAAAAGTATCCAGTCTTTCCGGGAAGACCTGCAGAAAGTAAGATATCATCAGATTTCGCGTTTTCCGACCATTACAATGTCTTATCGCGGCAATGGTATACTGATCGCTGGATACAGACCGTATGATGTATTGCTCGAAGCAATATATACTTTATGCCCTGAGCGAAACACAGCTGTTCAATAAATAATATACGATACAGAACAAACATATTCTGTATCGTATGTATTTTTAAATTTTACTTAAAATAAAAGTTATCAATTTTCTGATTTCTTCTTCACTTTATCTTCCGATACCAATCCCTAACAGACAAAAACTGCTGCAATGCGATTATCTTATTTTAGCAAAAGCAGCCACATTATTTAATTTATATGTCAAGATATAAGTAAAACAGAACACCATTACAGTAAATCGTTCATTATATTTTACGCTGTAATATTTTATATTTAATAAGCTTTCTAATCTTAACAAACACCTTTCTTCAGGAATGTTAAGGCTTATAATCTTTTTAAAAACAGCTTATGAAAATAATCAATATATCAAACCGCTTGCCCATATCCCTACAGAAAGATAACAAGCCAGCAATTAAAATATCTTCCGGTGGGCTGGTAAGCGCTGTACAATCTTTAAGCGGTAGTAAAAGCGCTTTACATTGGGTAGGCGTTGCTGACTTTACAATTGATGAATGGCTTTCAATCTGCCCTTCATATTCAGGGGACTTTATTCTACATCCTGTATTTATTGACGAAAACTTATACAAACTATATTATAATGGCTTTTCAAATTCTGTATTATGGCCACTATTTCATTATTTCCCTTCTTTTGTTGAATATAAAAAAAATGAATTCGAGGCTTATTTAGGAGTAAACAGACTGTTAGCACATAAAATTAAAGACATCATTGAACCGGATGATATTGTATGGATCCATGATTATCACATGATTCCTTTGGTTACTTATCTGAGAGATTTATTTCCTGAAATAAAAATTGGCTTCTTCCTGCATGTGCCATTTCCATCTTATGAATTAATACGTATTCTCCCCAAAAACTGTAGAGACATCCTGGCAGGAAGTCTCTTAGGTGCTGATCTCATTGGTTTTCATACGTATGATTATGTACAGCATTTTGTTACAACAGTGCAAATGATTACAGGCATTCAGCATAAAAATTTTAAATTAAATTATAATGGAAGAAAAATTCATATCGATGCATTCCCCATCAGCATAGACTTCGAAAAATTTAATAATGCATATAACAAACCTGAAGTTTTTGCTGAACGAACAAAAATAAAAAAACTGTACGCAGGAAAAAAAATTCTATTTTCGGTAGATAGGCTCGATTATACAAAAGGAATCAAATACAGACTTCAGGGCTATGCGCACTTTCTTGAGAACAACCCGGGTTGGATGGAAAAAATAGTTTTCATCCTTATTGCAGTCCCTTCAAGAGATAATATTGCCAAATATGAAGAACGGAAAGAAATTATTGAAAAGCTTATTGCTCATATAAATGGCAAATACGGAAACTATAGATGGGCCCCTATTGTGTATCAATATGGGTCAGTTAATTTTGACCAGCTTTCAGGTTTATATACTTCCTGTGACGTAGCATTAATCTCTCCGATACGGGATGGAATGAATCTTGTAGCAAAAGAATTTATAGCTTCCAGACAGGATAAAAGAGGAGTATTGCTACTAAGTGATATGACTGGAGCAGCAAAGGAATTAACTGAATCATTACTTTTTAATCCGCTTGATGAAGAAGAAATATGCATTAAAATAACGCATGCGTTGAAAATGACAGATCAGGAACAGGAAATCCGGATGGACCGTATGCAAAAGCAGATTAAAAGAAATAACGTATTCAACTGGAGTAATAATTTCATTGAAAAAATGAAAAGCATAAGCCACAATTCCAGTACTCCTATCGATTTCGATGAAACAGGGCGGAGATCAATGCTGAATAAGTATACGCAGGCAGAAAAATGTCTCATCATCCTCGACTATGATGGCACAATTAAACCGCTGCAGCCATCTCCTGAAATGGCTGCTCCTGATGATCAACTTTACGAACTGCTAGCTGAACTCACGCATAACACAAAAAACACGGTATGCATTATAAGCGGCAGAGATAAAAAAACGCTTGAAACCTGGTTTAATAATACAAAAGCAACATTGGTTGCAGAACATGGCATCTTTGCTAAAACCGATCGTTGGAATAAACTTGTAATTGATAATGTTCCATGGAAGGCAGAAGTACAAAAGATCATGAATAAATTTTCTGAAAATTGCGCCAATACCTTTGTAGAGGAAAAAAGCGCTTCTCTGTGCTGGCATTACAGAATGGCAGCCCCTGAAGCTAGCCTGGCCCAATCACGGGAATTAATAAATCTTTTAAGCGATTTTCTAATCAGTTCAAATGCAAATATACTCGACGGACATAAAGTTGTAGAAGTAAAACCAGTTCAGGCAAGTAAAGGAAATGCATTGAAAATGCTTTTTGATTTTCAGCAATATGACTGCTGTATTTGCATAGGCGATGATAAAACCGATGAAGATATGTTTGAAGTAATAAATGAATGCGGAGGATATACAATTAAAGTCAGCGAAGGACATACATTCGCAAAGCATCGTTTTAATGATGTACCCGAAGTATTATCTTTCTTGCACGAACTTTCAGAAATAAATCAATAATCATTAACTTATATGAAATGATATTTTACCTGTTTCACTTATGACCGAAGAAAATAGTCTATATAATTCTTCCATTCAAAACATAAAAGCCTCAGCCGGAACAAAAAAGGAGTTCGACATATATCGATTTGAGTATTATAATAGTGATATTGAATATTTAAAAAAAAGTCGCAGATATGATCTTCATGCATTCATTTTTATAACCGAAGGAAGTGGGTCACATATTATCGACTTTATTGAATACCCGTTAAAGCCCGGAAGGTGCTTTTATATAGGCTATGGACAGATACATGCATGGAAATCCCTCAAAAATGCAAAGGGATATATACTTCTTTTTACGGATGATTTTTATAATATTATTTACACAGGCAATGATTTAATTAAGAGTGATAAAATTCTCTCCTCTCTGCCGGTTTTCTCTGATATTCCCAGGAACAGCTTTAAAGAATGGGATGTTTTATTTAATGAGATTGAAATTGAGTTTAATGTAAAATCAGCAGAATGGCGTCTGATAATATGCCTGTTGCTCAAAGCACTGGCATTACGTATAAGAAGACTCAGCAAAGACGAATTATTCAGCAACGATCGGTTTAAGAGTAGCTATGATATTGTAATACAGTATAAGGAAATGATCAATGAGTATTTCATTTCTTACAAAGCACCAAAAGAATATGCAGCGATGCTCAACATAACAGCAAATTATCTAGGCAGCGTATGTAAAATGATCACGGGTAAACCGGCCGGAGAATTAATAAAGGCTAGAATTATACTCGAAGCAAAACGATTAATAATTCACACACAGTTAACAATTTCTGAAATTACTCATCAGCTCGGGTTTAATAATAAATCTCATTTCGGAAAATATTTTAAAAACTACACAAAACTATCACCTGATCAATTCAGAAAAAAATACGCAAAAAAATATATCCGTTCTATATTATGATCAACCTTCATGTACTATAAATAATCAATAAAGTATCAGGTAAGGAAACGATTGAAAGCTGATGATTTTTCAACTAAACAACTTTAAAAAAATGGATAAAGCTTTATTTATTCAGCTGACAAAGCTTCGGCACTTAAAACAAATGCTGTACGCTCAAAGCAATAGATAGCCCCTGCTTCGGCATCCTGCATGACATCATCGGTCAATGTCTGTCCGTATGCATCCAGTTTCTGAGTAAACGCCTTCCACATGGATCCCGTGTGAGACCCGTATGCATTCAGAAAATTTGTTGCATCTCGCACCTGCTCTGCAAGTGTTTTCTGTATATTTTTAAGAATATATTGCCCGCCTAACGTGGACCCTTCAGACACATATAGCATACCCATGCAAAATGCCCTGTTATTTTGAAAAGCAGCATCAGAAAAAATATCAGCCACAACATGCGAAGCATTGAGTGCCGTAAGATCACGCAAGATCAGCATTTCTTTTTTACGCATCTCTATATCTGCTATGTATTGAGCAACCACAGGAAATACACATCTTTCAATCGTGCGATGTATGATCAGCATGCGCTGCAGGTAATCGATATAATCTGCCGGTGTCAACTGCGGCGACATGATTGCTTTTGAAACGGGAAGCGACTCCAGATCCTTATGGATCTGATTGGTGGCAGTGCGTAAACGTGTAATTAGATTGCTATCCATAGATTTAAAAGACCGGAAGAATAATCCGGAAGGTTGTTCCTTTCTCTATTGCTGAATCTACAGTAATTATTCCACTGTGATTTTCTACGATTTTTTTGCAGAGGGCTAATCCTATGCCATTCCCGTCATAGTTTATTTCAGAATGAGCCATTCGGTAAAAAAAGCCAAAGACTTTTTCAGCATACTTCTGTTCAAAACCAATACCATTATCTTTAAAAGCAATAGATACGTATTTTCTTTCCGGATCGGGAAGCTCAAACGATTTTACCTGCATGTCGGTAAGCTGAATAGCATCTACCGATATTTCGGGCACTCCCAAACAAAACTTCAGAGAGTTGCTGAGCAGGTTTGAGAACAGCTGACTGATCTGGTGCGGAATACCACTGATATGCGGCAGCTTTCCTACTTTAACTATTGCTCCCTTTTCTGCTATGATCAATTCAAAATCAACCAGCAATGACTGAATGATACGATTCAGGTCTACATCGGTCATCGCCTCCTTACCTGAAGACAGACGCGAAAAGTCCAGCACATTTTTTATCAGTGAAGACATCCTTTCAGCAGACGCACTGATTTTCTGAAGGTAAATTTCCTGATTATCATGTGCGCGCTTCTGATTGATCAGGGAAATAAAGACACGGATTTTACGCAGAGGTTCCTGCAGATCATGGCTGGCAATATAAGCAAACTGTTCAAGGTCACTATTTGATTTGATCAGCTGATTATTAATCTGGCTCAGTTTCTGGTTAGCCTCATGAATCTCTGTGATATCATGTGATATGATCAGGGCTCCGTATACACTACTATTATATACCAGCGGAATAAAATAATTATCCAGGTACTTTGTTATACCGCCACGATTGACCAGCACACTGTTGTGAAAGCTTTTACCTGAGAATACTCCAAGAATATTTTGATAATCGAATACAGCTTCTGATTGCGAAAACACATCTGTATATTTCCTGCCAATCGCAGAGTCTTTTCTAATCATGAAAATATCTTCACACGCTCTGTTTACGGAAGTGATAACCAGATCTCTATTTACCACAGCAATGGAGTTTACTGAAGCATCAAAGATCGTTTCAATGAATTCATTCTGCTGGGAAAGATCTTCATTCTTTTTACGAAGTTCAGCTGTACGTTCCACAACCATCTGTTCAAGCTGCAGGGACGCTTCTTTATCTTTAGTAATATCGCGTGTAATACCAATCATGCGCCATGGTTGATTATCCGTATCAAGAAGCATTTTCCCCATGGTCTTAATCCATTTAATAGTATTATCCGGCCACACCACCCTTGCTTCATATTCATATAAACCTGTTTCAACCATCCGTTCTCTTGCAACTTTGTGTAGGTTGCGATCCTCCGGATAAATCTGCTTTATAAAATCTTCCGCCGAAAAACCCGCAGTCGTTTCACGACCGAATATCTGCGGCAAGGTTTCAGAATATAAAATACGACCGGTAGTCATATCAATATCCCATGCCGCTAGTGTTGCCGCGTCCAATGCGATACTTAGCCGCATCTCGCTTTCCTTCAGATCATTTTTCGCACTCCGGATTTCGGTTATATCCAGCATAGAGCTTAACATCCGGTAAGGAGTGCCGTGTTCATCCAGCATCAGGTACCCTCTGTCATTGATAAGCTTATAACTTCCATCCGCATGCTGGTAGCGGTATTCAAGCTCCCAGCTCGTTTCTGAAGTGTTGATATACGTATTAACTGCTTTGTTTATTCGATCACGATCTTCCGGATGCACTTTATCCAGCCAGTATTTGCGGGTAGGTTCAAATGATTCTTTTTTATAACCAAGTAGTCTTTCATAATTATCGCTCAGCCAGATTGAATTATCCATAAAATTCCAATCGACGATAATATCACTGGTTACGGTCGAAACCAAACGGAAGCGCTCTTCACTGACACCCAAAGCCCTGGTACGCTCTTCTACCCTTCTTTCAAGGTTCTGGTTCAGTTGTTTCAGGTTTTCCTTTGCAACAAACAAATCACTATAGCTTTTACGCAGTTGATCTTCGATCATTTTCCGATCACTGATATCATTCAGGGTAAGCGCCAATCCATCCATCATTTTCACTGCAGATACATCAAACCACTTATCATTCAGCCCTAGCTCTGTTACAAAACTTTCTCCTGTTTCAACAACACGTAACAGATCCTGATAAATAAGTTCATACAAATGGATACTTACAGAAGAAAACGACACATGACCGTCTGAAAGATTTTTGCCAAAAAGTTCATTGGCTACACTATTGGCTGTAATGGTGAAAAGATCTGTAATCTCTCCGCTCCTTTGACGGGACGCACTGAATGCGATAATGGAACTTTTACTTGCATCAAACACGCCATTAATAATACTATTCAGCTTTTTAAACCCGGAAATATCAATAAAGCTGATCAATGCTCCGTCAATAATATTATTTTTACGGATATAAGAATAAATCCGAACGAGCAATGTAACATCACCCGAAAGATTAAGTTCTTTTTCGATAATTTTATTTTCCAGCAATACATCTTTAATATCCCTTTCAAAATGCTCGTACCTGAAATTGGTAGTAAGGTGAGTAATAGAGCGGGATATATCCGATTCAATAAGATTAATCAGGCTTGCAGCAGCAGGATTGAATTTGCGCACAAGCAGATCTTTGTCAACAATGATCTGCCCGATATCGCTGCAACGGAAATAATTATTCAAATCATCATTGAGCTCAATCAGCTCCTGTATGCGTAACTGATGCTCTGTATTCAACGTATGAAGTTCTTCATTTAACGATTGAAGCTCTTCGTTGCTGGATTGGAGTTCTTCATTCGATGAAAGTAATTCTTCGTTACTGGATTGCAACTCTTCATTCGTTGTCTCCAGTTCCTCTATAGCAGTCTGAAGATTAAACTTGCTTTCTTTCAACTCGCGTTTCAACTTACTTACCAGCGTCTTGTTCGTTCCATCTTCGGAGTTGACATTATTCTCAGGAAGATCAAACATGTATGGTGTCGAATTGAACATGACAAGCGTATTTCCGTCTGCATCCTTGTCAGGCCGTATACTGACTACAAGACTTATAAACTGTCCGTTTAATTTATAATGGAGATTATTCAGCATAACGGGTTCATTATTCTTCCAGGCCTGGATAATCGCTGTATGCAAAGGGGTAGAAATTGTATCGGGCAGCATTTTCAGCAGATTGAACTTCAGGCCTTCTTCCGGCAACAGCAAATATTTTTTATAGTTACCTACTGTCTCCTGAATAATGTAATTGCGGTCAAGATAAAACCCTGCTATGGCAAAATCTTCCAGCACAGACTGATTTACGGCATCTGTTAGACTTTTGCTCTCAAACGGAACAACCGGTTGTTGTTTGCTTTTTTTAGTTGGTGAATGAAAAGCAAGGCGGTCTTCATAACGCCCCGGATAAGTACTCTTGGTATCCGATTCTGTTTTCGTATACAGCTTCCACTTACGATCCAGTTCTGTAAAGGCGTCTTTATTTGTTGCAATGCTTTCACTTGGCCCCAGAAATAAATAGCCGGCTTTATTCAACCCGAAAGTAAATTTGGAAAGAATGATTTTCTGCAACTGGACATTTACATAGATAAGCATGTTACGGCAGCTTATCAGATCATTTTTAATAAAAGGAGGATCCGTGATCAGATTATGTTTGGCAAACACAATCTGTTTGCGGATTTCAGGAATAACCGTATAAGTATTTTCTCTTTTGATAAAATAACGATTCAAATACGCCGCAGGAATTTCTTTGTCGATAAATTCAGGATATTCTGCTTTAGATGCTTTTTCAATATGAGAAGCATCGAGATCGGTAGCAAAGATTTTTATTTCGAGGTTGCGGTTACGCTTCCGGATCAGTTCATCCAGCAATATTGCAATGGAATATACCTCTTCACCTGTACTGCATGCGCTGATCCATATTTTAATAGTTTCATAATCATGTTTTGAATCAATCAGCGGAATGAGTACTTTTTCACGTAAGGCTTCAAAAGCATCTTTATCCCGGAAAAATTTTGTAACACCGATCAGCAGATCTTTGCAGAAAATTTTTCCTTCGCTGGTATTGGCAGTTATGTATTCCAGATATTCTTCAACAGAAGGTACTTTCAGAAAGGCAAGACGACGCGTAAGCCTTCTTAAAATCGTCTGCATCTTATATTGGTGAAAATCACAGCCGGTTTGCTTATGCAATACGGCAAGCACTTTATTCAATACATCTTTATCAATATCATTCTCAATCAGGTTTACAACCGGCAGCTCATTGATATAGTTTATGATCTCAACATGCATCTTTGAAGTGGGCAGGATAAGATCAGCACGTCCTGTGGCAATACTGCTCCGGGGCATACCATCAAATTTGGCGGATTGCGGATCCTGAACAATTACAAGTCCCTCCGCATCTTTAATAGCCTCGATCCCACGGGAGCCATCTGTGCCGGTACCTGATAAAACAATTGCAATGGCACGATCACCATATTGATCAGCAAGAGAATAAAAAAAAGTATCGATAGATGTATTCGGACCTTTATCAGCAGTGTCTTTCTCTTCAATAATCAGTTTATCATCTCCCACTGTAAGATTCTTGCCCGGCGGTATAACATAAATACAATTCGGAAGAATTGCCATCTCATTCTCCGCCTCATAGATTTTCATGTGCGTATGGCGCGACAATAAATCAACCAGCAGACTTTTATAGTCCGGCGACAGGTGTTGCACAAGAATATAGGAAAGACGGCTGTTTTCAGGAGCGTTATCAAAAAAATTATTATAAGCTTCCAGGCCGCCCGCAGAAGCTCCGATACCTACTATATAATGTACATTATCTGATTTCACACGCATCAATACTAACGTCTGTTTTGTTCTTTCAACTTCGTTTCAATAAAAATCCGTTGCAGTTCTCTGGCAAAATTAATTTCATATTCCTGGAAAGGCTGGCTGGTATTTTTAATTTCCTCTTTCCATACTTCAAAGGAATACCGTGGGTGATAAGTCTTAAGATCTTCATCGAACTGAATAGCTTCATTAGGATTTCCGCCCCAGTCAATGCGCTGCAGGATCTCAGCACGGAAGCATAAGACATATTCTCCTTTTGAAGGGATAACCGGGAAAGCCAGCAGACCGCTGGCAAGAGGTGCTATCGACAAAGCATCCTCGTAAGATTCAGACAATGAATGTGTGGAAAAAAGCGTTGTAAAATTCTTCATTTGTAACCAGATCACCAGCTCGTGTATAGCTAAAACAGGCGGGCAAGCGCCATAACATATCACTTTCGACTCACTTACATAAACCAGACCTGTACAATCCAACAGCTGCATCATAGAATCAGTAGAATTTGCAACCGCATGAATCAGCATGCTTTGCGAATAGATCTCCTCTATGATTGAATTCATCAATGCCTGGTGCTGTTGAGTCTTATTCAGATTCTGCTGTAGTTCCATCGCCGAAAGACGTGTAGAAATAATGCTTGAGAACATCTCGAAAACAGAACACTGATCAAAGTTTAAAAACTTCTTTTCCCGGTGGTGACAAGCGATCAGTCCCCATAATTTATTATCTTTCAGAATCCGTGTAGACATGGAAGATTTTACCTGCATGTTTGAAAGATATTCGATGTGCACTTTTATCACGCCTCTCAGATTGCAGTCACTCAGATCTACAAAACCACTGCTCAGCGGATTTATAACAGGATATAATTTGGAAGGAGTATATTCTCTATCCGGAATAAGTCTGTATGGATTTTTCAGGTACAGTTCACGCGCCTGCCGCGGTATGTCTGAAGCAGGAAAAGTAATACCGAGGTACGATTCCATGCCCGGTTCCATCACCTCGGCAAGTACATGTCCGTTCCAGTCTTCATCAAATTTATAGATCATAACCTTATCAAAGCCGGAAAATGCTTTCAGCTCTTCAACGGCTATGGTGAGTGATTGCTGCAGTTCCTGACTCTGCTGTATCCTTCCGGATGCTTCATTGATCTGCAGATAGATTTCACGAAAGCCTTTTGTCATCTGGTCGTCTGCCGGTTCAAACTCAAGTAAGCAATATTCATCCTTTACATGTACCAGTACCAGGAGTGATGTTGCTGCTGAATTAAATGTAAGTGTTAACGTAAAACGTTGTTGATTTTTTCCGGAGAGCTTGCTGCGGAGCATGGTGTATGAATCGTCAGCAAGTAACTGCTGCAGATTCTTTTCAACAATCGTCTGATAAGGTATACCTGTGAAAATTTCGGCATTATCACTTACCTGCAGTACAGTAAGCGCATGATCACATACGAGCAAAAAACCATAACTCTGAACCTGGTTAACAAAACTTATAGGGAGACTTCCGCAGAATTGAGAATCGTAATTTTGTTTTGACATCTACACGTCATTAAGGGGTACTATAATTATCACGCAGCCCTGTCAAGTAATCATTCACTCTGCGTAATATAAATTTATGGGTTTAATAAAGATACATTATTTAGATCTTTTATTATTTCAACAAACGCAATATTTTTTACATAATATCTATGACTGAAGCCGCCAGTCCCCCTTATTACCAACGCATACAAAAATCAACTACTAAATAATTCTGACTGGTTTTTAATATGTGAAAAAATATAGCACTAAAT
>JAGKWN010000112.1 GCA_021151805.1 Cytophagaceae bacterium | reverse complement strand
TATTAATACTATTATCCCTGGTATGCTCTTATATATCATTCGGACAAACAGGTTTGGTGCAGGTTAAAGCTGATAACGGTTTCTGGGGCTATGCAGATTTAAAAGGAAATCTTGTTATTCCCGCACAATACAAAAACTGTGATGCATTTGCTTCTAATGGACTGGCAGTGGTAGAAAATGATGGTAAATACACAGTCATCAACACAAAGGGCGAAGTTATATCAACGGAGGTGCAAGGCTTTACCATCATACAAAGCGCATTTGGTATTGGTTCAAAAGGCTATGCGAATGATTTGCTGGGAATAAAGTCAGGCAAAAAATGGGGGTATTTAAATGCGCAGGGAAAAATTGCTATTCCTCTGAAATACGATTTCATAACAGAGTTTGACGGTGGTTATGCTGCTGCAACCATTGGCGGTCGTTATCTGGTACTCGATACGAAAGGTACAGAAACATCTATTATTAGCGCTGATAATATTACTGAAATAAAACATTTTTCTGAAGGGCTGGCTCCTATAGAAGCTGCAAATGGTTTAATGGGATTTGTGAATACGAAAGGTGAAACAGCTATTAAACCTCAGTATAAAAGTGTAGGTTATTTTTCCGGAGGTTTTGCCTGGGCGAAGAATGCAGAAGGGAAAGCAGGTTTCATTAATCCTAAAGGGGAATGGGCAATTAAACCAGTTTATTTAGCCGTTTCAGATTTTGATCCGGTTTCCAAATTCGCAAGAGTAAAAGATGAAAGTGGATGGTTTTATATTGATGCTGCAGGAAATAAATTGGTTGTACCTGGTACTGAATCTTGGGGAGATTTTGAGGAAGGTCTTGCTGCAGGAGAGCAATCAGGTAAAAAAGGTTTTTATAATACCAAAGGAGAATGGGTGATCAAGGCACAGTTTGAAGGTGTGCGGAAATTTAAAAATGGTTACGCTGCCGCTAAAATGAATGGAAAATGGGGATTGATTGATACTACGGGTAAGTGGGTTATTGATCCAAAGTTCAATGGTATATACGATGTCGTCTTGATCAAATAATTGATTGTAAAATAAAACTCAAAAGACTTTTATTTTACCAGAAAACTTTCCCCAATGAGAATACCAAAAGATTTCAATGTTTCTACTCATGCCGATGGCTGTGTACATATTATTTTAAATAATTACGACGGCAATATACTCTCGTTACAGATTATTCTTTTAGTGTTACCACTCTTAGTTAGTTCTGTGATCCTGGCAATAGATTTGAATGTGTATTTCTTTTTAACAATTTCATTGCTTCTGCTAGTTATTTACTGGTGCTTCTATAATTACTACGATAGAACGAAGTTCATTTTTAATAAGGAAAACTTTGTTGTTTTAGAAGGCATGCATGGATTTGTAAAGTTAAACGTAAATCCTAATCAAATCCTGCGGATTGAAAAAAGAAGGAAATCGGGTAAAGAATTTTCAAGTGTAAAGTCAGGCAGGACGACCATAACAAGTCCGGTGTATCAGTTGTATATACATACTCAACACGAAGAATTATTGGTAACTGAACACGTGGGACCTAATGGACAGGTGTATCTGGAAGAAGCAATAAATGGCTGGTTGCAGAAATCCAGAAGTGAAGGCTAAGTGTTAAGCGGCATGCATCAGACCAGACTGCAGCTTTGCATTCATACTTTTATTTGCATTATAAAAATATCGGGTTTGTTAGCATACACTACAAACCCGATATTAAAAATTATTCCTTCACAACTTTAATAAATTCAGTTTTAGCACTTGTTTCAACTTTAACAAGATAAATACCCGCAGATAATTCATTGCCAAAAGTAACGGATCCTGTAGCCTGCGTTGTTAACACAATTTTTCCAGTTGCATCCAGTACTTGTATCGAAGCAACTGATGCGCCAGCAGGCAGATCAATCGTTGATGTAGTAGTGAATGGATTCGGATAGCTGGTCAGTTTACCTTCGGTTAGTGAAACGTTGTCTAATGCAGCTGCCTCTCTGTTTGAAGAGCATGTTGTTACGTCAATGCAATAGGATGCATAGTAAGGCGCACTGCTGTAATTGATTCCTACACAAATTTGTCCGGCAGAAAAGTTATTCCCTGTAGCAAGATTTGCTTTGTAGGTAGATCCTGAAACAGGCGTTAAACCTTGGTTCGAACCTGTGTAATACCAATTGAATCCTGTCGCATTTGTTCTTAATGCAGCAGAAACTTCATATAACAACGTTTGATTTTTTGATCCGCATACTGGGCCTGAAATCGTTGCAGGTGGCAAGCTTGAATTTACTGTATACGATACATCATTGATTGCCATAGCTCCCTGGTTATCGAAAGCCTTTACATAAACATATTTATTTCCGGCAGCAACGTTTGTCAATGTGAATGTATATGGAGCTGTATTGTCAGATCCTAAATACGTTCCACCACTTTGATAAAATTCTACACGGTTAATAGAGCCATCTGCATCATTAGCAAATGCTTCAATGGTGACAGTTGCAGGAGCTGTGTAGTTTGAAGCAGGAGTCGGAGATGTAATAGATACTGCAGGAGGTGTGTTGCCTGTTTCTGTTACATAATAGAATGGCGTGCGGAAAGCTAAGCCTTCATTGGTACGCGGTGTAGCAAGGTTATTTGTATTTTCAGCTCCCGCAAGTACGTATTCTCCATCAATTGAGACACTTTTGCCCAAACCTCTGGTTTCTTTATTTGCAGGAGCAATGGTATTCATATAGCCAAGATATTGAAGATTGTTTCCATAGAAGAAAACTTTTCCTTCCGCTTGTTTATCTGTTATATCTGGTCCGTATTGGTTTGGAGCGCCTACTACTGCCTTGTCTTCACCAATAGCCACAGAGTATCCGTACCAGCCATAGTGTGTAAACTGCGTTGCTGAATAACCCGGAGGTAAAAGTGTTTGAGATAAAGTTGTTGTGGTTGCATTAATGGTTAAAACCGCTGCTTTTTGAACAGCTGTGCTTCCATCACCAACAATGATTTTGTTATCATAAACATCTACATCAAAACCAAAAAGAGACAGCGCAGTAGGAAAACGCTTCCAGGTGGATAAATCAGGTGTGAATGAAGAATGCAATGCCCACACATTGTTTGTGTTTTTATATACAAAAACTGTTTGGATACCCGGAGCTCCTACAACCAGGTAATCACCGTGGATAGCAACAGAGAAGCCATATTCAGCACCAGTGGCTAAATTGGCAGGCTGAATTCTTTGTTTTCTTTCCCAACTGGTTGCTGTCTCTTTCCATATTTCAATATAACCTTTCCCAGTGGCAGAAGAGCCCGGAGCGCCTACAACTAGCCATTGGCCACTCATATCAATGGATTTACCATAATAGTCAAGCGTTGCTGGTGTTTGTGCAGTGATGTTTGAAGTGAAATTGTTTTGAGGCACGCCATTTATATTTTTAGATAAATAAACACGGCCATGCGTATAGGTATTGGGATCCGATGGTGTTAAGTCATCCTGGAAGGCACTCGCTGCGATCCAGTTTTGATTCATGGCCAGCGAATGTCCAAAGCTTTGACCTTGAGGCTGCAGGTATTCTGGTGATACTGCCTGGAACAGCAGCGCATTACCCTTGTATACATTTATGGTCTGGTTGAATTGCGTACCATAAATAGAATAGTCGTTAAATGCAGTTGTGGAAAAGCCAAACTCATGCTCAGTAGCTGGGTTCTGGTTTGTATAATCCAGCACGGTTGCAGCAAATCGCTGGGCCTGACTGGTATAGCCCATGGCAACAAGTGCCAGTAATGACATACCATGTCTTACTAATTTTTTCATAAGGGGTAAGGTTAAAAGATCGTTTAAAATTTTCATGCACGAAAATGCATGGTTCTCAAGTGGGATATGGTGCTATTTATTTAAAGGCAGGTTCCAGAAGATGAAAGGCGGTTATGAATGAAGGAACGAAGGATAGATCGTTTTAAAAATGTTAATTTTATAGGTCACGGAGGAAACAATATTGCCTTTAATCCGTATTTTTACTCGCCTCTATGAATGTATGTGTTAAATATTAATATTCATTGTCTTTACCTACCGAGAAAAAATATTATAATTATCTCCAAAGCTTCAGAGGTTTTGCCGTGATAAATGTGGTTCTACGACATGTAATCATTTTTTTTTATCTCGGTAGTCTTAATAAGAATATCAATCTTGATTCAGCTATTCCAGTATTTAATGTGGTAGTGTTGCGTGGTGCTACCATGTATTTTACTATTCTTTCGGGAATATTATTCTCGGCAGTTTTTAGAAAGTGGGGATATAAAAAATTCTATGCCGATAAGTTTTTTTACCTGATCATTCCTTACCTGGTGTTTTCAATATTCTTAACATTATTTAAAAATACATCCTTTGAACCATTTCATATTAACATTGATGGTTTTTTCTCTATGCTGCCAATTGATTTGCTATGTGGTAAATCAGAGTCTGCCTTATGGTATATTCCTATATTCATTATCATTTGTGCACTGACCCCATTGCTGGATACTTTATTGCATAAAAATAATTTTACCAGAGCAGTTTTTTTCTTATTTGTTTTAGCTCCTCTTTTTATAGCCCGGGCAAAGTATCATGAGACGGAATATATTCGGATTGAAACGTTAATTTATTTTATGGGGCCGTATACAGTAGGTATGTATTGTGGTTTAGATCTGGAAAAGACAATGCAACTGATTGAAAAAAAACTTGTATTTATAATTGGTGCTGTAGTGATTGTCACTGCAGGGCTTATTTTTAAAATGACTTTGATTAGAGGCATAGACATTACAGAGTCACTTTTTTATATTCAAAAAGTAGGCCTGGCTTTGTTGGTAATTCTGTTCTTTAAAAAACTGGGAGAAAAACAACCTGCTTGGTTACGCTTTGTTGCTAAAGATTCAATGCTAACCTATTTTATGCACGGAGTTGTACTAACTGTAACAGGTCCTTTATTATATTTTCTTTATAAATATGAAAATGTATATCCGGTAAATATTATTGTGGCAATAATATTTCTTACAATCACAACGGTAGTCATATGTAAAGGAATTAGTTATCTGCTCCGCAAATTATTAGGTAGTAAAGCTAAAGCACTTTTAGGTTCTGCCTGATTATTTTCTCCTGATACCAATCACATTCGGGATTTCCCAATATACTTTATTGTTATCATTTTCATTAAATCCTGTTTCGTAACTCCCCATTTTTTTGACAGAAGCATTCGGGTGATCCAGGTAAAAAGAGGCTTCGGGGCCGCCCTCTAAATACATCAAACGTTTTAACTGTAAGTCTGATTGTAACAGCATATTGGTATAGTCTAGTACTTTATAAGGTGATCTGGAGAAGATGAATAAAATATTTCCAGCTTTATCTTCTCCCAATAATACCATACTCCATTTTTTCTCTGATGCCTGCCAGGTTGCTTTACCATCGCAATTGACCATGCGTATACCCTGACTGAAAGATGTATAGTTGCTTTTAGCCGCCGTCCAATCTTCGCAAGTAAGATCAATCAGTGTGGCAGACTTTTTACTGGTGTCTTTTGAATTGAATGCAAAAGCAGTTTTATAGCTCGGGTTTAACGTGGGGTTGTTGGTATAAGTACCACTTTTCATATAACCAGTGCATGTCTGGAAATTGCCTTCCAGTTTAAACATGCCCGCGTTTACGGCTGCTACCAATTTATTTTCCGTGCAGATCTGGTCGATCTTTTTGTTGCCGCTTTTTTTCTGTTCCATGCATTCAAGTTCAAAACTGAAATAAGCAGGATTAATTCTGAGTATATCAATCTTTGAATCAGCATGGCTTGATTTTGCAGGTGCATCTAGCAGTGCATAATCCAAACCTTTCTCCAGATTTTTCCAGGTGATGGTTTCTTTTTTTGAAGATGTTGCAGCTACACAGATCAGGAGCAGGCATACGTACGGAATATATTTCATAAAGTAATAACGTTTCTTATATAGCATAATGCACAACTGAATAAAAGATACAAGTATATGTAAAATTATTTATGGGTAAATTATGATGCAAGATATTACTAAAACGTATTCAAAAACCAACAAACCATTAATTCACGTATTGCTTTTTGTATTGCACCGGACTGATGCCAACTTCTTTTTTAAACAGCCGTGAAAAGTAGGGAAGATTTTCAAAACCAAGTGTGTAGGCAATTTCACTGACAGAATTCACATCACTGACTAATAAATTCTTAGCTTCAGTAATCAGGTAGATGTGTATTAATTCAATGGCCGTTTTCCCGGTCTCCTGTTTTAACAGATCACTTAAATAGCGTGAAGAAATATTCAGCTGTGAAGCCAGTTGCTTTACAGTCGGCAGGCCTTTACTTTGCAGTGCTCCGCTGGTAACATGTAATGACAACTGATCATTGAATCTGGACATGAGCTTGCCCGACAGCGAAGCTCGGTTTATGAACTGGCGTTTGTAAAAGCGCTGTGAATATTTCAGGATAGAATCCAGGTGTGTCAGAATAATATCTTTGCTGTAATCATCCGGATTGTTGTTGTATTCTGTTTCAATTTTATGGTAGAGATCCCAGATAATAGCTTCTTCTTTTGGTGAAAGATGCAAAGCTTCATTCGCTTCATATTCAAAATAACCATACTTTTTTATTTCAGTATGTAAAGGGTGTCCGTTCAGATAATCTTCATGAATGTAAATCATGAAGCCGTCGTCTTCCAGTTCAATGTTGTTGAAGGCAATTACCTGGCGTGGTTTGACAAAAGACAGGGTGCCTGAGTCGTGGTCGTAGCGCGTTCTGCCGTAGATCATTTCACCTGATTTTATTTTCTTAAAACCGATCATGTAAAAATCACTGGTAAATTCTCCGCTGCCGATTGTACAGGATGCATTCTTTGTGCATTTAAAAATGCTTAGTAGTGGATTTTCGAGTGCCGGAAATCCATAAAAGCGGTGCATCTCTTGTATACTTTTAAAATGTTTCATGGTACACAGTTAACTATTTTGTTCTTGAATAATATTTATGAACCGGCATCTTTCATATAAAAAATGCCGGTTCAAGCCTTAACACAAAATCGGATCAATTAATTACTTTCCATGCGCTTTTTCTGCAACTTCTTTCCAGGTTTCCCATTCAGCAAGGCGTTCCGTATAGACCTGTTTGGCCCATGGCAAACCAACCTTACCTAAGAATAAGCGGAGCGGAGGATTTTCTGAAGCCGTCAGCTGGAGCATGGCATCTGCTGTTGCTTCCGGTAGACCCGTGCTGTCTTCTGTGAAGCCTGCATATAAAGCAGCTTTTACCGGGTCATAGGCAGGTATGGCTGTTGTATGTCTGGATGAACCTGAACCGAAATCGGTTGCATATCCATTCGGTTCAACAATTGTAACATTTATACCAAAACCTTTTACCTCCGCAGCCAACGATTCGCTCAAACCTTCAATGGCCCATTTGGTAGTATTGTACAAGCCTAAAGCTGGGAGTGTGGTAATACCTAATACACTTGAGATCTGAATGATGTGTCCCTTACCTTGGGCACGCATGATGGGAAGAGCTGCTTGTGTGATCCATAGCAAACCAAATACATTTGTTTCAATCTGGTCTCGGGCTTCCTGCTCACTCGCTTCTTCAACCGCACCGAACAGTCCGTAGCCGGCATTATTGATTACAACATCTATACTTCCGAAATGGTCTTTTGCTTTTGCGACTGCAGCAAAGCTCGCGTCTCTGTCGTTAACGTTTAATGGCAAGATTAGCAACTGCTTGTTGTATTGTTTTGCCAGGTCGTTCAAACTGTCTGTATTTCTCGCCGTAGCAACAACTTGATCACCACGTTTTAAAAAAGCTTCTGTCCAGATTTTACCAAATCCTTTAGAAGCGCCGGTTATGAAAATAGTCTTTGTCATTTGAGTAATTGATTTGTGAATGAAACAAAGGTATTTGCCGGGCGGGAGAAGAATTTATACGAATGTCAGAATAAAAGATACATTTTAACAACAGCTTTGCTGTGAAGAACATCGGGCTGAAATAGCTGTTAGTAAAATAGCGTAAAGGGAGGAATTGCTTCGGTCTAATTGCTCTTTTGGTTAAAACAGTAACTGGTTAATTGCGGAATCTGTATCTTTTAACATAAATTTCATTATGGTAGTATAAACTATCCGTTATATGCAAAAGATCTTCATTAGAAAAAAGACGCTTGCAGCAATGCTATTCGCTGTTGGTACAATATTTTTTTCCTGCACAGATAAAAAAGAATATAACATGGAGCTGGCTTTCCAGCGTGAAATGACTGCACAGGCCATACGAGAGAATGACCGTATGTTAAAACGTGTTGAGAAAGAAATTGCGGATAATGGAGACCGGCCAATAGAAGTTGCAATCCGAAAGCAGGCGCAACATCTTGTACAAGTGAGAAACAAATACATAGATTCGTTAAAGTCAGTATCGGTTTTAATAGAAAATATAAAATCGATATTACAGCAGACTGGTGAAAAAGATAGTAATGCATTGACCTTATTACATTATTACCAGGAGGAGTTAAAACAGAATAGTGATTCGCTTCTATTTCAGAAGTTCATCAATGTTTATTTAACATTTGAGAAAAATGCGTTGGATGAAATCCTTAGCCAGGTTTCATCGTGTAATTGGGGAATGCATCTGGTTCCGCATGTAATCACAGAGCGGGATACACTTGCTCCGGGACAGGTGTATGAATTGACAGTTGTTCCGGATATGTATGACAATCAAATAACGTATGTGAAAGATGATTGCCAGCTGAGTGTTTTTAAAAATGATATACTGGTGGAGTTGAAGCCGGTTATTACTAAAAGAGGAGCGGTATTTTTAATTTCCCTGACTCCAACAGAAGTGGGTATATATAAAATCAAAGGAACATTCACCCAAGGCGCTTACAGGCATTCCTACATTTTCCCTAATGCATTTGTAAAAAGCTTTGTTGTAAAATAATCGGATATTATTGGTTATACACATCAAAGTTTTGTGTTAAGTCCCCTGATTTAAGTATATTAAATACTTCAATCACCGGACTTAATCATTTAGCAATGTCTATACATTTTCCTGAAAAATCTGTGTTCATGTGCGCCGGCAGTAAATGCGGCCAGTATAAAGATGTGCGGAAATTTATAAAAGCATCGATCAAACAACATCATGCGAAAGACCGCATCGAAGTTTTTAAAATGGAATGTTCGGATCGCTGCAAACACGCGCCTGTATTTTGCGTACAGCCTGATAATAAATGGTACTCGGATGTTTCGATCGCTGACGCAGAAAAAATTGTTAAAGATCTTTTGGCATAAAAAAACCTTCGCTGAAACTTCAACGAAGGTTTTTATTTTTTTGGGATAAATAAATTATTCAATTATTTTTTTACCGCTTATTTTGCCGATTTCTTTATCGATCAGGAATTTTCCTGAATCGCTATTCATATCGATTAATTCAAACAATTCCAATGCTCTTCTTGCATTTGCTTCTTCTTCACGTTGTTCTTTTACAAACCACATGATGAATTCTTCTGTTGCATAGTCATTCGCTTCACGGCATTTTGCAACAATCTTATTGATTGAATTCGAAACAGCAATTTCACCTTGCAGAGCCGCTTCAAAAACATCTTTAATGGTATTGTACTCCTGCGCAACCTCGCCTACATGGGGAGTAATAGCAGTTCCGCCAACGTCGTTGATGTATTTGAATATTTTAAGGAAATGGCCGCGTTCTTCCTCTGCCTGATCATATAAATATTCTGCTGACTGTAAATAACCATTTCTTTCAAGCCAGGAAGCCATTGCCAGATATTTGTTAGAAGCTTCCGCCTCCATTTTGCACTGGGCATTCAATATGATTTCTATTTCCTCTTTCAGGGATGTGCGAAGTCTTACCAGGTCTTTCATCTTAATTGCGATTTAAAAATTCCATAAAATTGATATACAAGTATACTAACAATATCTAGTTTTAGTTCAATATTGGTCGTACCCGCAGGAATTTGTAATAAATCTAAATAGGAGGATTAGCGTACTAAGAGCGTAACCAGCGTTTCGTGCAGTACAGAATTTAATTCTAATGTGAATTTTGTACCGTCTAATAAGTCGCGCAGCTGAATAATTTCGCACAGCGTAAGTTTTTGTGCAATGTTGCCTTTCGGAGATTCGATCCATTCAAAATCGTACTCATCGGATAAATTAAAAATCATCTCGTGGATGTTTACTGTTTTTACAGTACGTCGGAAAATAAAGAAATCCTTGATCTTGAAAGAAGCACTGATCTCGCCAAACTGCAGGTAAATACGATTTGTAACATCACACTGGTAGGTTACACCTTTGCTCGTTCTGTATAATTCCGTCATTTGGGTATCAAAATGCTCTGTCATTGCAATTCGTCGATTTCTATATCAAAAATACGAACAAATCAGCTTAATACCTAGAATTAGTCTAAATAAGGAATGTGTTTTATAATATTGACTTACAGGTTATTATATTATTTTTAATCACAAAGTGTTGTGCCCCAGCTTGTATGGCCTCTTGAATCCCAGCATTTCCAATTATGCTTTATTTCAATAGCATTCCAGATTTTCCCTGTGCGTTCGGCCAGCATGATTACTTTTTCACCATACTGAGAATCGTCCTCAATTCCTTCATGAATCAGTGTTATTTCAAAACGATTATGAGGTAGATTTTTGACCTGGATAGAAAGTTTTTGTTCTGCTGCCGGGTAATTATAATAGAGCTTGATTAATTCTTCAGGAGAATTGATGTCTGGTTGCTCAGCAATTTTTGCATTAAATGTTTTTGTATCCAATGTCTCAAACGATTCTGAACACGCATTCAGGAGCGGTAAAGAGATGAACAACCAGAATAAATATTTCATAAACAATATCAAGAACTTAATTCTTTTCCGACAATTCCAGCCAGCGCAGGGTTTTGTTTTCCAGCTGCGTTTCAAGCTGCTCCAGCTCCTTCGACCATTGTGCAATGTTCGCACCCGAATCCGGATTGGAAAGTTTGTCGATCAGTTCGTTTTTCTTGTTTTCACCTGCTTCGATTTCTTTTTCCAGGTCTTCAAATTCTTTCTGCTCTTTGAACGAACGCTTGGTTGTTGGTTTAGCTTCTTTCTGTGCAGCCGCTGCTTTTGCTGCTTCTTTCACTTCCGGCTTACGTGATGTTTCAATCGCTTCTTCTACTTCGTAACGGTAGTCGGTATAGTTACCCGGGTACTCACGCATTACGCCTTCGCCTTCAAACACCAGTAAATGATCTACCAGCTTATCCATGAAATAACGGTCGTGCGATACAATGATCAGACAGCCTTTGTAGTTCTCCAGATAATCTTCCAGTACACTTAAGGTAGAAAGATCCATGTCATTGGTAGGTTCATCCAGGATCAGGAAGTTTGGCTGGCGAACCAACACGGTAAGTAAGTGCAGACGTTTTTTCTCGCCGCCACTCAGCTTTTCAATAAATTCATATTGACGCGAAGGCTCAAACAAGAAGCGTTTCAACAGGGCAGAAGCGCTCAGCTCTTCGCCGTTTCCGGTCTGGAACTGTTCCGCAATTTCTGTTACCAGTTCAATTACTTTTTGTTTTGGTTTAAAGGTTAAACCCTTCTGTGTATAGTAACCTAAGTGAATGGTTTCACCTGTAATGATCTCACCTGAATCTGGCTGTATGGCACGGTTGATCAGCTGCAGCAAAGTGGTTTTACCGCTGCCGTTCTTCCCGATGATACCCAGCTTTTCATTTTTTCTGAAAATGTAATTGAAGTCGGTAAGAATTTTTTTCTCGCCGAATGCTTTGTTTACATGGTGCAGCTCAAGGATTTTATTTCCCATACGGCGGCTGCTAAAGTCCAGCTGCACATCACCTTGTCCGGCTTCTTTTAATTGATCACGGTTGCCTTCCATGGAATGAAACGCTTCGATCCGGTATTTGGCTTTCGTACCGCGTGCTTTTGGCTGGCGGCGCATCCATTCAGCTTCCTTGCGCAAGGTGTTTGTTACTTTCTCCAGCGAAGCAGTACGGATTGCTTCTTCCTCCGCTTTACGTTCCAGGTATTCCGGGTATTTGGTGCGGTACATCTGAATTTTACCGGCTTCCAGCTCAAGAATACCATTGGCCACTTCATCCAGGAAATAGCGGTCGTGCGTAATGAATAACAATGTCTGCTGAGAAGCTTTCAATAATTCTTCCAGCCACTCAATCATGTCGAGGTCCAGGTGGTTGGTTGGTTCATCCATCAGCAATACATCCGGTTCCTGCAGCAAGACGCGGGCAAGGGCTACACGACGCTGTTGTCCGCCTGAAAGATTCTGCACTTCAAGGGAAGCATCCTGTAATCCCAATTTCGAAAGAATACGTTTGGCTCTATCTTCAAACTCCCATGCCTGTAAAGCATCCATCATGGTGATGGCTTTTTCCATGTCGTCGCTGTTCAGCGTTACCATGGACTCTTCATACAGCATGATCGCTTCGCAAATATCCTTGCGGCTCTCTAACGCAACTTCAATGATTTTTTTTCCGGCAGGCAAAATCGGATCCTGTTCCAGGTAACCCACGGTCGAGCTTTTGTGTATCGCGATTACCCCGGAATCCGGCTGCTCAAGGCCCATCACAATTTTAAGTAAAGTAGATTTGCCTGCGCCGTTACGGCCAACGATAGCAACTTTTTCACCTTTGCTTAAGCCAAGTGTTATACCATTTATAAGTTTTTTATCACTGAATGATTTTGAAAGATTGTCAATGGAAAGGATGTTCATTAATATGAATTATGAATTATGAATTATGAATTATGAATTATGAATTATGAATTATGAATTATGAATTATGAATTATGAATTATGAATTATGA
>JAGKWN010000111.1 GCA_021151805.1 Cytophagaceae bacterium | reverse complement strand
TAAGAGAAATTTGTAATTTCTGTTTTATAACTCATGCCGGCGTTCACCACTCTAACCTAACCGCCATTCAACCTGCTGTTGTGCCAACGGCCAACAGCCCACTGCATTATCCTTTGTAATGAGTGAGTATTGCTTCTCGTACTTCAGAACCCTTTTCATAGTATACTGCACTTGAATATAGATATTCTTCGGGCAAGTTACAAAGTCCAGCTTTTACAGGATTATAATGTAAGTAATCTAACTTCTGCTCAAATATAGCATCATCATATAACTCCTTTGACTTAGCACACCGTTTCCAAAAGTGGTACGCTCTATCATTTTGCGAAGACTTAAAAAAAGGTAATACATTTGGATGATGAAGTTCCAAATCTGCTTTGATATGCTTACTGCACCCTTCTAAAAATTGCTTTTGAACTTCTGAAGTATCAATCACACCTCCCCGTGGTCTGTGGCACACAGAACACCCAGTGCTTTATCAAGTTAATTCCCCATTTAAAATCGATCAGCATAATGTGACAAAATGCCAAATACATCTTCACCTTCTTGATAATATTTTGCAGACGACCATTTATACTCTTCAGGACTTTTGGCCAGATTCCATTTTTCATGCAATGGATTTCTATGTATATAATCAATTTTCTGTTCAACTTTTATTTTGGAATCCATTTCAACTGCCAATGCATCCCGTTGCCAGATCCTGTATTCACGTTCTTTCTCATCAACACTGAAATATGTCAAAACTTGTTGATGATTTGACTTCAAATCTTTTATTATTTCATGAGCCGTTTTTTTATTGAACGATGCATGTGGCATTTCTTTACCATTTTTTTCTAACAACTCCCAAACCAAGTGAATATGATTAGGCATAATAACAAATGCATATACTTTTATGAATTGTTTACTTGTTAATTCTTTCAAAAAATCAATGATAAGTATTTTATATTTATCCTGATTAAGTAAATGTTTCCAATCTTTTATTGTACTTGTCCAAAAATAAACTTCACCTAAACTCATTCGGGAGTTGCGGGTTTGCTTTATATATGGATTCGTTTCCTGCATTTTTCTTTATTTATTCTTTCTTAACTCAATTTACCTTTGTTGGTCTGTGTGCCACAGACCACGGTGAGGAGCGACGAACCGGACGCTGATAAGGGAAATTTGTAATTTCTGTTTTATACATCACCTCGCGCCAGCTCTGACTGGCGCGTACTATTCCGCAGTCTTTGACTGCATCACATCAGTTAATGACATAACAGAAAAAATAGCCGGCGCTGATCCTAACACGATAACAGCGCCGAATTATTTACAATGGCTTCTTCATCTTCAACGCTCTCCCCATGGCCGTTTTCATTTCTTCTGTGGATGACTGCTGCAGTTCCATTGTATAGGCCCCGGTTTCAGAGATCTGAATATTCTGGGTTGCAAAATACGGCTGTCCATTTTTAGAAGACATGGCGATCAGTACAGCTTCTTCGCCGATCGGCAGCTTTCTGTAGTTACCACCTTTGTTGGTAAAGCTATACGTGTTACCCGTATGGTTTAATGCTTCCACACAAATATTACGCATTGGAAAAACCAGCACAAGCTTCACCATGTTTGTATCTACGCCGGTAACGGTTACCGACAGTTTACTTTCTTTGCAGCTTGGGTCATTTAAAAAACGGTCAATGTTTACCCAGCCCAATTTAGAAACAGATACCGTATAAGACTTGATTGCCGCAAATGTTGTCTCTGATTTGTATTGATTGTACATGTACAGATACCGGTCTGCCTGCGCAGGTGAAATGCCTTTGTCGACCAGCTGCTGTTTGGTGGTGTTGTCTGTAATACCCAGTTTGGCAAAATTAACCGGCTGTGTACACTTCGCTTTCGGAGCAGTCTCCACCACCGCCCAGCACCGCGAAACAAAATCCTTGAATGCTTTCGCGAACTGCAGCTGATCGTCTGAATCATTATCCATCCTTTTCACCAATTCGTTGTAGTGCGGTGTCAGGTATTTATACACTTCCTCATCCGCTTCCCACAGGTTGCCGTTGATGTGTTTCTTATAAATATTCATGACGTCCCTGAAAGTCGTTCTATCACTGTTTGTCATAACGCCCAGTATGTGGATCTGCAGACGCGTAGCAAACTCACGTGTGGCAATGAAGGTACCTTCAAACTTCGGATCGGCAAGCTTCTCTATTTCGTTTATAACAAGCGTATCGTTTTGAAACCAGCTCTGACGGAGTTTGTCGGCCTGCCCTTTGTAATCAAGTGTTTTCAATGGCAGGGCGATCATGTTGAAATCCATCGCCATGTTTTCTTCGTTTTTAACCGGCTGCCATTCCAATTTGCCTTCGTTGTTATAGGTGCCGTAAAAGACACCCATGTCCCCGATGACCGCGGAAGATGGCACAGACAAGGTCAGCGCTTCGTTGTTTTTAATGCTGACAGGTTTGCCGTTTGAAGTCGCGTTGATGTAAAACATCCCGCCCGATTCCAGGATCTCATCCCCTGAAACAGTAGCCAGGTCGTTTTCAATAAAGCTCTGTACATTCACTGCTTCCAGCAATTCGATCTGCACATTGTTTACCGGATTGCCGTCTTCATCCACAAACACATTGGCGCCAATGGCAACTTTAATGCCGGACTTCCCTGTAAGGATGGTATCCTTCGTTGCATCAATGGTAAAGCCCTGCGGGGTCTCCCTTAATTTAGCAAGCACGGTATCTTTGGGCGCTGCGAACATGGTACGTTGCTCGTCCGATTTTTTCTTACATGCGATCATACTGCTGATCGCTAAAAAAATTAAAAAGAGATTTTTCAGTTTCATAAGTTATCAATTAAAAGTTTATGCGATATTTTTGAATTTGATCAGGTCACCTCGCGCCAGTCTCTGACTGGTGCGTACTATTCCGCAGTCCCCCTCACCGTGGTCTGTGGCACACAGACCACCCACTGCTTTATCAAGTTACTCCCCCTCACCGTGGTCTGTGGCACACAGACCACCCACTGCTTTATAAAATTACTCTCTTTTATTTAAAATATTCATTCGAGAGTTTCGAGTTTGATATATATATGGATTCCTTTTTACATTTTCTCTATTTATTCTTTCTTAACTCAATTCACCTTTGGTGTTCTGTGTGCCACAGACCACGGTGAGGGCACACAAACCAACAAGCTCTGGTTATGAATTGATCCATGGCATCCAGGCCCGCAAAAGCATGTATAAGAATAATTGCAGGCAAAGCATCACCATTACGGCTGCAACGCCCTTCCCTTGACCGGAAGCCGGTAGAAAAAAGAGACGGCCAAGCCTCCAATCCGAGACGTAGCAATACAAATAACATATAAAGAGTATGAAAGAATACATCCGTATTGTTTGTATAAAACACTGGTAAGATACTTAATTACGCTATGAACAAAAATTTTTCTTTCGTAGTTGGAGTTTAATTCGGGATCTGAGGTCCCTCACCGTGGTCTGTGGCACACAGAACACCCACTGCTTTATCAAGTTAATATCTACCATTTAAAATCGATCAGCATCATGTGACAAGATGCTAAATACATCTTTACCTTATTCATAATATGTTGCAGACGATCATTTATACTCTTCAGTGCTTTTAGCCAGATTCCATTATTCTTTCTTAACTCAATCAACCTTTGGTGGTCTGTGGCACACAGAACACCCACTGCTTTATCAAGTTAATATCTATCATTTAAAATCGATCAGCATCATGTGATAAGATGCCAACTACATCTTTACCTTATTCATAATATGTTGCAGACGATCATTTATACACTTCAAGGCATTTTGCCAGATTCCATATTCTTTCTTAACTCAATTTACCTTTGGTGTTCTGTGTGCCACAGACGGTGAAAGACACCAGCTATTTTATCTATCTACCACTTTAGTTTGTTTCAGTTTTCCCTGATCATCAAATTCAATCTGTAAATAAGAAGCCTCAATTTCCCGGTATATACCCAATCTGTATTCCCACCAGTGAATATCATGAGATACCCTGACTTCACCTAACAGATTTTTAACAGTGACAGAATCCATACCGGGAACTAAAACATTTGTCCGCAAATCCCCCAGCATATACGGACGTACGTCTTCATAATATGCCCGCTGCTTTTTCCATTCGTTAGAATTAAATTTCAAACTATCTTCATTTACTTTTTCTCCCGTTGGATACTTATCAAAAGCATCATTTTTTTTCTTTATGAAGATAAATGCAATAGCGAAGCATAATAAGATTGCCAGTGCGATACCCCATTTTTTCCCAAGACCTATCATAAATAGTATATATTATTTTTTAAACCTCACCGTGGTCTGTGCCTTCGCCACGGAGGATACAGATTCCCTCACCGTGGTCTGTGGCACACAGAACACCCACTGCTTTATCAAGTTAATATCTATCATTTCAAATCGATCAGCATCATGTGACAAGATGCCAAATACATCTTTACCTTATTCATAATATGTTGCAGACGATCATTTATACACTTCAAGGCATTTTGCCAGATTCCATTATTCTTTCTTAACTCAATTTACCTTTGGTGGTCTGTGTGCCACAGACCACGGTGAAGTGTGTGGTTAGAATTTAATCTATATATCCTCGAGAGGTAGACTGCTATTTCTGCTCGTAATACGTTTGAATAGTCTTATTCATATCTTCAAAAAAATAAATGCGGCCAGCTTCAATTCTATCAAGGAAAATCAGCTTTTTCAACCCTCCAAAAATTTCACATTTAAATGTGACAGCGTTTATCTTTACAAGTTTAAAACCAGTGCCTAAAAATTTTTTAAGATATACAGGTAAATAAATATCATCATCATGAAGTAAAGCAGGTCCTCCAAAACGCCCTTCCATTAACTTTCCATTGATTGAGACATGACCTACTTCCGGACCGCCCTGACAAATCTCCATTAAACCAGAATATTCCACCTCAACATTACCTATCTTCTTTTTAATATCAAATTGCATTGGATCTTCAAACATGTTCATAGGAGTTATTATTTGCAACAAAACGTTTTATTTGATAATTCAGCCGAACCAACGAAGTCATTATCTCTGCTTTTCCCTCACCGTATTCTGTCCGCGGCGGCGGAGCCACTGAACACGGTGAGGAAGTATGCATATGATTTTCTATTTTATTTTTATTTTTTCCTGATCAGTTAAGTATTTTTCAGATCTCACATAGTTGAGTTTTTCTTCTAAAATTAATCGATCTGAAAAATTATTGGATTTAAATTTTGCGGTTGTTAGACCTTCTATAATTTCATTTTCCAATTCAGACCTTTGATTTACCAGCTTTTTGTTCAGATACATTCTTCCGGGCATATTCGTATGTTCGTATAAAACCAAAGAAACATGCTGAACAAATTCAATTTCAAATTCCTGATTTTTTTTATTTCGACATTGTAATGTAACAGAGCCGCCATCCATCCATGTGGCAATATCTTCAATTTCTATTGACAGACTAAAATCAATCTTATCATTCATTGTTATATTTCAAAATACTTTATCTTGACAATATTCTTGTGCCGTAGTTGGTTTAGTCGGCTCTCGCTGTGGTCTGTTGCTCCGCCGCGACGGAGCAACAGACCGCGGTGAAGCGTGATACATACCCTTCATTCTCCATCAATTGCAGCTTGTATTATAAAACTTCACAATGGCTTCCATATCCCTGATGCGATATGTTTTATTTCGTATCATCTCAGCCAATGCCGGACACTGGCTGAAATAGTCCGACATCTCATTTTTGAAAGATCCCCCATATACTTGTACTAAAGTACCGTTGCCCTTCTGCAGAATGTAATCATTTGCAACATGAGAACCACCGCCGGTGTACATGCCGGTAGCACCATTATACATCCCGCCGGATGATTGCCTCCGGTAATGACCAAAAAGTTTCACTCCGCCATCAACCAGCAGCTGTAAAAAAATATATTCATTGGAAGAAAACATCGATCCCAAATAAATGGACTTGTATCTGGACAGCATCCGGACCTTACTGCCTTTGAATGTAAATTGAATTTCAACTGCCTGATCAGGCTTCAGCACACATTGATTTCCGGAAGCATCCATATACTTTACCTTTTCCTGCAGCTTAATATAATTGACATCGCCGGTAATCGCGAAAACGGGTATTTTAAAGGTAACATCTATGGTATCTTTATCTGTCAGTATTTTACCTTTCACCATTTCGGCAGCCTGAGCGTAGATGGAACAACAGAAAAGTACCACGGGGATTAGTAAGTATTTTTTCATTTGAATGATTGCTTATTTATTTTTTTTAAGGATTGAAGATACAAAATGTTTCTGAGAGGTATGATGGAAAGCTTTATTGCTTTGAACAGTGTCCCCCGCCATGGATGGCCTTCGCCGCGGCAAATCGCCTCCCCACCACAGTATCTTTTCATGACTTTCCTATTCCCGTCATACGGATGTGCTGGAGCAATGCTTCTTCCAGGTCTTCACTCATCTCCCAAAACTTATCATCCATCTCTTCAATATCCTCCTCTAATTGCTCTTCAGAAAATTTTTCAAATACCTTCTCCCGGGCATGCGGGCCTGCTGGTACACCTTTGGGAAAATATTTTTTGTTAAACGTCCGTAACTGGTCAGCAATAGATTTGAATTTCAGATACTCCAGGTCTTCGATCGTATCAGTATTGTTATCTGCACCATAGTTTACATAGTGATCCCAGAGTCCATGCGTGATTAGCTGCTCAACATTAAACCATACACGCTGTTCCCTCGTTAATTTATTGTAATCTGAAAAACCTGTCTCCACTATTTTTTCCCAGGCAGGTTGTGCGTCTTCTCTTGTCATGTTGTTTTTTATTAGAGTTGAATTCCATTTATTCTTTCTTAACTCAATTTACCTTTGGTGGTCTGTGGCACACAGAACACTCACTGCTTTAAAAGGTTAATCCCTTCTATTTAAAATCAATCAGCACAATGTGACAAGTTACCAAAAACATGATTATCTGCTTCATAATATCTTGCAGACGACCCTTTTTACTCTTCAGGCTTTTGTTAGATTCTATTTTCTTTCTTAACTCATTTACCTTTGGTGGTCTGTGTGCCACAGACCACGGTGAGAGCTGCAGACATCGGCGCCAGGGCTTGTATGTATGTTTTCAGATGTTCCAACTGCCCGGTCCTGTTAAGAGTAAGAAAGTATATACCACAAAGGCTTTGAGCTTACAGATTTTTTGAAAGCACGATCAGGTGGTTGCACCGGATGCCATTGTCAAAAAGCTCGCCGTTATAGTGATCCTTGTGGTTATCAAAATAATGTTTCACAAGGTAGTCGTATTCAAAGCCCATTTTCTGGTACAGATACAGCGGACCGATATTGGGTGTGGACGTAGCAATCAAAATGGTCTTATATCCTTTTTGCTTTGCTGCATCAAACACATGTGCAATCATCGCTTTACCAATGCCCTTGCCCTGCACCTTCTCTGCAACCGCCAGGTTCTTGATCTCGATGGTCTCCTGATTCAGCGGCAGCACCACACATACCGCCAGCGTTTCATGCCCCTGCCGCGCAAGGTATGTTTCGCCTTTCGACATATAACGATCCACCAGTGTTTTCGATGGGTCCGCGTCCAGCAGCAGCTCATAGGGGATCGCATCCGTGTCCTGCAGCAACCGGATGGTTAAAGCCTCCGGTGTCACCACTGCTTGTTCCTGCAGTTTCATTTTCAGCAAGGGATAATCCTTCCCTTCTGAATCTTTTTCCGCGCGATCGTAGACAACAAATCCAAACTTGCGGTAGAAATTGACTGCCTGGATATTCTGCTCATTTACTTCCACTGTTGTTGCTTTCAAATCATGCAGGGCGAACAGCATCAGTTGTCTGCCATAGCCCTGGCCGATGAAATCCGGGTCAACAAAAAGCATGGCCAGATCGGTACCGGCAACGCCTAATATACCGGTCATACGGTTGTTGTGGAACTGGCAGTATACCGCGAAGGAAAAGAAGTCGATCTTACGCACGGCCTCCTTATAATATACCAGGTCATCGAGCGCAACAAAATGATGGGTTGCCCGCGCAGACCGCTCCCAGAGGGTCACAACCGCATCCCGGTATGTTTCTTCATACGGTACAATCACCGCTTCAGTAATATTCATTATTATGGGTTTGTTGATGAAAGTCGGTAACGGTTTTACCAGTACGAATATAAAAAATATCCTGATCAGCCAACTGCTTCTGCATATCTTATCTCTGTACTTTTCTTAACTCATGTCGGTGTTCAGCACTCTAACCTAACCGACACTCAACCCGCTGTCGTGCCAACGGCCGACAGCCCACTGCATTATCTCTCACCGTGGTCCTCTCACCGTGATCTGTGGCACACAGACCATCCACTGCTTTTTTAACTCATGTCGGTGTTCAGCACTCTAACCTAACCGACACTCAACCCGCTGTCGTGCCAACGGCCGACAGCCCACTGCATTATCTCTCACCGTGGTCTGTGGCACACAGACCACCCACTGCTTTTAACTCCTGTCGGCGTTCACCACTCCAACCTAACCGCCACTCAAACCGCTGTTGTGGTTTGGGGAGAGTGATGAACCCAACATAAAGTGAAAAAGCTTTGAATTTGCGAATCCGGAATGAGACATAACATCACTGTTTTATCAGCTTAATCTTCTCTGTACTGACTTTGTGTTCCATTTTATCCCAGTCCGTTTCCACATGAGATAAACAAAGGGTATCGGCATTGAAGGTAAAGGTATATATTTCTCCATCCATCAGATTTCCGGCGTGCTTGTCTTTGTATAAAACAATGGCATCGTAGTCAATCCCATCACCAAAATCATAGATAGGTTCATAAAACTGATAATCGGCGAAACCTGTCACAGCGCCTGTCTTATCGAACCTTACATCATGAGCATCCAGGCTGTAATTACCTGCAAACAAAATGCCCCTCAATGCATCATTCACATTGTTTACTTTTCTGTATGCATCGCTTTGTTTTGTTCCTGGAAAAAACATTTCCACATGCGACCAATCTTTGATATTCAGTTCAAACGAATCAGGAAAAGAAGGATACAAACCCAGCCGGCTCAGATCATTTACAAATTTATGCTGTATGGTATCAAACAGTAACGGGCTGCTGTATCCGTCTTCATGTTCAGTAAAGCCGTGCAGCTGGGGCGCATTGCTTAATAAAAGTTCTTTGCTTAAGGTAAATGCCAGCATTTTCGAAGAATACGTACGGCTTGCATACACAGACCGTTTCTTTTCTACCTGGGTAAGAAAATCGTCAGAGATCCACCATCCATGCAATAGGTTGGCCTGTGTTGAGCGCTGGTACAAAGAGTCTACAGCAGCAGTATCAACGTTATGTTCAGATGAGGATACGCAGCCTGCAAGTAAAACAGCTGCAACAAGGAACGTATAGAATAGTTTCATAGATTTTATTATAAATATTGCAATAGTGGTAACCTTCATTTATTCTAATTTACATTTTACGCTCACAGCGGATATTATCTCTGCTTTCCCTACAGTAGTCTGTGGCACACAGACACCCATTACTTTATCAAGTTAATTGCTTCCATCCTCACCGTGGTCTGGGGCACACAGAACACCCGCTGCTTTATCAAGTTAACTCCCTACAGTGGTCTGTGGCACACAGAACACCCATTGCTTTATCAAATTAATAGCTTCCCTTAACCGGCTCACATATTATCTGTGCTTTTCTATGCTTATTACTTTGGGCATACCGTCTGTTTCAGGAGACCCATACACAAAGATTCTGGTCGAGTCCTGATCGTAACGCACAGTGACGGAATCAATGGCGTCTGTATTAAATTCACGACTGTCCACAAGTTTTTCAAATATAAAGTGTTTGGTATAGAAATCAACACCGGGCGGCGCTAAAACACCTTTAAAAGATCTGTTCATCCGGATGTGCGCGTCTTCGTAATAAATCTCATCGGCAGGATCAAACAGTCTGCCGAGTAATGAAAACACAAGCACAACACCTAAGAATGGAATCAGTAAAACCGCACCCGTAACGCTGGGCAGGAAACGAAAAATCCAGAAGTATATTTTTTCTATTTTATTTAAGATGTCCTTATTTGCAACAAAGTAGAAGAACGTGCCCGTCAGCAAGGCTGTGATTACAAAGATCCGTGTCGTCCAGATCCCGCGCAGACCAAGATCAAATTGCAGATAAGTAAAAGCAATGGTGAGGGAAATAAAAAATGTGATGTAGTGCACGTATTTTATTGTCCTGGAAATAGTGCTGCCCAGCTGCCAGCTTACGTATTTGTCCCAACGGAAAATCAGGTAGGTATAGAGAAGTGTAAATACGATTGTGAAGATTACCATTGGGGTTTGGGTATTGTGTTGTTGTTTTGCTTGGTTAGTGAGTTAGTCGACTCTCGTCGTGGTTGTGTCTTTTCGACCAACCACTCACTGCTTTACCCAAGCCAAATTAATATTTCATTTACTAATTTTTACTTATTTATACACGCCCAACATCACACAGCACTTGGTGTCCGCCGTGGCGGAGGTCGAAAAGACACAACCACGGCGAGTTTGGAGGTTAGGCAAGAGAACAATTACCAACCTAGGCGGAAACTCAGCAAAAGATTCAGAAATTTTTATGATCCTTTAATCCGATTTTCAACCAGTATTTACAGGCGAACTGTTCAATCCCGATCAATAAGACCTGCACATTTTTATTTCTCCATTCAACAGTTCCTAGGTCAAGGTCGTCAAATTTTTTCAGCTGCAATGTGTCCGGCTCGCCAAGCAATTCCGTTAACCTTTCTTTTAAGAACAGGAATCTTTCACAGCCTGCATCATCGAATCCCAGCCACGCATCTATTTGAGAGAATGGATTGGTATCATGGATCCACGACCATTTCATAACACCAATGGAACATTCATAACCATCGAGGATACAATGCTTTCCAAAAGACCAATTTGTCCTGTCGCCTCTGTCTTCCCGATGTTCAGCAAACTTGTCAAGATCTGAAAATGGAGTCGACCATGGGATAAGAAGATTCATATCTTCAAACAGCAGTCCCTTTTCAAGATTGCTCCATATTTCCTGCCGTTTCATTTCTTTATCCTCCGAATAAGGAAAGATAAAAGTATCATCTACACTTTTCTTCTGCACTGGAAACAATGCGTTTTTGATGGATCGAAATAAACTCAAGTTGAATAGTTGTTTAATTGTAATATTAATAAATCAATTCCTTATCTGTTCTGCATGGGTCTGTGGCTCCGCAACGGTACACAGACCACCCACTCTTTTATCAAATTAACCACTTCCATTACTAGATTTTATTATTCTTTCTTAACTCAATTTACCTTTGGTGTTCTGTGTGCCACAGACCACGGTGAGAGACGGTGGGAACTCCTAAGCGCTCTGATTTATTTTTTAATCAACTTGATTTTTATATTCTTCCCATAATGTATCTGATACCGGTTTAACAGTATTTGTAATTGGATCATGCATTAAAAGCATAAAACCAGTATTTTCTTTGGGCTTTCGAACATTATCATAAAAAGTTGATGTTCTTAAAATTTCTTCCCTTAATCCATCAAGAATTTTTTCAATGTGACTTAAACTTTCTTTTAATAGCCAAGAGGATAAATACGTTAAAGTAATCTTATCATAAGGAATTAAGATTCTAATTGTTTTAAAATGCTTCATTGCAATATGAGACGATAAAATTTTTACATTATACCCTAGGTCAGAACTTTTTAGTGTTACTAAAGATGTAAATTGATGTCTATCTCTTTTGTTATGAAGTAATCTTGAACGATAATCATATAATCTTCCAACAAAATCATTGTCAATTTGATATATCGTTTTAGCAATTGGCAATTTATATAATTCATTATTTTTATCTCTAACAGAAGATGCTAGTTTTGTCCAATACAAAGTATTAGATTTGTCCTTTTTACATATATAACACAATAGATGGCTTAGATAATCAAATACAGACGACAATTGAAAAATTATACTATCAAATACTGAAGATAACTCAAGTTCTACTTTATCAAAGTGTGGATTTCCTAAAAGAAATGAATTTAAAAAGTTTGGATTTTCTGTATGCAATCCTTCTAAATATTTTTCAGAGTACGCCAATTCTCTTAAAAAAATTAAGTACTGATGCGATGCGGAAAAAAGTCTATATTGAATATTTTCTTTTAATAAAAAAATATTTTCTTTTGATTTTTTATCTGAGGAGTGTTCATCATACATTATAGAAATAGACCTTATACCAAGTTCTGTTCGCAAAATTGCATTCATTATTTGTTGATAATCATTTTGTCTATTTTCGATATCTTTAACTTTATTATCCATTATACCATTTTATTCTATCAAAATTCTCTTTTTGTCTGGTGTACTTATAATCTATTCAAAATCAATCGTTACTTATAAACTCCAAACTCTTAACTTCTGAAATAGGTATTACTAATCTTGAATTAGATTGATATAGTTTAACAAATAAATAGTTATCAGTCTTACCTAAATAAGAATTATGCGTTTTATCATTACATTCTATTTTTGTGTCATTTAATTTTATTGTAACCGATTGTTTGATATTAAAAAGATTTTCATAATCGTATCTAGCTAATAAATAAATTGAATACAAAATTGTTATCATGGCTACAAAAGCGTAAGAAATACTTGATAAAGCAATTTCCCCTTCTTCATCCACTGTCATAAAAAAATAAGTCAAAAATTGTAAAGTACAGAAAACTAATATGTATATAATTACATAATCAATATTCATTATACCTCTATAATGTAAAGCCTCCATTATAAAAATAATGAATAGAAAAAATATAGCATACTTCAAACGATGTGGATAAACCGATTTAATTATTCCAGATAAAAATTCATCTAATGAAATCGTTTTTTTTGTATGAATTAAGTTTAGAGTCATTAACGATATTAACACCATAACAATTATTA
>JAGKWN010000006.1 GCA_021151805.1 Cytophagaceae bacterium | reverse complement strand
AGCACTGGTTCTTCTTACAAATGGATGAATGGAACAGCAACCGTAGGAACGGCAGCAACATACAATGCCACTGCTGCCGGTTCTTATACTGTAGAAGTTGCCAATGCTGCTGGCTGCAAAGCAACATCCGCAGCGGTAACCGTGACTGTTGGACCAGCCTCTACCTGGTACCAGGATCTGGATAATGATGGCATGGGTGATGCTGCAACAACCTTGCAGGCCTGTGAAAAACCAACAGGCTATGTTGCTGTAGCCGGCGATGCTTGTCCGATGGATGAAAACAAAACACAGGCAGGGAACTGCGGCTGCGGCAACACCGAACAGAGTTGTGTGGATTGTGCCGGTGTTCCGAATGGAACGGCAGCCCTGGATGTCTGTAACATATGTTCGGGAGGCACAACGGATAGAACACCTGTTCTGAACGTTGAGCAATGCAACATTACTACATCAATTGACGATGCTTCAGATATGAATAAAATAATTGCAGCGCCGAATCCATTCTCCGATCAACTATTCTTAACCACGCCGGCAGGGTCAAAAGTGGAGATCATTGATCTGAATGGAAGGACAGTGTATGAAGGCTATGATATTCGGATTATCCAGACAGGAAACTTCAGTGCTGGTTTATACATTGTCCGTATTATTACGGATGCAGGCATAAAGACTTTCAAGCTTGAAAAGATTCATTAAAATTCATTTATAATTTCAGCCATTCCCCCGATAGTTTAGTTCAGTAAATTTACCAATGGCTTAAAAGCAGAGTTGTCTAACTCTGCTTTTTTTATTTTATTTTTTTTGATAGCTGACAACTTACTCAATCCAGGACATTGGATCTATCCTGCTTCATGGAAAACAACATGTTTATAGACTCAGGACCTCAAATAGTATAATATGAAATAAGAAAACAGGGTATTGAAGCGTGATAATTTTTTCTTTTAAATTTCATTTTCCTGTCCCCCTTTTTGCCACCGAATTCGCCCCTTGCTCCAGCCGAAATATGGTATTATTGAAATAATAAATGAAACAAAAACAATATATCATGAGAGCTACAAATTTACTCCGAATATGGGTGTTCGTTGTGATTTCATTATCAGCGAATACTATTTATGCACAGCGACTGGTAAATCCGGCAGCTACGCAAGAGACTAAAAATTTAAAGGCCTACATGGATGATATCTATGGCCAAAAGATCATCTCGGGTCAGTATTGGGATAACTATGCGGTATGGATCAAAAATCTTACCGGCAAGACGCCTGCAATTCTAGGACTTGATTTTATGGATTATATGCCAAGAAGAAAACAAGAGGGTGCAAAACCCACCGATACGCAGAAAGCCATTGATTGGGTGAACAACAAAAAGGGTATTGTCACATTCAGCTGGCACTGGGATGCACCAGCAGACATTTTTGATGTCAATTATCGCCAGGAATGTGCAGGCACAACCGGTGGCGACGCACGTTGGTACAAGGCCTTTTATAGCTGCGCTGTTTGGTTTGATCTGCAGAATGCGCTTGCCAATCCTGGCAGTACAAATTATAATCTGCTGATCCGTGATATTGACCTGGTGGCAGCTGAATTAAAAATATTGCAGGATAATGGGGTGCCGGTATTATGGCGCCCGCTGCATGAAGCTTCAGGACAATGGTTCTGGTGGGGAGCCAAAGGTGCCGGCCCGTGTAAAGAGCTTTGGAAACTGATGTACAACCGGCTGGTTAATTATCATAAACTTAATAACCTGATCTGGGTATGGAATTGTTATGGTTATGAACATGGCAATCCGACAGATTGGTTTCCGGGATACGATTATGTTGACATCATTGCATATGATTATCCACGCTCAACCAGTTGGAATGAATACAATACGATCCATGGAAATAAAGGAAAAGAATTTGCTTTGGCAGAAGTCGGCGGTCTGCCGGATCCCAATAATTTAGCCACACAAGGCTGGTCGTACTTTGTTACCTGGGGCGACTTTATTCAGAATAATAATTCTGAAGCATATGTGAAGCAGGTATACACAGACCCGAGAGTAATAACATTGGAGTCGCTGCCGGATCTAAAAAATTACCTGCCGACAGGCGTAAACATTGCACTGAAAAAACCAGTAACAGTATCTTCTACAGAAGCAGGCTTCGGGAATGTAGCAGCAAATGCTGTTGATGGAAGCGCTTCTACGCGATGGTCAAGTGCCTATGCGGATCCGCAGTGGATTCAAATAGATCTGCAGGCTGCCTACCAACTCAGTGAAATCCGTTTAAAGTGGGAAAATGCATATGCCTCTGCATATAAGATTGAAACTTCAACAGACGGAATAACATGGAGCACAGTGAAACAGGTAGCGAATGGCGACGGCGGACTGGACATCATCAGCGGTTTAAACACAACCGGGAGATATGTAAGAGTAACGGGTACAACAAGAGCAACACAATATGGGTACTCTTTGTATGAAGTAGAAGTATATGGAAACGCATCATGCAGTGCAGTAATTACAGCTTCGTCTACTTCCTTTTGTCAGGGCGGCAATGCTGACTTAACAGCCAGTGCAGGTGCTTCTTATAAATGGTTCAATGGAACAACACAGGTTGGTACTGCACAAACATATACAGCTGCTGTAGCCGGCTCGTACACAGTCGAAGTAACAAATGCCGCTGGCTGCAAAGCAACATCCGCTGCGACAAGCGTGACTGTCAATACTGCACCGACTGCAACCATCATAAATAACGGACCAACAACATTCTGCGAAGGAGCATCCGTAACTCTTACTGCAAGTAATGGGTCTTCTTACAAATGGATGAATGGAACAACAACTGTAGGAACAGCAGCAACATACAATGCTTCCGCAGCTGGTTCGTATACCGTGGAAGTAACCAATGCCGCCGGCTGCAAAGCAACATCCGCTGCGGTAACCGTGACTGTAAATGCAACGCCAACTGCAAGCATCACCGCAAACGGACCAACAACTTTCTGTGAAGGTGGATCCGTAACATTGACTGCAAGCATCGGCGCCAGCTATGTCTGGAAGAACGGAACTGCAACCGTTGGCACAGCCGCAACATACAAGGCAACGGCTGCGGGCTCGTATGCCGTGGAAGTGACCAATGCAAATGGTTGCAAGGCAACATCTGCTGCAACAACAGTGATAGTAAATTCTGCACCGGCTGCAACCATCACCGCAAGCGGTCCGACAGCATTCTGTGAAGGTGGATCCGTAACATTAGCTGCAAGCTCCGGTTCAGGCTATGTCTGGAAGAACGGAACAACAACCGTAGGAACTGCCGCAACATTCAATGCTACTGCAGCCGGCTCATACACCGTGGAAGTAACCAATGCCGCGGGATGCAAAGCAACTTCAAGCGCGACAACGGTAACCGTAAATCCCGTTCCAACTGCAAGTATCACCGCCAACGGACCAACAACATTTTGTGAAGGTGGCTCAGTAACATTGACTGCAAGCAGTGGTTCTTCTTATAAATGGATGAACGGAACAGCAACCGTAGGAACTACAGCAACATACAACATCACAGCAAACGGACCGACAACATTCTGTGAAGGTGGCTCAGTAACATTGACTGCAAGCACTGGTTCTTCTTACAAATGGATGAATGGAACAGCAACCGTAGGAACTGCGGCAACTTTCAATGCTACAGCCTCCGGCTCGTACACAGTCGAAGTAACAAATGCGAACGGATGTAAAGCAACTTCAAGCGCGACAACCGTAACAGTAAATCCTGTTCCAACTGCAAGCATCACAGCAAACGGACCAACAACTTTCTGTGAAGGCGGATCCGTAACGCTTACTGCAAGCACCGGTGCAAGCTATGTCTGGAAGAACGGAACAGCAACGGTAGGAACTGCAGCAACATACAATGCTGCTGCAGCCGGCTCATACACGGTGGAAATAACAAATGCGAACGGATGCAAAGCAACTTCAAGCGCGACAACAGTAACCGTAAATCCCGTTCCAACTGCAAGTATCACCGCGAACGGACCAACAACATTCTGTGAAGGTGGCTCAGTAACATTGACTGCAAGTAATGGGTCTTCTTACAAATGGATGAATGGAACAGCAACGGTAGGAACATCTGCTACATACAATGCTACTGCAGCCGGTTCGTACACAGTCGAGGTAGCCAATGCGAACGCATGCAAAGCAACATCCCCTGCGATAATGGTTACCGTTGGACCAGCCTCTACCTGGTATCAGGATCTGGATAATGATGGCATGGGTGATGCTGCAACAACTTTGCAGGCATGTGAAAAACCAACAGGCTATGTTGCTGTAGCCGGTGATGCCTGTCCGATGGATGAAAATAAAACACAGGCAGGCAACTGCGGCTGCGGTGCAACAGAAAGCAGCTGTGTGGATTGCAACGGTGATATCAATGGTACAGCCTCGATCGATGCCTGTCAGGTTTGCTCCGGTGGGAATACCGGCATTACACCAAGTACAGATGCCGGCAACTGCGGTATAACAACCGGTGTTGATCAGCAGCGGGCAATGGAAAAAATCCGGGTAGCACCAAATCCATTCTCAGATCGTTTGTCAGTGTCTATCGCAAATATTCTGAGCTACCAGTTAATGGACATGAACGGACGCATAGTACTTGAAGAAGAAACATCTGCCTCCAGCATCAATACAAGTTCCATTGCGAATGGTCTTTATATCCTCCGGATCGTAACAACTACCGGAATCGAATTTGTGAAAGTGGAAAAACAAAACTAGTTTGATTTTTTGAGTTAATAAAAAAGGGAGCAATGCTCCCCTTTTTATGTAAAGATATTTTAGGCGGTGATTAGGTGAATTAATCACCGCAAGGTAGGATCGTAGGACTGTCTTGTTTTCTAAGCCAAAAAGTTAATTCGTGATATCTATCGTCTTTGAGTTTAATGAGGTGCTCTAGGATTTTGTCGCTCCAATTTATAATCAGTTCTTCTTGTGTCATATTTTATGTTTTATTCTTGATTTTGGAGCCGTCCTTACAATGACCGCCAACGGTTCTCAGCTATACGCAGGCAGGGATTTTAACCACTGAGCTTCCTACGAAGAACTGAACTTTAAATTTACCACTTTCCTGTCCTACGAAGCACGTAACCCCTGCTTGCGTATAGCTGATGTTAGCACTTCGCCCTTCTTTCTGTCGTATTTGTTCGTAGTCATTTCTTGTCTGTCTTGGTGCGTTGGCTTGGTGGCTCTTTTGCAAAACTTAGCTTTAGTGTTGCGTTGGCTTGTGCGGTTTTGCAAATGTGCCACCAATAGCGTGGGCTTAGTCCTTTGTAAAGAAGTCAGCCATTAGTTCTGCTTGTTTTAAAACTGTCTCTATTGCTTTTGCTTGTTTGTCTGGCGGATAACCCCACTTTGTCAATGTCCGCTTTACTATAACCATAAGTCTTGCTCTTGCACTTTCTCTAATAGTCCAGTCAATTGTTGCGTTTGCTTTTACTTTTTCCGTAATCTCTCTTGCAATTTCTCTTAATTGGTCGTCACCCAAAACCATTACTGCACTGTCATTTATTTCTAAAGCGTTGTAAAAAGCAACTTCGTCTTTTGTCAGTCCAAGGCGGTCACCTTCTTTGTCAGATTCTTTAATTTCTTTAGCAATGTTGATGAGTTCTTGAATGATTTCGGCTGTTGTCAATAAGTTGTTTTGGTAGCGTTTTATTGCACCCTCCAACATTTCCAATAATTTTTTACTCTTTACCAGATTGGTTTTTGAACGAGTTTTAATTTCGTCGTTGAGTAATTTCTTTAAAAGTTCTAAAGCCAAATTTTGGTGCTTCATTCCTTTTACTTCTAAAAGAAATTCATCAGATAAAATTGAAATGTCTGGTTTTTCCATACCAGCAGCTTCAAAAATATCCATTACTTTGTCTGAACTTATCGCTTCATCAACTATCTGTTTGATAGCTGTTTCAATTTCAATGTCCGATTTACCGCCTCCAGTACCTTCAAATTTTACAAGTCGAGCTTTCACGGCTTGGAAAAACGCAATGTCGTCTTTTATTTCCATTGCTCTTGGATGCGGAATTGATAATGCAAAGGCTTGACTTAACAAGGTTACTTCTCTTATGAATCTCGCTTTCCCATCTTCTAATCCTAAAATATGTTCTTCTGATTGTAGAATGATAGACATTTTTTCGTTGGCTTCTACATTGAAAAAACGCTTGTAATTAAATTTAAAACTGTTGGCATAATAGGCTTCGGGTTCTTCTGCTACAATGTCTTTTTGTGTTTTGGCTTCTTCGTTAAAGAATTGTTGAACGACTTCATATTTTTCATTCATCAATTCAATTGCCTTTTCTAAATCTAAAGTTGGGTCGCCTTTACCTCCTGCATCTGAATAAAAAGACAACGCTTTTTTAAGGTCTGTTGCTATTCCTAAATAATCAACAACTAAACCGCCTGGCTTGTCTTTGAAAACACGGTTTACCCTCGCAATAGCTTGCATTAAATTATGACCCCTCATTGGTTTGTCAATGTAAAGGGTATGCAAACAAGGTGCATCAAAACCAGTCAACCACATATCACGAACAATCACCAAACGCAAAGGGTCGGCAGGGTCTTTCATTCTTTCTGCTAAATTCTTACGCTGTTGTTTTGTGGTATTGTGGCGTTGCATTTCAGGACCATCAGCACTTGTTGAAGTCATTATAACTTTAATAACTCCTTTGTTTAAATCGTTATTGTGCCATTCTGGTCTTAGAGCGATAATTTCTTTGTATAAATTGGCTGCAATTCTTCGGCTCATTGCTACAATCATCCCTTTGCCATCAAACACTTTTTGGCGTTGTTCAGAATGGTTTACAATGTCTTTCGCTAAATTTTTGATGCGTTCTTCGTTTCCAACAATCGCTTCCAATTTGGTGTATTTGGCTTTTGCCTTTTGTTGGTCTGTGATTTCTTCGTCTTGTTCCAACTCCGCATCAAATTCTTCAATCAATCGTTTGCCTTCTTCATCTAAATTTACTTTTGCTAAACGGCTTTCGTAATATATTCGAACTGTTGCTCCATCAGCAACGGCTTGTGAAATATCATACACATCTACATACTGACCGAAAACTTGCGGAGTATTTACATCTGCGCCTTCAATGGGCGTTCCTGTAAAACCTATATAAGTAGCGTTTGGCAAAGCATCACGCATATATTTGGCGAAGCCATAAGCAATACGCTCTCCAATTTTTTCTTTGGTTTCCTTGTCTTTTACTTCTTTTATGGATGCTTCAAAGCCGTATTGTGTTCTGTGGGCTTCATCTGCTATTACAACAATGTTTCTACGTTCAGAAAGTTGCTCGTAAACCGATTTTTGGTCTTCGGGTAAAAATTTTTGAATGGTAGCAAACACAATTCCACCACTTGCCACTTTTAGCAATTCCTTCAAATGTTCTCTGTCTTTTGCTTGTACAGGCTCCTGCCTTAGTAACTGTTTAGAATTGGCAAAAGTGTCAAACAATTGGTCGTCCAAATCATTACGGTCGGTAATGACTAAAATGGTTGGGTTTTGCATTTCGGGTGCTGTTATCAGTTTGCCCGAATAAAATACCATACTCAAACTTTTGCCTGAACCTTGTGTATGCCAAACAACACCGCCTCTTTTATCTCCGTTTGTTCCTGATGCTATAATGGAAGATTGCACTGCTCTATTAACTGCGTAATATTGATGATAAGCCGCTAATTTCTTAACGGTTTCAATTTGAGTGATTCCCGTTTTTGCATCTTCTTTTTTACTTTTTTCAAATACAACGAAATTGCGAACCAAATCTAAAAGAGTAGAAGGGTTCAACATTCCTTTGAGTAATATTTCCAATTGTGGAACAAATCGGGATGCTTCTTTTTTGCCGTCTGCTGTTTTCCAAGTCATAAAACGGCTGAAACTTGCTGAAACACTTCCTGCCTTACATTCCATTCCGTCAGATATTACGCAAATTGCATTGTAAGTAAACAAACTTGGAATCGTGGCTTTGTAAGTTTGTATTTGGTCAAAGGCTTTCCGCATTGTAGCATTTTCATCTGCTGCATTTTTAAGTTCAATAACCACTAAAGGCAAACCATTTACAAACAGCAATACATCAGGTCTTTTGTTTTGGTTGTTCTCAACAATGGTGTATTGGTTGATACACAAAAATTCATTGTTCAAAAGATTTTCAAAATCAATCAATGCCACCTCATAACTTCTTTCAAATCCGTCTTGCTGATAAGGTATTTTTACTTTTTCTACTAATAGCTGATGAAATATTTCGTTGTTGTGCAGTAATTCAGGAGAGTATATTCGTAATACTTTCTGTATAGCTTGTTCCTGTGCATCTTGCGGAATGGTGGGATTTAAAACAGAAACCGATTTTCGTAAACGCTCAATTAAAACAATTTGCTCAAAATTTTCTCTTTCTGATTGTTCTGCACCGGGAGCAATAGCCAAGCCGTGAACATACTCCCAACCCATAGATTGTAGCACTTCTAAAGCAAAAGTTTCTATTTTATCTTCAGTAATTGGTTTCATTAATTCTTAAATGCTAATAATTGAATTTGCAACTCTTTTATCTCCCCCAATTGGAGTTGTGTAAAAGCGTTGCTCTATGCCCCACAATACAAATTTCAAATCATTATCTGATTCTATTTTAAACTTGCCATTCTCATATGTTACTTGACCGTATTGATTTGTGTAATTATATATTGCTTGCTTTTCATCTTCTGAAAAATTACTTAATGTTTCATTGACTAAAGCAATTCTTTTCCTGTTTGGTATAGTAACATTTCCAGTTTGAAAGTTTTCATCAACTTCAAGGAAGTCATTTTCTAAGAAATTTTGTGTTTCAGCATCTGTAGCAGCACGATATAACTGATCCATTCCTTTAAATATTTTTTGAGCAGATGCTAATTTTTTGAAATATAGCGTGTCATTATCCTTATTGTAAATTGCATCTGCAAATGGATTTATTGTTATTATAGGTCTATTGGTTTCAAGTGTCAATTCATCAATTGAAAACCATTTTTTACTAATGAAAAAACTAGAGTTTATAACCTGAAAAAAATAAAGATTCCCTTGTACGGTACAGATGAAGGATAACTTTTTTAAGTCTTCATTGGTAATTTGGTCGTAATTGACAGAATCTAAATCCCCTTGAAGAAAATCTAATACAAATTCTGATTCTGAAAAATTTGTTATTTGATAAAGTTCTTCATCTTCAATTAGAGTTGCAGGATTATAATCAACGCCAGTTAGCACTAAATCTGCTGTTTCATAAATTTCAGATTCAGTCTCAATCACTCTGAAAATATTCTGCTTTCTTTTCACTTTGCCATATATATAATTTGCCATATTTTAAGTTTTATAAATCAATGAATGTGTAGTTGTTAATCCTTCTTAGTTTTTCAAACCCAATCTCTCCAGGTGTTTTTAATTGCTTTCTCGTAATTAAAAATATTTTCACATTACCTGATGTTTTTATGAAATAAAAATGATACCCAAAAAGTAAAAAAATAGGATTGAAGTACAATGTTTGAGACAGGAAAGTAAAAACATAAATAATTAGAAATACTACTATTAAAGTAGGAACATCATTTACACCAAGTGAAACAAAAAAGTAGCCTAAATAGGTTGGTAGGAAGTTATTGTTAGCCAATTCAATTTCTCTTACTGAACTATTTTTTAAGCTATCCTTGGGCAATTTTATTGCAACCAAGAAACTTAAAGCAGTTAATATTATTGGGGTTAACACAAACAATATCCAAGAATAATAAATGCAATAATCATTCAAGAAATTAAAACGGTATTTTTCCTTTACAAGAAATACCACAACTATCAACCACGTTGAGTTAAATGCTAAAAAAAGTTGATATAGGTATTTCATCATAATTCTATATTATTACTCTCGTCTTTAGGAATTAGATTAAACGCTCTTAATTCATTCTTATACGCTTTAGGGTCATTACTAAACAATACCTCACTAGCAAAAAATGAATAATCGCCCATTTCAAACTCACCATATTGCTCATCCCAAAAATCATTGAAACTTTCGTTTTCATCATAATCAATTTCATCTTCAATTACTTTTAATGGTTGGTCTGTTTCAAATGCTTCAATCAAAAAACAACAAACAATTGAAGTTGCTTCAATCAGGAAATTACCAGTTAAATCGTGAATTGAACTTTGTCGTTTCTGTAGTTCTTCAATGGTTTTACCGTGTGCGGTTGTTCCAATTTCATTTCTGAAATTGCCCATTTGTTGCCCCACGTTTGCAATGGCTGTACCTATTTGTAAAATCGTAGATGTAGAAGGATAACCTAAAGATTTGAAGGCAGTTTTTAGCAATCCGCTCATTTTTGAATTTTTATCCAAGGCTACACCTTTCTTTACACAAACCTCTTTTGAAATGCCTTCAAGTAATGCTTTAGCATTTTCAATACACAAGGTGAAATCTGTAGAAGCGAAACCCTCAATCCTTACAATGTATTCATTGTAAGGTTCCCAATTACTGTGTTTGGATAATATGGATTTTAGTCTTTGCATTAAATCAACGAAAATAATTTGTTGGCATCAGCCGCATTTACAATTGGTTCTTGTGCAGGAGTAGGAGCGTAAGTTTTTTGCTCAAAGTGTGAAGTATAGCCAGTAAAATTATAGATAGCAGTATGAGTGCCTCCTGAAGTTCTGCAAGCACAAACACAAACATCACATTTTGCATTAATCAAATCCGTCAATCTATCGTGAACCAAATCATAAGTGTCCCCTGAGCTTGTTACACCAACTCTGTGTTTGCCGTTCTCAAATACATCTAAAAAGTCCCCACCGTGTTTTTGATACATTCCTGCAACACGGCTGTAGCCGTTTGCCAATAAAATACTTGGCAACATATTAATAGTGGTTGTCTTTCCTGAATTTCCTCTGCCTTTAAGGGCTATTATTCTATTCATAGTTAACGAAAATTTGTTTATTAAATATTTTGGGTGAAATCGAATTTCTAAGCTTTGTCAAATTTTCTATTTGATGCACGTTTGCATCAATTTTATTATTTAGAGAATTAATCTTTATTAGTTTTTCATCATAATCATTTTTAGGGAATGGAAACTTATAATCAGTAATCATTCCTTTAGTAAGAAAACTTATCACTGAACCTTGTGCACCCATTGTGATATCATTTAAAAAGTATTGCATTAGATAAAACAAGAATCCTACATATTTTTCTTCCTTTGGAATTAATACATAGGTTCTTTGGTAGGCATCAAACTTACCTTTATACCTTTTTACGCTAAAATCTCCGTTACCTGCTAATAATATTGAATGGCCATCAAATGAGTAACTATCACATTTAAAGGACTTTTGAGAACAAGTAAAAAATGGATATTTGCCATTTTCGGTAGCGAAGTTTGCATCCCTTTTTCCTGTGATTACAGGGAAAAACTCATCTAATTGTTTTATCTCCCAATCAGCTCTTGCTTCATCTACAAACCATTGCCTAAATAAAGTCCCTCCTAGTTTTTCTAAAGTATTAATTTGTCTTTCAAGCAATTCAATTTTTTTATGGAGAGCCATTAAGGTTTCCGAGATAGCCTTTTGCTCATTTATTGAAGGAACAGGTATTTTCAAATCTGCAAGCATTGAGTTATTCAAACTCGCCCTTGTTGTAATAGATGACATTCCAGAGACGGAAGCCCTAAACCTAGGAGAACGAAAATAAAAGCCTGCATATTCGGGTAGAATTTCAACATTGCCTTTTGGTCTCAATCTTTTTGTAAATCCATTGAAAGTTGCTTTAGGGTAATCTTTCAAAGCCACACAACTCATTCCCAAATCTTCATCTGTTTCGCTTGTTCTTGTCAGAAAAACATCACCTCTTTTTATGGAGCAACTTTCCTGTTCTTTTTCTGTTGAGTTAACTAAACTGGTAAGTTCATCAGGAGCAAAAAAGTTATGAAACACATCTTTAAAGCCAAGAAATCCGTGTCCAAAACCAAATTCAGAAGCTCCTTTTGAAAGTCCCGAAGCAAAGTCATACACTTCATTTAGATTATATTCTTTCCACTCACTCATTCTGCAATTTTGATTTTAGAAAGATTAGATATTATAGCTTTGTTGAGTTCTTCTTCTTCCGCAATCTGTTTTTCCAATTCTGCTTTCAAGAATAAAAATCGTTCTTCAAAATTGAAGTCGTCTTCTTCATCTGCTAAGCCAACATATCTGCCTGGGGTTAGCGTGTAGTTTAATTTCTTAACTTCTTCAATAGTTGCTGATTTACAAAAACCAGCTACATCTTCATAATTTCCTTCTTTATTTCGCCAATTGTGGTAAGTTCCAGCAATCAAGTCAACATCTTCATCAGTTAAGTCTCGGTTTCTTTTGTTTACTAAAAAACCAAGGTTTCGGGCATCAATAAACAAAATTTCATTTTCACGATTTCTAAAACCTCCATTTGTTTTGTTTCTTGACAAAAACCATAAGCAAGCGGGAATCTGTGTATTCAAAAATAATTTAGTCGGTAGATTAACAATACAGTCAACTAGTCCTTTTTCAACCAGTGCTTTTCTGATATCTCCTTCGCCTGTTGTATTGCTTGTTAGGGAACCTTTAGATAAAACAAATCCTGCTTGACCTGTGGGTGCTAAATGATATAGGAAATGTTGAATCCAAGCATAGTTTGCATTTCCTGTGGGTGGTGTTAGCTTTTCGCCAAGCACTTTCCATCTTGCATCATCACGCAATAATTCACCACTCCAATCACTATCGTTAAACGGTGGATTGGCAATTATATAATCTGCTTTTAAATCTTTGTGGGCATTATTTAAAAAAGAACCTTCGTTGTTCCATTTTACATTACTGCTGTCAATGCCACGAATAGACAAATTCATTTTTGCCAATCGCCAAGTTGTTTGATTGCTCTCTTGCCCGTAAATGGAAATTCGGTCTACTGGATTTAAACTTAAACCTGCTTTTCCTTTTTTCTTGTAATAGTCTTGATGTTTATTAATGAACTTCTCACTTTGCACAAACATTCCACCGCTACCACAACAAGGGTCAAATACTCGTCCTTCGTAAGGTTCAAGCATTTCTACTAATAATTTCACTACACTTTGCGGAGTGTAAAACTGTCCGCCTTTCTTGCCTTCTGCTAAGGCAAATTCACCTAAGAAGTATTCAAAAACTTGACCTAAAATATCTTTGCTTTGTGCTTCCTTTGTCCCTATAGTTGCAGAACCTACAAGGTTAACAAGACCGCCTAAACTCGTTTTGTCCAATTTTTCCTGTGCAAAGACTTTTGGTAAAACACCACGCAAAGAAGGGTTGTCTTTTTCAATAGCATCCATTGCATCATCAATGTCTTTGCCAATAGTAGGTTGTGTTGCTCTGCCTTGTATGTATGACCAACGAGCCGTTGCAGGAACAAAAAACACTTTCTCCGCTACATACTCGTTTTTGTCTTCGGGGTCAGCACCTTCACTTTTTTGAGCAACTAATTTTTGATATTGTTCTTCAAATGCGTCTGATATATATTTCAAGAAGATTAAACCTAAAGCAACGTGTTTGTATTCCGCAGCATCCATATTTTTACGGAGCTTGTCGGCAGCTTTCCAGAGTTTTTTCTCTAGTGGTTCTTCTTGTTCTGTCTTTGCTATTTTTGCCATTATATTGTCTTAAAATTTAATTCTTTAATTGGGTTGTAAAGTTACTTTTTATAATCCTGTTAAATTCAAAAATTGCCTTTAAACTGTCCTTTGTCCTCTTATCGGGTGGTGGGTGGGCTTGGGAGCGTTGGGGCAAAAGCAAATGTTTGGCATTTTGTCTTTCATTTTTCGGTTCATTTATTGTCGGTCGTGTCGGTCTTTTAGGGTGAGTGCTAACTAGTTGATACACGCACCTACTTGCATATATATTTCATATGTATTTAACTTATCCGTTTCATTAAAAGGATATATCCGGATAATAATCGGATACTGGATTTTGAATTTCAAAAAACGTAGGGGCAATCTCCATTCAAAAATCAGCTGGCGATTCAATATGCGTAGTTTTATTTATAAAAACAAAAACCCGTCGGACCACAAGGAGCAGCCGGACGGGTTTTGTATGGAACAGTTACCTGGTGGCAACTCTTAGAAACAATATTGATTCGCTTCAATCAACTGCGCAGCGATTCTTCTTCGTGCGTCTTTGGTGTTTAATGGAGCTACTTTTGTGAAACGTTTCAAGCCCATCAGCATCATGCGTTGCATGTCGCCATCTGCCATGGAGTTGATTGCGTTTTTACCAGCGATGTTGATACGGTCAGCAGCATCAAACACGTTTACCTTCGTCATATCGATCTGACCTTGTACAGCTGCTTCGCCTTTCATAGAAATCAGTTTCTCTGTACGAAGCAGTGTAGATTCAGCTACATAAATATCTATTGCGATGTCTGCCATGTTCATTAAGATCTCCTGCTCTGTAGCAAGCTTATCCATATACTTCTGTGCGGCTGCACCGGCAATCATCAGCAATGCCTTCTTCATGTTCCGGATTGCTTTCTTTTCTTCCGCGAATAAACCTTCGTCTTCTGAACCGAAATCAGGAATCGCCATTAGCTCTTTCTGAACGGCCATTGCAGGACCCATCAGGTCAAGTTCGCCTTTCATTGCTTTCTTCAGGAACATGTCCATGGTAAGCATACGGTTGATCTCGTTTGTACCTTCAAAGATACGGTTGATACGTGAGTCTCTGTATGAACGATCCATCGGATAATCAGCAGAGAATCCATAACCACCTAAGATCTGTACACCTTCATCACTCACATAATCCAGCGTTTCCGAACCGGCTACTTTCAGCATCGCACACTCAATCGCATATTCCTGCGCAGCAGCCAGCAATGCTTCTTCGTAGGTCTTGCCTTGTTTTACCAGTTCTTCCTCTGCTTCGTTGATGCCTTGTCCGGCACGGTACATCGCAGATTGAACAGTATATATTTTAATTGCCTGTTCAGCTAATTTATATTGAATAGCGCCGAAGTTTGCAATCGGTTGTTTGAACTGGATACGCTCTTTTGCATACTGAATAGATAGCGTGCTCACACGTGTTGAACCACCCAAAGCGGCAGCAGCAAGCTTGATACGGCCGATATTTAAGATGTTGAACGCGATCAAGTGTCCTTTACCAATTTCACCTAAGATATTTTCTTTCGGCACTTTGCAGTCGTTGAAGAAAACCTGGCGGGTGGAAGAACCTTTGATACCCATTTTATGCTCTTCGTTACCAAGCGTAACGCCTTCGCCTTTTTCAACAATAAAGCCTGTGAATTTATCGCCATCGATCTGCGCAAACACAATGAATGTATCAGCAAAACCTGCGTTTGTGATCCACATTTTCTGTCCGTTCAGAATATAATGACTTCCATCCGCAGAAAGCACTGCCTTTGTTTTAGCTGCCAATGCATCCGAACCGGAGCCTGGTTCTGTTAAGCAATAACTTGCTTTCCATTCACCGCTGGCAAGCTTAGGTAAATATTTTTTCTTTTGTTCTTCTGTACCAAAGTATAGAATCGGCAAAGTACCGATACCTGTATGTGCAGCCAGTGCTACAGCAAACGAGTGACCCGCACCAACGATCTCAGTTAACAGCAGGGATGTGTTGAAGTCTTTCCCGAAACCTTCGTACTTTTCAGGAATGGATGTTGCCAGCAAACCAAGTTCTCCGGCTTTCTCCAGAAGCTTTTCCATCAAGCCTGGTTCCTGCGCATCGATACGATCCAGAATCGGATGTACTTCTGTAGCTAAAAAATCTCTGGCCATATCAGCCATCATGCGTTGCTCTTCATCAAATTGTTCAGGAATGAAGATGCTTGATGCTTCCTGTTCGCGAATGATGTACTCGCCTCCTTTAAAGCGCTTGTCGGTTGATGTGGATGGTGTGGACATATGGATGCTGTGTTTGTGTTTGTTAATGATTTGTATGGTTTCCAGTTGCTAGGTACTAGTTACTAGACAAATGGTTTATAATTTAATTTACGGATGATTTTTAATAGAGTTCAGCTATTTATTAAGTGTTGTTATGTCGTTGCTTGAATTCGCAAACGGCGATTAGTTACCAGTACTCTAGTCTAGTAACTAGCGACTAGAACCTAGTAACTATAACATTTCAAAGATACCTGCTGCACCTTGTCCTGAACCTACGCACATGGTAACCATGCCGTATTTCTGGTTGGTACGTTTCAGTTCATTAAAGATCTGTACAGATAATTTAGCGCCGGTACAGCCAAGCGGGTGACCCAATGCAATAGCACCACCGTTTACGTTGATCTTAGATTCATCCAAACCAAGTGTACGGATAACAGCTAATGATTGCGCAGCGAAGGCTTCATTCAATTCAATTAAATTGATGTCGTCCTGTTTCATATCCGCCAATTTCAATGCCTTCGGAATTGCATCCACCGGACCAATACCCATGATGCGTGGCTCAACACCAGCAACGGCGTAAGATACCAACCGGGCAATCGGTTTCAGATTTAATTCTTTTACCATTTTCTCAGACATCAATAACACAAACGCTGCACCATCGGATGTTTGCGAAGAGTTGCCTGCTGTTACTGAACCGCCGTTTGCAAACACCGGACGAAGTTTTGCCAGTGCCGGGATGCTTGTATCGGCACGCGGACCTTCATCCATCGTTACCTGGTATTCTCTTGTTTTCTTTTTCTCTTTTTCATCCAGGTATGTTTCCTTGATCGTGATCGGAACGATACCATCCTGCAGGTGACCATTTTTAATAGCCGCTACTGCCTTCTGGTGTGAATTGTATGAAAATAAATCCTGGTCTTCTCTGGATACATTGTATTGAGCAGCTACTGCTTCCGCTGTCAAGCCCATACCCCAGTAGTAGTCTGCATGTGTTTTTGTTAATTGGTAATTCGGAACAGTTTTCCAACCACCGAACGGGATCGGGCTCATCGTTTCCACACCGCCTGCAATGATACAATCAGCATAGCCGGCACGGATCTTTGCATCTGCAATGGCAATGGTTTCCAAACCGGATGAGCAATAACGGTTAACCGTCATACCCGGAACTTTTACCGTGTCAAGACCCATCAGCGAGATCATTCTACCGATGTTCAAGCCTTGTTCTGCTTCAGGTGTAGCGTTACCAACAATTACATCATCGATGCGTTCTTTATCCAATGCAGGAACAGAAGCTACCAGATGTTTTACAACATCAGCTCCTAAATCATCTGCACGGTAAAAACGGAACAACCCGCGTGGTGCTTTACCTACTGCACTTCTATAAGCTGCTACTATATATACTTCTTGTGATTTCATGTTTGTTAGAGTTACTAGGTTCTAGTTGCTAGGTACTAGACGCTACGGTTAAACATTCGTTTTAGCTTTTATAGTTTTTTTAAAGGAGAAAAGCATCTTTTGAATTTCCTGTATTTGATTGTTTATGGTTTCAAACGATGCGTTTGGCATATAGTTTAAATCTGTTGCCAGAATTACCTGTGTTTCTAATTCATAAATTGAACCTTGAGCAATTGATAAGAATTGAAAGAATTCTTTATTAGAACTTCTTCCGCATCCTTCAGCAATATTTGAAGGTATAGAAACAGCAGATCTTTGTATTTGACTTGTAATACCAAAGCGTTCCTCCTTAGGAAAATCTTTGGTTACAGAATATATCTCTTTTACAAGTGTCATACTTTTTTGCCAAACTTTTAACTCTTTAAAATTATTCATAGCTTATTTAGTTGCGAGTTTCTAGGTGCTAGTTTCTAGTTACTAGACTTTCAAAAACTCTTTACTTAGTTGATTGATAATATTTATTTTAAAAGTTATTTAGAGTCACCCCCGCTCATCTATATAACTATGTTTTATTCTTTTGTCTAGTAACTAGAAACTAGCGCCTAGCAACTTATTTTCTCGTACCTGGCAACTAGAAACTAGTTTCTCAACGGTCTACCGCTCGTTAAAATACTCTGGATACGCTCAAGCGTTTTCTTCTCACCTGTTAAGGATAAGAATGCTTCGCGTTCAAGATCCAGCAGGTATTGCTCGGATACCAATGTTGGTGCTGAAAGATCACCACCGCACATGATGTATGCAAGCTTTTCAGAAATTTTACGATCGTGCTCTGACATATATTTACCTGATACCATAGAGTTCGCACCTGCATAGAACATGCCTAAAGCCGACTGACCAAGGACTTTAATATCCTTGCGTTGTTTCGGTTGTGTGTACCCTGCTTCTGCCAAACTGATCGCTGCAGCTTTCGCGTCTGCAATCAAACGACTTCTGTTCAACGTAATACCATCGTTCTTACGAAGGATACCCATACTTCTTGCTTCTTCCGCAGATGTTGCAACTTTTGCGGTTGCAATGTGCATGTACATATTTTTCAGGTTGTTTACCTGGATATCGCCATCTTCAAATGAATCACTCACACGAAGCGTGAATTCTTTTGTACCACCACCGGCCGGAATCAAACCAACACCAAACTCTACCAGGCCTATGTAGGTTTCAGCAAAGGCCTGTACATGATCGGCGTGCAATGTCATTTCGCAGCCGCCGCCAAGTGTTAAGTTGTGTGGTGCTACTACTACCGGAATCGATGAGTAACGCGCACGCATCATCGTGTTCTGGAACGCACGGATCATGAAATCAATTTCATCATATTCCTGCTCGATCGCATACATCAATACCAATGCAAGGTTTGCACCGGCAGAGAAGTTTGCGCCATCATTACCGATCACAATACCACGGAAATCTTTTTCTGCAATACCAATGGAACGGTTGATTGCATCTACAACTTCGCCGCCCAGCGTATTCATTTTTGTGTGGAACTCAAGGTTAACAATACCATCGCCAATGTCATGCAACGTAGCGCCAGCATTTTTAAACACCGGCTTGTTTGCACGCAGTGTATCTAAAATGATGAAAGATTCTGTTCCCGGAATTACTTTGTACGACTTGCTTGGAATATCATAGTACAAACGTTTTCCGTTTTCTGATTTGTAGAAGCTTGCGTTTCCTGCTTCAAGCATTTCATATACCCATGCTGCAGGCTTGCGGCCATCTTCTTCCATCATCTTCACGGCCTTCGCTACACCAACAGCATCCCATGTTTCAAACGGACCAAGTTCCCAGCCGAAACCGGTACGCATGGCATCGTCGATACGATATAGTTCGTCTGAAATTTCAGGAATACGGTTTGATACGTATTTGAACAGACCTAAGAATGTTCTTCTGTAGAACTGTCCTGCTTTGTCCTGTGATTTAATTAAAACAGAGAAGCGTGGTTTTAAATCTTCGATCGCTTTTGTTTGTTCAAGCGCTGCAAATTTTACTTTCTGCTGCGTACCGTATTCCAATGAATTTAAATTCAATGAAAGAATCTCTGTTTGCCCGGCAGCATTTTTTGTTTTCTTATAAAAACCTTGCTGCGATTTATCGCCATACCATTTGTTCTCATCAATTTTTTTCAAAATCTCAGGCAGAACAAACATGTCTTTTGCTTCATCGTTTGGTGCACCTGCACCTAAACCATTTGCAACTTTGATTACTGTGTCAATCCCCACCACATCAAGCGTACGGAAGGTTGCAGATTTCGGACGGCCGATCACCGGCCCCGTTAGTTTATCTACTTCTTCAACCGTTAAGCCAAGTTCAACGATGGTGTGCAGCGACTCCATGATGCCATAAATACCAATGCGGTTGGCAATGAAGCCTGGCGTATCTTTACATAGTACGGTTGTTTTTCCTAAATACAGATCGCCATAAAGCATTAAGAAATCAATTACCTCAGGACTTGTTTTCGGTCCGGGAATGATTTCTAATAAGCGCATGTAGCGCGGTGGGTTAAAGAAGTGTACGCCGCAGAAATGTTTTTGAAAGTCTTCGCTTCTGCCTTCAGACATCAGGTGCATGGGTATACCTGAAGTGTTTGACGTTATAAGCGTGCCGGGCTTACGGAAGGATTCAACCTGTTCGTAAACCTTTTTCTTAATATCTAAATTTTCAACAACAGCTTCAACGATCCAGTCGAAAGAAGCAATGTCTTTCATGTTGTCTTCAAAATTACCTGTAGCGATGCGTGATACAAACGCAGCATCATACAACGGTGCAGGATTTGATTTTAAAGAAGCCTGCAAGGCATCGTTCACAATCCGGTTGCGAACAGCTTTGCTTTCAAGTGTCAAACCTTTTGCTTTTTCAGCATCATTCGGTTCTTTCGGTACAATATCCAGAAGCAATACTTCCAGACCAATGTTTGCAAAATGACATGCAATGCGAGACCCCATTACGCCGGAACCTAATACTGCAACTTTGCGGATTTTTCGATGGCTCATTATTTTAAATGAAGGTTATTAGGTTAGCGATGTATTTTTATTTTCTATAATCGATTGAATTTCGTGCAACACGTCGAAGAACGTATTCAGCTTTGATTCCGGAATCTGGTTCCGGATACGGCTATTGAAATCCAACACAAACTCTTTAGCTATTTTTCTTTTTTCCTTGCCTAGTTTGGTCAGCACAATGGTGACTTTTCGTTTATCACTGCTGTCATTTCTGCGCTCAATCAAACCTTCTTTCTCCATGCTGTTGAACACACGTGAAAGGCTTGTAGCTTCCATTCCCAGAGCCGGACCAATCTGCGTCGCAGCTGTTCCTTTCTCCGGATCAATGTTTAATAAAATAAAACCAACAGCAGCCGTAGTGCCGTATTTCGAAGCACGTTCATTATACATTCTGGAAATGGCATGCCAGGAATATTTAATGTTGAAGCAAACGGTCTCTTTGGGTTTCATACTGTATCTTACGGAAAAATTCAATATTTTGTTATGCTTTCATAATAAAATATTGCTGTTTTATATAAAAATTATGCAACTGGAAATTTGCCGCAAAAAGCCGCTTAATCAGCCAGAATTACCAATAAAGGGAACGCAACTTGACGATCAGAAACCCTGTGAAAACAAACGCCAGGGCCAAAAAAGCAATATTGACTACTTTTTCAGATAAAAACGGGTACAACACAAGGAAAATAGCAAACGCGCTGAAGAAAGTATAAAAAATAGATCTTTTTTTCAAGCGCACTTTATTCGCTTTTTGAACAAAAAGCAATTCCTTTTGCAATGTTTGCAGCAGATTTTGTTCTTTTAAGACCTTGTGAACCAAAGCCTTTTTAATTTCAGCATCATCCAAACCCTGTTCCTTCAGTTTCAGGAAAAGGCTATATATAATGTCTGCTGTAATTTGAGATTCCATACAAATTTATTCGATTTCTTACATAAACGTACATCATCAAATAAGGTTTGACTGGAATCAATAAAAAATATAAATATTTCAAGCGTTTGAGTTTCAACTCAGGAAAAGAAAATATCCCATTGCTCAGGCGTAAATCCTATGAGATGTTTCTTACCCATTTGTACCAAAGGTCGTTTTACAATTGATGGATTTTTCAAAATAAGGTCAATCGCTTTATTTACGTCAGAAATCGAGTTTTTTTCTCCATCTGTTAACTTTTTCCAGGTTGAGCCCTTTTTGTTAATAATCTCTTCTACATTCAGATCTTTCAACCAAAGCTTAATATCCTCTGCAGTTAAATTTCCTTTTTTATAATCATGAAACGTGTACTTAACCTGTTTTGAATCTAGCCAGCGGAATGCCTTCTGCATGGTATCACAATTCTTTATGCCGAAAATAGTAATAGGAGCCATCTTTGTTTTTACGATTATTTCCAAAAATACTACTTCCATTCAGTTTTTACTCACTTTTCCGTGTCATATCTTTTTAATTCAGATTATCGTATATAGATTAACCGTTAATTATTTAATCTGAAACTTACATGACCGCAACTCGTCTCTTCGATTTAATCCCGCAGCAAATAGCCAAGTACCCAAAAGATGATGCTCTGGCAACCAAGGAGAATGGCACCTGGATTACCTATTCTTCTGCGCGTGTACAGGAAATTATTGATCAAGTAAGTATCGGGTTTGTAAAATCCGGTTTAAAAAAAGACGATAAGGTCGCAATCATTTCCCCAAATCGTCCGGAGTGGAATTTTATTGACCTCGGACTGCAACAGATTGGTGCAGTGAGCGTACCGATCTACCCAACACTAACGGTTGAAGATTACCGCTACATATTTGATGATGCAGGAGTTAAAATGGTTTTCGCTTACGACGAACCTTTATATACAAAAGCCTGCGAAGCCGCACAAGGTTCCACATCCAATCCGGCTGTATATACTTTGCAGGATGTAAAAAGTGCAAAGAACTGGAAAGAAATTACCGCGCTTGCTGAAGGTGAATCTGCTTCCATGCTGGATTCTTATAAAGCGAATGTGCTGAACAGCGACCTGCTTACATTAATATACACTTCGGGAACAACAGGTAAGCCTAAAGGAGTTATGTTAACGCATAACAATATCTTAAGCAACGTATTGGCTGCTATTCCGCTCATGCCGGTGAATCATAACCACAGAGCGCTGAGCTTCCTGCCTTTGTGCCACGTATACGAGCGCATGTTGTGTTACCTGTACTTGTCGCAAGGGGTTTCTATTTACTATGCAGAGAGTACAGACACCGTTGGTGAAAACTTAAAAGAAGTGAAGCCGCATATGTTTGTAACTGTACCTCGTTTGCTTGAAAAAGTGTATGATAAGATTGTTGCAAAAGGCGCAGAACTTACCGGTATTAAAAAATTCCTTTTCTACTGGGCGCTTGAGCTTGGTTTGAAATATGATCTGCAAAAAAACCAGGGCTTCTTCTATAACCTTCAATTAAAGCTTGCCAATAAAATCATTTTCAGCAAGTGGCGTGAAGCGCTTGGCGGTAATGTAATCGTTATTGTATCCGGCGGAGCAGCTTTACAGCCACGATTAGCGCGGGTATTCTGGGCTGCACGCATTCCGGTAATGGAAGGCTATGGCCTGACAGAAACTTCACCGGTAATTGCCGTGAACAGATACAATCCGGATGAAAACCGCATCAGTACGGTTGGACCATTGCTGACGGGAGTAGAAGTGAAGATCGCAGAAGATGGTGAGATCCTGACGCGCGGACCGCACATCATGAAAGGTTATTATAAGCGTCCGGATTTAACGGCTGAAGCTGTCGACAGCGAAGGCTGGTTCCACACCGGAGATATCGGTCAGTTTGTTGAGAATAAATATTTAAAGATTACCGACCGCAAAAAAGAAATGTTCAAAACCTCGGGCGGTAAATACATTGCACCGCAGCTGGTTGAAAATAAATTTAAAGAATCGCGCTACATTGAGCAGATCATGGTGATTGGTGAAGGTGAGAAATTCCCTTCAGCGATTGTGGTTCCTTCTTTTGCGGATGTGAAGAGCTGGTGCGAGATTAAAGGTATACCATACACTACGAATGAAGAGATGGTTTGCAACGCGCAGGTGATCGAAAAATTCCAGAAAGAATTTGATGAGATGAATGAAAACTTTGCGCAGTACGAACGTGTAAAGAAATTCATTTTAATGCCAAGACCGTTTACCATTGAGAGCGGTGAAATGACGCCAACATTGAAACTGAAACGTAAGATCATCATGCAGAACTGCCATGCGAAGATCGAGAAGCTGTATGACAGGTAGTGTTTCAGTTGCGAGTTTCTAGTTGCCAGTTGCTAGACGCGTGAAGTATAAAGTACGGAGTACAAAGTACAAAGACGAAAGAAGAACGGTTTTGATTGAATCAGGACCGTTCTTTTTTTCTGCTAAAAAATTCCTGCTCTTCGGAATTTGCAATTCCGAAGCCAGATAAAAAGGATTTATAATCCTAACCATGTCTGTGTGCCCCGGACCACAATATAATTAAATAGAAAGAACGCTTTTGATGTGAGGTCAGGGTTATTCTTTTTAAGTTTCCAAACTGGCATGATCTTTATGCCTGTTTTAATAATTAATTTTCTAACCCCATATCTTTTTATTTTATGATTGTTTTTGGATGGAATACATTTAAGCTTGCAAGCTTTAAACCCTCAAGCGTTGATTTACCTAAAGAGATGGACACACAGGTGACCATAGAAAGAAAGCAGAAATATTTTCACCTCTTCTGGATACCTTTCTTCCCCATTGGCCAGGTCTGGACAATAAAGAAAAAAGGCGACTCTAATACCTATGAACCTACTACTGCCATAAACCAGTATTTGGATTCGCTACAGTTAACCTATAAAACGCCCTGGTATACATTTGCCTTGCCGTTACTGGCCATGGCAATCGGAGTCATCTATTTTGTGCAATCTGAAATCAAATCTTATCAATGGAAAAAACAGTATGAAGCAGATCAAATAGTAAAGAAGGAACAGTTTTTATCTCTAGTCAAAAAAGGCGAGACGAATACCTACTTACTTTTAAATAATACTGAGGGATCATTATACTTAAAAGTTATTGGTTCAGATGCCAATACGCTGAAGTGTGTTTCAAGCAACATCAACGATAGTAGAAATTATTCTAATTATGTTTTAGCTGCATTCATCATTGATGAACAACTTGAAACTGGGAAACTGGATACGATTACCGTTCAAAAGAAAGATTTAATAAGCGCATATAATGCCACAGGCGATTCTCAATTTGAAACAAAAATTAATCTGCCCGATTATGGAGCATGCACATTAAACGAATTTCGTGTAATTGATTATCCGGTCTTTGAGTTTGGTGGCGCAAGCTATAAAGACGGCAACTACATGTGTACATTTAAAAACATTGGTGCATCTGTAAAGAAAATGAAATTTCAACAAAGAGATGACGCCAGAAATAACCTTGTACTGGATAGCACATTGTTTAAAAATGAATTACAAACCGGCGACAATCTGATACTAATGGGAAAATATACCAACGCAGAACCAGTACTTATGGGTAATCTGCTGGTCTTAAATGACAATAATAAAATAGATACATGCTCTGTATATATGAACGGAGTGCACGCCGGCATAGAGAAAAAAGAAAACAGAAACTAATTAATTTTATATATGAGCACGAGCAAAAAAATCTGGTTGGGGATAAGCATTGCAATTGTTGTAATTTTTTTATGGGGAATTCCACTGGGCATGTATGAAAGTTCTTCTTTCTTTTTCAGCGGTGCGGGGGCCGTATTGTTATTCGTAAGCTTGTTTCTGTTTTTCGGAGAATTTACATCGCTGGATGAAATTTTTGAAAAGCATGACAAAAGCGTTCCGCAACCTGCGGGGAGAAACATTGCTCCGTTCATGGTATTGCCTGCGTTTATCTTTTTGTTCATTTCCTTTTTTTATTACAGCAATAAAAAAAGTAATGCATTGGAAACAAATGGTGTTTTAGCCAAAGGTATTGTTCTGAATGGAGAATCTACACAGACCACGCGCCGCATGCGAACAACAACCTCTTATGAATTACAGATTGAATTTACAGATTCTGCCGGAACGAAATATTATTTTTACCCGAGTGTTTCCAGCTCAGAGTTCAACGATGTATACCAAGGTGCGCCGGTAGATGTTGTGTATTGGAGAGAAGACCCAAATGTTGCAAAAGCAATTTTTAATATGGATGAGCTTAGCAAATACAAAAAAGTACCTGACAACCCAATCACCATTGCAAATTTAACTGCAATTCTGGATGGTAAGGTTAATCAGGATTCCATCAGGAACTATTTAAATACCATCAATTACGAGTGGACGTATGGCAATGAAGAACGTACATATGAAAATTTAAAATTAAAGCAGGCTGTTCGTTACTCAGAAGAAAGCGGTACAGTCGCGTTTGTTGAAACCAATCACATGATGGGACAAATAATCAGTCAGGATGGCAAACCTGTTTTTTCTTTTGATAATGATCTCATTGAAAAGGGTTATAAAAAACAGGCAAGCTCCGGAGAGAACGGCGAAGCCGTAGAATTATTTTATACCGACAATTATGTGGTACAGAAAACAACGAAGCTGGAACAGTCGCAGGGGAATGGATTTGGGATGAATGCCTATACTATTTATCTGGTTGCAAAGGTAAGCGCAGCTACGGTAGACCAGGCAAGATAACAATGAGTCCATATATGTTATATAATCGCAAAGGTCGATAATGAATATTCCAGGTCATGCAAAAAATTTATCCGCTTATGGATTTACAGTCATAAATGAGATATATACAAATGATGAAGTTGAACGGATTTTAAAAACAATTGAAAGCGCAGACAAGACAAACGAAACATTCAGAAAATCGTCTGACCTGTTTGCGATTCGACAATTCTTAAAAGAAATTCCCCAGGCAAAGGATTTGATCTACAATACAAATCTGCAGGATGTTATTTGTAAACTGTTCGGAAATAATTTTTTCGCAGTAAAAAGTATTTATTTCGATAAACCGGAAACTTCAAACTGGTATGTAGCCTATCACCAGGATTTAACAATCTCTGTTGACAAGAAAATAGAGCTGGAAGGTTTCGGTCCGTGGACGGTTAAACAAAATCAATTTGCTGTTCAACCCCCGTTGAACATTCTTGAAAATATTTTCACCATACGCATCCATCTGGATGATACAGATGAGCACAATGGTGCATTAAAAGTTGTGCCTGGTTCGCACGCTAAAAATATCTACCGTCCTGAAACCATTGACTGGTCTGTAGAAAAAGAAATTAGTTGCGTTGTACCTAAAGGCAGTATCATGATCATGAAACCTTTATTGCTTCATAGTTCCGGTAGAACAACGAATAATAAAAAACGCCGGGTGATTCATATAGAATTTACAAACCAGGAACTGCCGGGAGAATTAAAGTGGTCGGAACGTTTAAATTAGTTCATCACCAACTCATATTGTTATTAAATTTACACACATCATCTACCGCTTTATTTTATGGTCATTTTATATGGATGGAACACCATTAAACTCGCAAGCTTTAAACCTTCGAATATTGGTTTGGATGTTGAAATGGATGAAGATATAACCATTGAGAGAAGACAAAAATATTTTCATCTTTTCTGGATTCCATTTTTCCCAATTGGTCAGTTATGGGTTGTAAAGAAAAATGGCAGCTCCGATTCTTATGAGCCTTCGACCAAAATGAACGCGCATTTAAACGCATTAGATTTAAGTTATAAAACTCCCTGGTACACGTTTACACTTTTAATAGCAGCAATTGTAACAATCGTTGTTTATTATTCTTTAATCGAAATTAAATCATACAACAGAAATAAGTCTCGTGAATTAGAACTGGCAGAAAAAGAAAATAAACGAATAGAAAAAGAAAATGAAAATGAAAATGAACTTTTTTCTGCAGTATCTAATGGAGATCCTGACACGTACTTTATTCTTGGCGATAGCAATTCTATTATCATAAGCTGTTTAAAAGTTGTTTCTTCAGACGCTAATATGCTTACCTGCCTTATCAGCCAAATTGATAAATGTAGTGATTATAACTATTGTGCATTGGAAGCTTTTGCAATCAATGAGCATTTATATAATGAACCATTTGACTCGGTAGTTGTTTCAAAAGCAGATTTAATGCATTCCTACAAAAACGGAGATGAGAAAATTCTGATGCATTACTTGCCTATGAGACTGAAAGGTTTTCTTAAAATAGATTATCCTGTTTTTGTTTTCAAAGGCGTGGATTATGAAAACGGAAAATATAAAGGAACGTTCAAAAATATTGGCGCTGCCATAACCCAAATTAAATTTAAGCAAGCAGCGAAATCTGATAACAATCTTGTACTAGACACTGCTTTAATTAAAAAAAGTTTAAAAACCGGAGAGAAGTTTGTACTTACCGGAACATATACTGGCTCTAAGCCAATATTGTCAGGGAATTTGCTTTTCTTAAATCAGAATAATAAAGTAGATACATGTGTTTTATTTGTTGATGGGTTAACTGAAAACCTGACTCATTAATTAAATTCTCTGATTCATTTTAAGTGTATCATACTCCAACGATGATTATTTAATTGAAAAGTGTTTATATTATGTCATGGGAAAAAGAGTTGTAAAGACTAAATGCCGATAGATACAACTACAGCAATGTTACTTTAAGAAATGAATTAATTGCTGTGAAGGAACGGAAGAGGATAGCGGCTATGTATGATTAGTGCGCGTCGGGCCTGAATCGGGTAATCTTTCAATTGATTAATAAAAATGAAAATCAATATACATCAACTATCCAACACAAAAATTGCAGAAGTGACTTCCGACGACATTATCATTTCAAAGATTGATGATGCGTTAACCCTCATGGCAGATATCTATTACCAGGGATTCGATGCAATTATTCTTTACGAGAAAAATATTGCTCCGGCTTTCTTTGATTTGAAAACCGGAATTGCAGGCGAGATCCTGCAGAAGTTTTCAAACTATAGAATGCGCCTGGCGATTGTCGGGAAGTTTGAAAACTATCAAAGTAAAAGTTTCAAAGATTTTATTTTTGAAAGCAATAAGAATAAGCAGATTAATTTTGTTGGATCGGTGGAAGAGGCGTTGAAACACCTTCAGTAAAACACCGATGCCATCGCTTGAAGCGATGGCATCGGTAATGGAAATAAGAAACTGAAATTTATACTGACCACTAACGTATCGCGTCGTCGCCGCGGGTTTTTGTACGCATGCGGATCGCATCCAGTACATCGTAGACGAAGATTTTTCCATCTCCTACTTTACCTTCAGAACCTGTTTCAAGAATTACATCAATACATTTCTCCAGGTTCTCATCGCTTACCACACAAATGATCATAACCTTCGATAACAGTACAATGGATTTCTCTGCTCCCCTGTATATTTCCGGAAACCCCTGCTGTAAACCCACACCTTTCACCGGTACAACAGTCATACACGGGATACCTGCTTTAATTAATCCTGCCTGTATCGCCTTCAGCTTTGAAGGCTTTACAATTGCTTCTATCTTTTTCATGCTGATGTGTTTTATTCGATGGTTGTGTATGCTTCAATACCAAATTCCACGGCATCTGTACCTGCAAGCTCTTCGCGCTCGCCTAAACGGATGCCTGCTGTTTTCTTCAGCAGGATAAACGCGATATACGTTACCACAAAAGAACATACTGCGATCACTGTAACACCGAGTGTCTGCACGCCTAATAAATGCGCATCACCTGTGGTGAACAAACCGCCTTTTGTTGCAAACAAACCTACCGCTACTGTACCGAAGAAGCCGTTCACGCCGTGCACCGCAACAGCACCCACGGGATCATCGACTTTCATCTTATCAATTGCTACAACTGCCATATCAATCAGGATACCTGCACACAAACCAATGATAATTGCGGAGTTTGCACTCACCTCATTACAACCTGCCGTGATGGCTACCAGACCTGCCAGCACACCGTTGATCACCATGGTGATATCAATGCGTTTATAACGCAGGAATGTATACACCATGGTAGAAATACCGCCCATGGCAGAAGAAAGGAAGGTGTTGGTAGCTACTGTACCAATTATTTCCCATTTACCTACCGCACCTAATGTTGAGCCCGGATTGAAACCGAACCAACCAAACCAAAGAATAAATGCACCTACCGCCGACAAGGTTAAGTTGTGGCCCGGAATCGGATTGATGGAACCATCTGCATTGTATTTCCCGATCCGCGGACCAAGTACAATAGCTGCTGCCAGACCCGCAAAACCGCCCATAGCGTGTACAGCTGCAGAACCTGCAAAATCCTTGAAGCCTAATTGCATCAACCAACCGTCTGGGTTCCATACCCAATTTGCTGCCAACGGATACATGACAGCACAAAAGAACAACACAAAGAATGCGTATGCCCAGATCTTCATCCGTTCTGCTACCGCACCTGATACAATGGAGATTGCCGCAATAGCAAAGCCCATTTGTATGAACCAGAATAATTTGTTTGACACGGTGAGGCCTAATCCCATGTCGCCTTCAGGAATTCCGAAACCAAAGGCCCACCAGCCGTTTGATGCACCATAGGCAATTCCAAAACCAATGGCATAGAATGCAATACCGCCGAACATAATGTCGATCATCACTTTTGCAATAATACTAACGGCGTTTTTAGATCGCACAAATCCAGATTCCAATAAGGCGAAGCCGCCTTCCATCTGAAAGATTAGCGCGGCACAAATAGCTACCCAAGCCGTATCTATGGCATGGGTGAGCTCAACTTGCTGTGCAGCAAGCTCAGTCATTTCGTTCATTTTGATTAAGGTTGTAAAATAAAGGGTTATGAATATACCGGTTAAATATATTCGGGGGCAAAGCTGTTAAAATATTCAGGGATAAAAAAGAAAATGTATGTAAAAATTGAAAATAAGGGTGTTTTTTAAACTTAATTCGACAAAATGCATATAATTTTGTCGAATTAAGCATTATAAATGATGTCTTAGATTGATTTATTGCTTTTTTTGAAAAAATTCAATCCAATTCTTATTTTGTTTTACTCAAAGCCATTTATTGAACATGATACCGCAATAATCTCCTTTCGGTATGAGTTTCTGCAGACGCATAGGTTAGAAGTGTCTCTGTTACAATACCTACATTCTTTGCATATCGTGTTGTCATATACTTTTCTTTTCCAATTTTAATACCTCTTTTTGCACACAGCGTAGTAAAACTACCTGCCGGAACAACGGTTGTAAAATCTCTATCTACCATCTTAACCCAGATATATATCATCGTGTCATTATTTGAATCATAGGATACATTGGTAAATAAATTATTAGTAAAATCTTTAGAAGAGAAATTTCTGTAGCCCTTTTCATTTACTATGTAATCCAATGAGTCTCTTAAATACACATAATCCGAAAAGCCATCTGGTCTATAAACCTTAAAATATCGATTGCTTCTGATAAGGGTATCCTTCACAACATAACAACTGTCGTAAGTAGTTAACAGTACTTCACTATTGTCGCTGTCTTGTATTTCATATTGCTGATAGATCCAGTAGTTTCCGACTTTTAACTGTGAATAGTTAGGTTCTACTGGAGATTGTGGCGAAGGGGCATTTTCTTTACTGCATGCACATAAAATAGCTGTTAATCCCATCATTGACAGGAAGATTGATTTGATTTTCATTTATGTTTTATAATTTTCATGAGAACGCATTTTCCTCTAATTTTATTATGAAACATATTCCTGGGCAAAATTGATTTGGATACACTGGTATCTTAAAGGTTACAACATAATTCAACCTTAAAAGATAAATCGGTTCATTTTTTATTATTTTCAATATTGAAAAAAATTTTCTGTAACCTGTATCCTTTTCTTTATTTCGCATTATGCATGAATACAAATCCATATTTCGTTTCACTCACACAACACATCTATTCATGCTGCGTCTTTTTATTCCCTTCTGTTTTTTATTGCTTGCAACCTGTTCAAGCAGCAAAAAAACTTCTGTCTATGAAAAAATAGACAGCGCCAAAATTGCCGAAGCCTTTAAATTCTGCAAAAAGAATGGCTATGATACGGCTACTGCTTTCTTTGTTGACATGAGTATCCACTCTGGCAAAAAACGTTTTTTCGTATGGGACTTTAAGAATAAAAAAGTGCTGTACGAAGGCCTTTGCTGTCACGGCATGGGTAAAGGCAGTACAGGTTCTACACCGGTCTTTAGCAACGAGAGCGGCAGCTATTGTACTTCTTTAGGAAAATATAAAATTGGTATACGATCTTACAGCCAGTGGGGCATTCATGTGCATTACAAACTGCACGGTTTGGAATCTACCAATTCAAATGCGTATAACCGAATCGTGGTTTTGCATTCGTATACACCTGTTTCAGAAACGGAAATTTATCCGTTGCATTTATCGATGGGTTGGAGCCTCGGCTGTCCGGTAGTTTCCGACGGCATGATGACAAACCTGGATGCACTGTTAAAGAAAAAAACGAAGCCTACCTTGCTGTGGATCTACAAATAAAAAAATGAGTGCTTTTAAAAGCACTCATTTTTTTATTGAATTTTAACCTTTTTAATTAATGCATTTCATAATCAACAAAAATCTGCTCAAACGTTCCCTCTAATACTTTTACATTGCCACTATCATCATATAGTTTGCAAGACAGCGACCCCTTTACAGAAAGGAATGCGTTCGTGCCAAGCGTTACATCCTTCTGCGAATCTATTTTAATGTAACTTCCCGTCTGATTTGCAGTGCCGGCATATGACGACCATACTTTTCCATTCGTCTCAGTCAATACAACATCCCATCCCTCAGTAGTAAGATAGTCACCGCTTGATGCTGCAACAGAAAAGTTTGTATAGTTTCCGGCTGCAAACAGATTTTTAACATTTGCTCTGGATGGTTCATTCTCACCTGTATAGGTAAACAATTTGTGAACACGCATAACAAGGGCATCTTTTTCATCCAGCTGGCCGCTATTGTTGGTGATATTTGTCCAATATGATCCTTCCCAGAATTCATAAACATACTCATCACTGTTGCCAGGATCAACATAATTACCTACAGAACTGGAGCCTACGCCGTCATTATAACCCGTTGCTGTATTCGTAGTAGTTGCCTGGTTGTAGGTAACCCCGCCAAATGTACCGGTAAAATAGAAGCGCCACGGCAGGTTTGAATTATTTGAATTAGAAGGAGCAGGATCATCTTTCTTTGAACACGAACTGATCGTTACAAATGCAACAAGGGCGCATGCGAATAAGCTAAATGGTTTTTTCATGGGATTGAAATATATTATTTAGTATAATATGAAAATATTTTTTAGGTTTTTGTTGAAAATTGAGGTTGCTTTTAAACTATATAAATTATTCCAAGCCAACATTAAAGCTACCGTTCATCACCAGTTTGCCTTCTACTTCTTTTTCGGTGCCTGGCATAGTAAAGCCTTTCAGCTTGGGCGTTTTGCCTTTACTTAACAAATCAAATATGTTTTTGTCGCTGAGTTTTTTGCCCAGTATCACAAACGGAATTTTAAATCCGCATTGGTTAAAATTCGAGCAGCCGTAGGCTGTGTTACCTTTCTTTAATAAATGCTCCTTGCACTTGGGGCATTTCAATGTGTCAATGGTAATTTCTTCTTTCGGCTTTTTCTCTTTTGCTTCTTTGGGTTTGCTTTCTTTTGAATTGGCATCTTTCGGCTTCGCTGCTGCTTTCGATTTTTCCGGCGCGATATAAATAGCCCTGTATGAATTGCTCTTAACCTCTTTGGTAATATCCGTTACCATGTCAATCAATTCCTGCTTAAACGTGTCGAGCTGGTACTCGCCTTTCTCGATCATGCGCAGCTTGCGCTCCCAGTTACCGGTGAGCTCTGCACTCTTCAGTAATTCATATTGTATACAATCAATCAGATCGATGCCGGTTTGTGTAGCAAAAATATTTTTCTTTCTACGCTCAATGTATTTCCTTCTGAAAAGTGTTTCAATAATGTTGGCGCGTGTTGACGGTCGACCGATGCCATTATCTTTTAACAATTCACGCATCTCTTCATCTTCTACCTGCTTACCTGCTGTTTCCATAGCCCGCAGCAAGCTCGCTTCCGTGTAAGCCTTTGGTGGCGTTGTTTTTCCCTGGTGAATCAGCGGCGCATGCGGACCACTTTCTCCAACGGTAAAGTGCGGCATTACTTTTTCTTCGTCGCCTTCTTCTTTCTTTTCCGTTTTATCATTCGCATACACTTCTTTCCAGCCAGCTTCAATGATCTGCTTGCCGGTGGCTTTAAACTCCACCTGGCCCACGGTGCCCATTACCGTTGTGTTTGAGACCTTACATTCCGGATAGAACACAGCAATGAACCTTCTCGCGATCAGATCGTAAATACGTTTTTCTTCGATGTGCAAACCCGGCGAAGGCGCCACCCCTGTAGGAATAATGGCATGGTGATCGGTAACTTTTTTATCGTCGAATACAGCTTTGGATTTGGGAATTGGTTTGGCCAATACCGGTGCCGTTAAATTTCTGTAAATAGTAAGGTCTTCCAGAATCCCTTTTACCTTGGGATAGAGATCTTCTGAAAGGTACGTGGTATCAACGCGCGGGTAAGTGACAAACTTTTTTTCGTACAGGCTTTGTACATATTTCAATGTGTCTTCAGCTGAGTATCCAAACCGTTTGTTGGCTTCCACCTGAAGCGATGTTAAATCAAATAATTTCGGATTGCCTTCCTTCCCTTCTTTGATTTCAAAAGAGGTTACTACAAACGGGTGCTGCTTTAAATACTCCAGACCTTTGTTTGCTTTATCAAGTGACTTGAGTCGTTCGATGGTAGCAGTAAATTCGGTTTCGCGGTAGATGGTTTTCAGTTCCCAGTATTCTTCGGAAACAAACGCGTCAATTTCTTTTTGTCGCGCAACAATCATGGCAAGTGTAGGCGTTTGCACACGACCGATTGACAAAACAATTTTTCCTTGTCCGAATTTTTTGGTGAACAGGCGCGTTGCATTCATACCCAGCAGCCAATCGCCGATGGCGCGGGCACTACCGGCTGCATAAAGGTTGTTGTACTGATCCGCGGCTTTTAATTTCTGAAAGCCTTCCTTAATCGCTTCTGTTGTAAGTGAAGAGATCCACAAGCGTTTTACCGGGGCCTGGCACTTTGCTTTCAGCAGTACCCAGCGCTGGATGAGTTCTCCTTCCTGGCCCGCATCACCGCAGTTGATTACTTCGCTGCAGCTGTGAACCAGTTTTTCAATTACTTTGAATTGCTTTTTAACTCCGGAATTATCGATCAGTTTAATACCAAAGCTCTGCGGAATCATGGGCAGGTCTTCTAATCGCCACATCTTCCAGCGATCCAGGTAATCATGGGGCTCCTTCAGCGTACAAAAATGTCCGAAGGTCCAGGTTACCTGATAGCCATTGCCTTCATAATAGCCATCATTGCGCTTTTTAGCACCGAGTACTTCGGCGATATCTTTGGCAACACTGGGTTTTTCGGCAATACAAACTTTCATAGAATATACTTACGGCAAACAAATTTTTCTGAAATCAACGATATTGTAGATTTGTTTTTAGATACCTGCGGTTGTTGATGATGATTCCTTCCGGATCACTGAACATGACCTGCAGAGCAGCTGGTCGCAACAGAATATCATCAATGGTCAATACTGGTTTTGAAACTTCTTTGTTAATACCGTACAACAGAATCTTCTGTGTGCCCTTCGGAATATAGATCGTATCTTCATATAAGGCCCAGTTTCCGTTTAAGATCTTTACACGTTTTGAAAGTTCGCATTTCACGATTTCATTTTCTCCGTTGGCTTCTGAAACCGAATTTACCAACAGATCTGTTCTTGGTAATACATCAAAATAAATATTCGAATACCAGAACGATAAAATGTATTTCCCTTCACACGTTTTCGGAAGGTTAATGGTGTCTATGGCAAAGCGTTTGCTGAGCTGTGCTTGAAAAGCACCGGGATCAAGGTAACCAATATGCTGGGTAGATGACTTGAAATCATTGTAGTAAAAGCCCTTCTGAAAATCTGCGGTGTGCGGAGGTTGAAGCGTCAGCGTATCTATACTTCTGGTCTTTTCTTCATTCAGCCTTTCTGCAATTTCATCTCCGCAACGGGGATCCAATGCATATATCGTGGTTGTGCCTTTCCGAGCGATTCTCCATGCACAAGCGATAAGCGCCTTCTCACCTTCTGACAAAAGATCACAATCTTCAACCATCAGTAATACGGCTTTATTTGACTCAATCCGAATCAGTTTCAGGATGCCACTTTTTCTGTATGGTTCGAAATATATTTGCTGCATGTTATACGCCTGACTCAAAGATAAGCGGCTCGACATGGTACTTACCAGCGGAAGCCCCGTACGTAAAGACATTGCATACGCCTTGCTGATGCCTTCACAGCGAACATCTACATTTATATTTTCAGAGCCTACACTAAAAAACGGCAGCGGAAGAATTGCCCCATACTGTTCGGTTTTGATTTGTTTCGAAAGTTCATAAATATCGTTGCTGCTATCTGTTGCTGTTAAATCTTCCCAATGGTTGTTGAGTTGTTTTTCCTTACTTCCATTTGTGTACTTAACTTCTGCAGCCAGAATCACGAAGAGACAAGCAGATATGCCTATGGCAACTTTTGGTTTGAAAGAATGATATATGTAATAGACCGCAAAAATATTCAGGGCATAATAAAATGGCCAGGAGAATCTGCCAAGAGCCCTCAGCTGCTTGATTGGCCCGCAATACTGTATCAAGCCCTGCAGCTCCAGTATGAATGGAAAGCCCATTGCAAACAACAGCAACAATATTGATGCAACCAGTACTACATTAAAAGGAAGATTTTCGGTTGGTGAAACAAAAGGTTTTTTGTTTCTGAATACAATAAGTCTGAAGAGGATGGTGAGTATTACGAATAAGGCTGCATAACCCACAAACGCTCTTCCTTCTTCTGCCATATAATCTATGCTCTTAAAAATCGCTCGTGCAGTACTTGCAAAATACGGTCTTGAAATCGGCAGAAAAATTGATTCGGGTTTAGACAGGTAGTCCATATGTCCCCAAGGATATGTGGTGCGGTCTCCAATACCGGAGCCCTTGCCGTCAAGAATCAGGATAACTGCAAAAGGAAGAATGATCTGCATGAACAGATGTAAGCCATTGGTCAGCATCTTCGCTCTTTCTTTAAAGAACATGTATGTAAAATACACCAGCGGTATTGTTGCGGTCATGAAAAAGAAATACCCATGCACTTCATATACATACAAATGAAATAGTCCAATCAGTGTGCTTATCCAAATGGTTCTTCTTTCATGGAAGACCATTAACAAATACATGCTTATGGGAATGAAACAGCTTATGGCCAGTGGGTAGTGACCGCCAAACCGGTCAAGTTGCGGTGTTAAGAATGCTATCGGTGTTGCAAACAATACGATCATCCACCAGGGTAAGCCCAGTTTTTTCAGGATCAGATGAATGAAAATGGCTGAAAGCAGTAACGATAAGATGATAGAGAAATTGATGTATGCCACCACAGAAAACGCATTCAGCAGGCCTGTGTGTTCATGAATAAATTTGATTGTATTAACCGGCAATGATTGTATCCCAAAGAATTTCAATTCTTCGCCATACGGGTAATTCATGGACCTACAGAAAAAATAGGATGTGTCGTACTTAATGTGGTAGATGGATGAAAAATATTCTTTTACGCCATCACCGCCTTTGTCTGAAAAAAACACGCGCTCCGGATTTTTAAAAACGAATGCATAAAAAAGAATGATCAGTGATGTTGAAAATGCGATCGTTAAGATCAGTGCATATTTTTTAATAAGATTCATCATTTTGCTGCATCTTCTTTTTTATAGCTGATCACTTCTGAAACAATATAGGGCGGCCGCGATTTTACTTCTTTAAATACATTGGCAATGTATTCGCCAATGATACCGATTACAAAAAACAGGATCGAAAATGAAAAGCTTAAGAATACAATAATGGTTGTATAACCAGAGAAAGGTTGTGAAAAGAATTTCATGAATACAGAATATATGGCCAGCAACGTTGCGAACCCGCCAAACATCATGCCGGCAAAGATGCCAAGTCTTAAGGGTGCCAGCGAAGTTGTTGTAATGGCAGAGAAAGAAAACAGCATGAGTTTATACAAGCTGTATTTACTCTGACCCGCTGCACGTGCAGGTGCAACGTAATGCAAACGTTTCTTTTCAAAACCAATATTCTGGATAATACCTCTTAAGAATTTATTGAATTCAGGAAATTCCTTGCAGATTACTTTTGATACTTTTGAAGAAACCAGGAAAAAGTCAGATACGTTTGCTTCAAACTGATATTCCGAAAACTTATTCAGGAATTTATAAAACATGGTTGTGACACCTTGTTTGATAAAGCTGTAATCTTTTCTTTCGTCGCGCACCATCAACACTACCTGTGCACCAGCCTTGTATGCGGCCACCATATTTTTGATTTCTGCCGGCGGATGTTGCAAGTCTGCATCCATACAAATAATGGCTTCACCTTCGGCATGATTCAAGCCGGCCAGCATTGCAGCTTCATGGCCGAAATTTCTTGAAAAATTTACCACTTTAACTGCCGGATCATTGGCTGCAATAGAATTAAGTATGTTGATTGTCTTGTCTGCGCTGCCATCGTTTACAAAAACAATTTCAGCATCTTCTTCCAAAGCATTCAATTGATTCTTCAATTCTTTGTAAAAAAGCGGGAGAACTTCTTCTTCGTTGTAAGCAGAAACAACAATACTAATCATAGACAGTTAAATTCCATTAAATGAAAATCCGACTGATAAAGGTACTATTTTAAATCAAAAAATACCGGATTTTGAGCTATCAATTCGTGGTGGCAACAAATGGTTGGTATAAAACAAAAACGTCCCGATAGCTATCGGGACGTTTGCAATTATTTAAATTAAGAGCGTTAATTATCCATTCATGGAAATCAAAAACTCATCGTTATTTTTTGTTTTAGACATTCTGTCGATCAGGAAGTCCATCGCTTCGATTGAGTTCATGTCAGACATGTATTTACGCAGAATCCAGATACGGGAAAGTGCGTCTTTGTCGATCAACAGATCTTCGCGGCGTGTACCGGATGCCGGTACATCAATCGCAGGGTAAACGCGTTTGTTCGCCAGCTTACGATCCAACTGAAGTTCCATGTTACCGGTTCCTTTGAATTCTTCAAAGATAACTTCATCCATTTTAGAACCTGTTTCGATCAATGCTGTTGCGATGATTGTAAGTGAACCGCCGTTCTCTACGTTACGTGCAGCACCAAAGAATTTTTTCGGCTTGTGTAACGCATTTGCATCCACACCACCTGAAAGTATTTTACCGGATGAAGGAACAACCGTGTTGTAAGCCCTTGCCAGACGGGTAATTGAATCTAATAAGATCACAACATCATGACCACATTCAACCATGCGTTTTGCTTTTTCAAGCACCATGCTCGCAACTTTTACGTGACGGTCTGCCTGCTCATCAAACGTTGAAGAGATTACTTCTGCTTTAACGCTGCGGGCAATGTCTGTAACTTCTTCCGGACGTTCGTCGATCAACAAGATGATCAGGTAAACTTCCGGGTGGTTAGCAGCAATCGCGTTTGCGATTTCTTTTAATAAAACTGTCTTACCTGTTTTCGGTTGTGCCACGATCATACCACGCTGGCCTTTACCAATCGGTGCAAACATATCCAGGATACGCGTAGATAACTGGTTGTGCGTAGTAGATAAGTTCAAACGATCCTGCGGGAAGATCGGTGTTAAGAATTCAAACGGTATACGGTCACGGATCTGCTCTGTAGTTTTTCCGTTTACTGTTTCAACTTTTAATAACGCAAAATATTTTTCGCCTTCTTTTGGCGGACGGATCTGGCCAACAATTGTATCGCCTGTTTTCAAACCAAACAATTTGATTTGTGATGGTGAAACGTAGATATCATCGGGGCTGGCCATGAAGTTATAATCCGGTGAACGCAAGAAACCATATCCTTCAGAGATGATTTCCAATACGCCGGAGTTTACAATAACGCCGTCGAATTCTTTTACTGAATATTGTTGGGAAGCTGTTTGTCTCATCGGGCGCTCCGGAGCTTCTGATTGTCTTTCTTCTCTTGGTGCACGTTCTTCGCCGTATGAACGTGGCTGGCGCTCTTCGAAATTGCTGCGTGCAGGTCTTTCTTCTGAATATGCTCTTGGTGCGCGCTCCAACGGAACTTCTTCAGCCGGTACAATTGACTGGCGCTCTCTTCTGCCAGTTGATGCAACTGGTTTAGGTGCAGGTGCAGATGCAGCAGCTGTTGCCGGTGTTGATATATAGTTGTTGTCTTCTGCAGTTTCAGCGGCTTTCACGTTGATACGTTTTGCGCGCATACCGCTACGGTTGCTGTTATCTTCTTCTGAAAATGCTGCTGTTGCTTCCGGTTCTGAAAAAGTAGAAGCTGAAACTTCTTTACGAACGCTTGATGCAATGGCAGGGTTTAATGCCTGGTGATCTAGTATTTTATATACCAGTTCTTTTTTTTGTAATTTCTTAAAATTGGGAACATTCATTTTCTCAGCTATTACTCTTAATTCAGATAATAGCTTTAAATCTAATTCTTCAATGTTGTACATAAATGTTTTTGCGGTGTAATTGAATTCTAATGTGCAAAGGGGAGTTTATTTCGTAGTGTACACAGTTTGCGTGCGAAACCTGAGATTCAAGCAATAAAAGAATGGCTTATTGGTATTTGAAATTAGGCGAGCAGCAGAAAATTGTAGCTGTTTACGATTTTGATGTTACAAGTATAGGGGAAGTTCCATTCATTGTCAAGTTTTAAGTAAGGAAAACCTTTAATCTTAATTAAATTAAATAGATTACTAATAATCCGTATTTCTTGTAACTTGCGTTTCCGTTACCTAAAATACGTTAATACGACCAAAAATGTTGCAAATCAATTATATCCGCGAAAATAAAGCGGTCGTTCTGGAGGGCTTAAAAAAGAAATATTTTGCCGATGCAGAACAAAAAGTGGATGAGATTCTTCAGATCGATCAGACCAGACGTGAGACTCAACACACCTTAGATCTTCTACAGGCTGAAGCAAACCAAAAAGCAAAATTAATAGGTGAATTAATGAAATCGGGTAAAAAAGATGAAGCCGAAAAAGAGAAGCTTGCATCTACCGATTTAAGAAATAAAATCAAGGATCTGCAGGATCTGCTTACGGTTAAAGAAGAAGAGCTGAACACACATCTTGTGAAGCTGCCGAACCTGCCGCACAGCAGTGTACCTGTTGGCCGTACAGCCGAAGAAAACATAACGATCTTTTCTGCCGGCACCATTCCAACGCTGCATGCTGACGCGCAACCACACTGGGAGCTTATAAAAAAATACGACATCATTGATTTTGAAACCGGTGTTAAAATCACAGGTGCAGGGTTCCCTGTGTATAAAAATAAAGGTGCGCGCTTACAACGTGCATTAATCAACTTCTTCCTTGACGAAGCTACCAGTGCGGGCTACATAGAAGTGCAGCCGCCCATCATGGTAAACGAAGCTTCCGGTTATGGTACCGGACAGCTGCCGGATAAAGACGGTCAGATGTATTTCGCTAATGAAGATAAACTTTATCTGATCCCGACAGCAGAAGTGCCGATCACGAATATGTACCGCGATATGATCATCAAGGATGAAGACCTTCCGATCCGTAACACAGGCTACACGCCATGTTTCAGAAGAGAGGCGGGCTCATGGGGTGCTGATGTACGCGGATTAAACCGCCTGCACCAGTTCGATAAAGTAGAGCTGGTGCAGATCGCAAAGCCTGAAGATTCTTATGCGATTCTGGAAGAAATGAAAAAGCATGTACAAGGTCTGCTGGAGAAACTGGAACTTCCGTACCGCATCCTGCATTTATGCGGCGGCGACATGAGTTTCACGTCTGCATTAACCTTCGACTTTGAAGTATATTCAGCTGCGCAGAAACGCTGGCTGGAAGTGAGTTCTGTAAGTAACTTTGAAAACTACCAGGCGAACCGCTTAAAGCTTCGTTATAAAACCGAAGGTAAAACACAGTTGCTGCACACCCTGAACGGCTCTGCTTTAGCATTGCCACGTATCGTTGCATCTATTCTGGAAAACAATCAAACTGCTGAAGGCATCCGGATTCCAAAAATACTTCAGTCGTATACCGGATTTGATCTGATCAACTAATATTCTTTACAGCAGAAGCTGCCCGGGGCTGCTTCTGCTGTATTATTTTTTATTATATAACTACGTCCAGAATCGTCTGAAAATACACGGCATTTGAACTGAAGCGTTTTGCCAGTTCTTCAATTGCCTTATATTCATACTCTTCAAGAAACTTTTCTACGTGCGAATCTTTTTCAAAAAACAATTGCAGGCTATAGGTGCTGCCGCTGTTTTCGGTTTCGTATCTTAATTTCATTAAATGGTGCCTATGAACATAGCCTGAATCAAGTGCCAATGTAAAATACACATCTCTGGCCCAGAGCAACCAGGCGTCCTCAATGGCAGGGTCAAGATTAAATGTGGTGTTGAATAAAATCATACCTGCGAATTAATACTTTAAGCCCAGAATAAAAAATTATTGGCAATGCATTTTATTCAAAAGTTTTAAAATTGTAAATTAAAAAGCAAACCAAAAATTCGATTATTCGTACAGAATCAGATTCAGGTTTGTGCATAGCACATAAAATAGTACCCATTATGTATACTAATAATAACAATTCGATCAATTACACAAAGGTTTTTCTGGTGCTTTCGACACTGTTCTTTATGTGGGGATTAATCACAGTATTGAATATAGCGTTGATTGATGAATTAAGGGATGTGTTTAAACTCAGTTATGAAGAGTCATTGAGCGTTAACCTGGCCCTGTATAGTACTTATTTTGTTGTTGCACTACCGGCAGGCGCTATTATTAATAAGGTTGGTTTCCGTAAAGGAATCATTATTGGTTCAGGTCTGGCAAGTTTAGGTTGCTTCCTGTTCTACCCGGCAGCCGGTTCCCATTCCTTTTATAAACTTATTCTTGCCTTGTTTGTACTTGGTTCAGGCTTTACATTTCTTCAGGTTGCTTCAAATCCATATGTAGCTTTGTTAGGTATGCGCGGCAAGGGTGCTGCTAAATTGTCTTTTGTACAGGCGTTCAATTCCATGGGTGCGTTCCTCGCTCCAATCTTAGCCGGTGGTCTTTTCCTTTCCATTGCAGGCATCAAGCCCGACAGCTTTTCTACCATGTCGCCGGATGAATTGATGCATCATAAAATATTATTCGTTCAACTGCCTTACATTCTGTTTGGTTCTATCTGGTTTTTGCTGATGCTGATCGTGCTTCTTTCAGAACTACCGAAGATCAGCCTGCAGGATCAACAACCACTGATCCGCAACAATGAAGCTGAGCCTCGTAAATTTATCATCCAGTATCCACAGGTAATCAATGGTGCATTAACCTTATTCTTATATGTAGGTGCTGAAGTATCTTTAGCATACTATATTTCCATGAAAAGCGATGAATTGATTTCTTATTACTGGGGCTTAGCCTTGCTGGGAAGATTCATTGGAGCAGGTTTATTGTTTGTTGCTACCAGCCCACGTAAACTGATGAAGTTTTCAGGCAGCCTGGCAATTTTCCTGCTTGTGTTGTATCTGATCGTTAACAACGATGATCATTATCTTACAGCTGAGGGAACGTATGATCCGGCATTGTATATACTGGTGTTCGTAGGTTTGTGTAACTCAATTGTATGGCCAACGGTATTTACCATGGGTATAGACGGCATGGGTAAATATTCTATGAAAGCCAGTTCTGTATTGGTGATGAGTGTTTTCGGAGGTGCAGTTGTTCCGTTTATCTTTATTAATTTACTGACTGAATATTCAATCATCTCTGCCTTCCCGATCCTGATTATTGCTTATGCATTTTTAATCTGGTTCGGTTCTAAAGGCTCTGTTTACGAAAAGAAAAATAATTTTTATTGATATCCCATATCGTTCAGAATGAATGGATTTATTCTGAACGATACGTTCAATTCATATACTGATCATACCACAGCTGGAAGATGATCAATGCCCAGATTCTTTTGCCATGAAAATAATTTCCTTCCCGGAAAGAAGCTACCAGTTTGCTGATCTCCCTGGAAGAGAAAATACCTTGTTCCGTAATGCGCTTGGGCGCCAGATACTGGTCTATTAAATACTTGTGCGATTCCTTCAACCATTCTTCCGAAGGCGCTGCAAATCCCCACTTTGTTCTGTATATAATATCCTTGTCGTTGGGCAGGTATTTTTCAAGCGCTTTTTTCAGAATATATTTCTGGCTGCCGTTTTTAATCTTAAGTTCTACTGGCAGGTTCACGGCATATTCAACCAGGTTGTAATCTAAAAACGGACAACGTACTTCAAGTCCGTGTCGCATAGATGCAATATCCATTTTATACATGAGGTCATCTGCCAGGTAGTATTGAATGTCGAATAAAGAAACCTCCTGCATATCGTTCATATTGGCCTTTTCCAGCGACTCCCAGTAAGGTATGGTTGTCTGGTGTTTGTATGCATAGTTCAACAGCTTGCCAACTTCCTTCTGTGTAAACATTTGCTGATCCTGCGACCACAGGTTTATGTATGGGTGCTGATCTTTCCAGCCATCAAACAAACGGGCTTTTATTGCAGGCTTGCCACCCATGGTTGCCAGCATTTTCTCTGCCAGGTTCAGTGCAGGTTTACCGCCCATGCGCTTGAGTGTAGACATGCGCTCGTACCACTTGTATGTATTGTAACCCATAAAAAGTTCGTCACCGCCATCGCCGGATAGGGCTACTGCAGCATGTTGCCGGGCAATGCCCGAAACAAGCATGCTGGGCATGACAGATGCTACAGCAAACGGTTCGTCGTAAAATTCTACTGCGTTTTTCAATTCAGAAAATATATCTTCGGAATTAAACCGGCGTTCGTGGTGATTGGTTTGTAAGATGGTTGCTACGCGTTGGGCATATACACTTTCGTCGTATTTCTTTTCTTCGAAACCAATCGTATAGCTATCTACAGATTGTGCGCTGTTCTCCTGAAATTTTGCTGTGATCAAAGAAGAGTCAACACCGCCACTCAAAAACGTACCCACCGGCACATCGCTGATCATACGGGTTTTCACAGCATTTGAAAGTATATCCTGAAATTGCGAAATGGCGTCTTCTTCTTTTACAACGAATGGATTATACTTATCACGGATGTCGTAATAGGTTTTAATTTGTATGCGAAGATCCTTTCCTATTTCCAGGTAACATCCGTTGGTCAGCTTTTTAATATTCTGAAAAATGGTGTTGGGCTTGGGAATGTATTCAAGGAACAGATAATCTGCCAGCGCCTCACTATTGATCAGCCGTGGGATTGGCAGCTGTATGATTGATTTGATTTCCGAAGCAAAAGCGAAGCCATCCGGACCATCATAATAGCAAACCGGTTTGATACCAAAGCGGTCACGTACCAGTGTTAGCTTTTCTTCCAGTGTATCCCAGATCGCTATGGCAAACATGCCGTTGAATTCCTTAAAAGCCTGCGCACCTTTTTGCGCGAACAGTTCTATAATAACTTCGGTATCGCTTGTGGTTACTGTTGTGATGTTGTTCTTGGCAGCGATCTCCTGGTAATTAAATACTTCACCATTGAAAACCATTACATACCTTTTGTCTTTGGAATAAAATGGCTGGTTGGCTGCTTCAGAAAGGTCTAGAATACTCAGCCGGCGGTGACCCAGGAAAATATTTTGTTCACGGTTGTTATAAAAGCCTTCGGCATCGGGCCCGCGGTGCTGCAGCCGACGGGTCATTTTAACCAGGTCATGCGGCCCCCATGTCGACGAAATAAATCCTGCAATTCCACACATATCCTACAAGGTAAATTTATTTGATAAAAATCCGGTTACTATATAAAAATACATGCTTCACATGTTCAAACGACTCTAGAATAAACGGTCCTCTAAATCAAATGGAAGTACGTATGTCATGCGCTCAATACCAATACTGTACGGTATAACGGTAAACTCTCCGTTAAAGTACCAGTAGATCTGTTTTGAAATTCTGGATTCGGAGTTGTGATAGGTTTCATCGGTAAAGTGCACCAGAAACTGCATCCCTACTTCAAGAGAAATATCATCTTCAAGCGTTTTGCAAATGAATGTATCTTTATCAGGCAGTGCCACCAGTGCGCCGTGTGTGCCCTGCAGCGCGGGGTATTCTTCCAGGTAAAGCACGGTTGATGTTTTAAACGGGTCATCGCCGGAAACGGTCAGCATGCCGGCCTGCGGATGCCCTTCGTATGGAATAATCACCCGGTGATGTGTTTCCTGTAAATTTCTTAGTGCACGTTCAAACAGTTCGCTTTCGGTCTTGCCCCAATCTGTGGCGTTTGCGCGTACTACGTGCTCAATTGAAGCCGGGTAATCCAATACCAGAATAGTTATCGTATCATCCAGGTCTTCACGCACATAAAACTCATCTACAGGAAACGATTCAATATTTGTTTTGCTTATGATCCGTAAAGACAGGTATCTGGCAAATGCTTCAAATCCCTCTTCTTCTTCTACTGCCGATTGAAAAACAAATTCTGCAGCCGCTACTTCCGGCTGGTTTTCGCTTTCTTCCCGTTTATCTGTATGCTGGTTTTCGGAAAGAGATTCTTCTTTCCTGGAATAAATAAACCCAAGGTATTTTTTAAAAAAGCCCTTCATTCGTACTTATAGCGCAATCAATTATACTGCAAGATACAACACAAAGCAGAAAAAACGGAATTCTGAAAAAATCTCTTGGTAAAAAAATGGGTTGCGATTAGGCTGATTCACACAGTTGTTTTTCTGTAGTTTTTGTTGAATCTAAGGCAGCTCAACGAAACTGCTGGAATTTATCCTATTCTTTCCCCGGATGTAGCTAAAATCTTTTACAGAACGAATTCAGAATGGCGCTTTATTCAATTACCTTTGTCAAAATTTTAAACAGATCATGAAAGGCGAGGTTTTAGAGCATTGGGATTTAAATTACTTAGTATCATTCTTATATATTTTTCTGGCAGAATCTGATTTTGTAATCAGCAAAGAAGAAGCGCAGACACTAAACGAAAGTCTGCGAAATACATTGGTAAATGTATTTTTCCTGACAGAAGAACAGAAGGATGCTGTGCTGGCAGAAGTAAACACGTATACCCATAAACTCTCTGAGCAGGATAAAATGGATCTGATCGAAGCACTGACAAACAAAATCGATATACCGTTTACTATTTACGAGCTTATTGTGCAGGAGCTGAACAAGATTGCAAAAAGTGATAAGTATGTTTCTGTTGAAGAGCACTCGCTGATGTATTACATACGCCTGAAGCTGAACAAAGATTATGAAGAGAATTAATTTTTAATAGCATGAAACCCGTTGTATTTATTGGTTTATTTTTTTGGATATCTTCTTTTTCAGTAGCACAAAAGGCTGTATTAAATCTTATTCATATTAAAAATTTTGTAGGTGTAAACGGGAAAGGTGTGGATAGCATTTATCAGGAATTTACCGTTGACAGCGAAGGCTTCATGCAAGGTGCGTTCAGGAATTATTATAAAAACAGTGGTAAGTATATAGCCAAAGGCTCATACAAAAACAACATGCTTGTGGACTCCTGTTTTTGGTATGATAAAGACGGCGTATTATTTGCCAAAGGAAATTTTACGTATAAAGAGGATTACAGAAGAATGGTAGGGCTTAATGTTTATAGCCCTGAAAAAAATTATTACGCATACCTCAACGACACCTTGCTTATATACAATCACCCAAGAACCGCATTGCCCAGCGTTTTAACTTTCAAGGATAATTTAAAACATGGTGTTTGTTATATAATCTCCAAAGACGGCTTTATAAATACATTCACTTACAGACAGGATACTTTACATGGGTATTTTAAAAACATGTTTTTTTTAAATGGCAAATTGTTTCTTAAAATAGGTGCTCATTGGAATGGAGACAATAGTTACGATGGCTGGTATCATAAATACCTGGTTGATTATAAAGACTCCGTATTAATTGAAAAAACGCTTTATGATAAAAACCGCAAACAACTAAGTTCTATCTTTTATGAAAGCGGAAAGCCGGCCTGCAATTATTATTATTCAACACCGGGTATTTTAGATAGTGTTCGCTGTATGTATGAAGAGGGTACTACAAAATCTTTTGTTCAATATGACCAAAATCGTGAAGGTACTCGATTTTCTTATTCAAATACCGGACAAGTCATTGAGCAGGCTGCTTGTAAAAATGGGCACCTTCATGGATATGCGTTTGAATATTCGGGATCTGATAAAGTGCAGACAAAAAAATTATACCGCAACGACACAATTATAACAAAAGAACAAATTCAAAATAATATTGTTTGGCAACGGGTTTTTTATAAGAATGGTGAAGTTGAAAAAGTAGATTGGTTTGATCATAGAGGAAACTATAAATCCACTACCTGCTGCGAAAGTGCCGGCAATGCCTATTGGGGACCCAATGGCAACCCACCGATAGGCTTTACGCCTTCATATAAGCAAACAACTCATACAGAATACCACCCTGAAAAAGATGTCGACCTGCTTTTATTCAAACCCCTACCTGAAAATGAGGGATACAGAAATGGCGGGTATGCAAATGCATTTATTATTTCCAAATTGGAGAATAAATTTCAAGGTAGTGATCATTTTTATAAGAATCTTCTTTATTCGATTCAGGACTCTCTAACTGCTTTTGCTCAAACCAAAAACGGTGCAGTGTTAACAAAACTTAAGGCCCCGGTAAATATTGTATGCTCGTTGTCTTTAATGGTTGCTGATTCACAAAAAGGATTTGTGCTTGTTCATTTAACATCCATCGATGGTGTAGTGAATAAAAAAATAAAAACGGCTATTGAAAAATTCTTTGCATATAGAACTGTTCCCTACACCTATCCATTTCATGCAAATAGTTATTTAGAATGTCATTACACCATTTCTCCTAAATAATTTCATCCGCAATTTGCGCTGGTAAAATAAAAAAGAGGCGTATGATAAATTATACGCCTCTTTTTATTTTTAGAGGCTGGTACCTTAAAATGCATACCCCAATTTAAGACCCATCACGCCTGTAGGCAGTGTCTGCTTTGAGTATTCAGCATAATACACGGTATTCCCAAAAGAATAATCTGTTGCAAATTGAGATAACGTGGTTGTGCGAATGCCAAGCCCGACGTAGTAGTCGAGCATGAAATTTTTTCCCAGGTTAAGCACATACCCCATGTTGAATGTAAAACTGTTAATCCGTGCATATTCATCAACCGGATTAATGGGGTTCCCTTCATACCCGCTAACTTTACTGTTGTACAATCTGTGCCTGTAATAAAGCGCTATGTAGGTACCTTCAAAGCAATCATCATCCAGATAAATTTTAGGTGAAATACTATAGGTACTCCCCAATTGGTACGTTCTTGTTACTACATCGCCCGGATAATTTGCCGAAGATTGAAAATCGGTAAACTTGCGTAAAAAATTTTCATGTGTTACTCCTGCGCCCAGTTCAAGGCTGAATGCAGAGCCAAACATACGTTCATAATACAAAGGATAATCACCGATCAAAAAACTGAATGGATTAATAGATATTTTATTCTTCGTTCCCAACGACGAACCGTTTGGGGGCTGGTAGGCATCATAAACTCTTATCTGTCCGGAATTACCCGTGCTGGGAACCGTTTGGCTGAAACACTGGAAACCAAGGGATATAAAAAATATGAATAAAATGATTAATTTTTTCATTGCTAATAATTAAACTGGATATTTACCAAATATAATTATAATCCTACGACTACCATGAAGCACTTTTGCATTTTGTTGATTTTCGTTTTAAGTCATTTCAATTGTTTTGTTTCTGCTCAGGATGTTTCGTTGGAATGGGGTAATGACGTTAAAAAGAGCAGGTCGGGTGATCCTTCTTATGTATTGGGTAAAGACGAAACGGGCTTTTATGTTATTAAAAATTCCGGGAGTATTTATATAGAAAAATTCGATCTAAACATGAATATCTTATGGACCAAAAAAATTGAGATCTATCTGACAAAAGTGTCTAAAACATCATTCGAGAATGTTCTCATCACAAAAAACAAACTCATTGTCTTTACCAGTTTTTATGATTCAAAAGCAAATACAAAACAATTATTTGCCACGCACATTTCAAAGGGAGGTGTTATTGATACAAAACTTTATGAGGTTAATCTATTCGAGAACCTCACTTCCAGGCACGATGTGTATTTCGATGTGCAGCTCTCAAAAAAAACAAATTCCATTCTTATCTTTTCAAATTTCAGAGAAAGAGACGATCAAAAAGAAACATTTCACTATAAGGTAATTGATGAAAATTTTGTTGAAAAAAGTCATGCAGTAATTGAATTGCCTTATAAAGGAACAAATACTTCCATCATGGATTATGTCATTGATAATGCAGGCAATATTCATCTTATATACAGTGTAAATCTGAAAAGAGAAGAAGAGAACAATAAAAGCAATGATGATAGAATTGATTTCAATTACTATATCATGTCTTATTACCCTTCTACAAAAGAATACAAAGAATATGATATGCGGGTTGGCAATTATCTCATTACAGGAATCTCTATACTGATTGATGATGACTCAAGGTTTATGTATGTGCCAGGTTTTTATTCTGAAAAAAAAATAAACGCTTTAAGAGGAACTATTATTTCTAAAATTGATTTGCTCAACCGGCAGGTTGTATATTCCAAACAGCAGGTCTTTGATGATGCGTTCCTGGCGGTTGTATATGCGAAGCCTTTAGATGATGACGATAACAAAAAAGAAAGCAAATCGAAAAAGAAAGCAAAGGGTAAAGATCAGTTGTATGATTACGACATCAGAGAGGTATTCGTAAATGAAGCGGAGGAGATTGTGATGGTCAGCGAACAATATTATATGCATGCTGTAACCCATACCACCACTTCAGCCAACGGTACAACAACAACCTATACTACGTATTACTACCATTACAACAATGTTCTGGTTAGTAAATTTGGTACAACAGGAGATCGTCAGTGGTGCTCCAATATCCCTAAATACCAGGTGACAACAAATGATGGAGGCTTCTTCTCATCCATTGGTGTATTTGCCCACAAGGATATGGTATACATCATATTTAATGACAATCCAAAGAACGGAACAGGTATTGCCGCCAAACAATACAGAACCATCAACCCACAAAAATCACAACTGACAATGGTGAGCCTCGATGGAAGCGGCACATTAAAAAAACGTGTATTAATGCCTGCACCGCAATACGGCAAAGGTATCGGCACCCGGCCTAAATTTTCTTCTCAGGTTTCGCCAAATGAAGTAATCCTGCTCGGCTACATACATGGAACATATAAACTCGGAAAGATTGACCTGAAGTAATTTATACTTCTCCGTAAATAAAAAAGACGAAAGAATTTCTTTCGTCTTTTTTATTATGACCCCGCTGGGGTCGCCTTAAAGAACAATTTTCAATTGATATAATCCTTTTAAACAGAATGTACTAATACAATAAGCATAAATTTTAAAAAAGTGTTACACTTCAAACGATTCTACCATTTCTGAAGCATATAGGGTCTTCATAAAATTGTTGTGAAACTTGACCGGGCCTTCCACTTCAATCACCAGATAAATCAGGCCTTTACGTTTACCCTGGTTAATTACCTTCGGACTCAGTTTAAAGGATTTGATTAGTTGTTTTATTGTCTGAATATTTTCAACGTTGTTGGTCATGTGTATCCGATAGATCTTCTCTCTGTTCGTGCGATCGATGTATCGCTGCAACCACGAAAATGACAACAGAATAATCAGAATAAAAATTACAGAGATGATTGAAATGGCAAACAGTCCGAAACCAACCATCATGCCAATGGCCGCTGCTGCCCAGATAACGGCTGCTGTTGTGATTCCGCGGATCGTTCCGGTTTCACGGTAAATAACCCCGGCACCTAAAAAACCGATACCTGTTACAACCGTTGAAGCAATACGCGTAGGATCACCTTCGCCCATTAATGCTACAGATACTAACGTAAACAAGGTAGAACCCAGGGTAATCAGAATGATTGTTCTGAAGCCTGCTACTTTACTTTTATATTCGCGCTCTGCACCTATTAAAGCACCCAGGCATATTGATAACCCCAATTTGATCAAGGGCTCTTCAATGCTCTGCAGTTCTTTTATTATTTCAGTCAGTATATCCATTTATAATTCTTCTAATTTTTTAATGATCTTTTTTGCCCTGCTTTTAAAACTTGGTGTTGCATAGGGTAATTGATCTTCAATAATAATTTTAAGTTCATGCTTCAGCTCCGGATAATTTGCCACGATGTTATACGCGGTGCTCATGCCAAATGCTTTTACTGCGCTTTCTGTTTTTGAATCCACCAGCAGCGTAAACAACTGATCGATGAGTGTGCCCTGCAAATCCTCAGGAATCACCATGGTTTGCAGCATCCGTAAACTATTTCTACGCACGCTTCCATGAATAGGTTTTTCCAGGCAGGCAATCAATTCGGGAATGTAACTGTCAAACCATTCCGGCTTGAGTTCATGCGCCTTGCCTGCAGACCACGATGCACGCTGCGCATGCAGTTTTTCTTTGCCGAAAAAAGCTTTCATCAGTTGCTTCAGGTTTGCTTTGGATTCAATCGCCCAATCACAGATCCTGTTTGCCTGCACCAGACTATGTTCTTTCTCCAGCTCTTCTTTCAGATTCATTTAGCTCTGCAAAATATTATCAAAAACTTCTCCCAGGCGTGCTACTTCATGCAAGCGGATTTTAAACCGTTTCTGATCCAGTCCCTTCATGTTGTATTTGGAAATAAAAATATGCTTGAAACCCAGTTTTTCTGCTTCGGAAATACGTTGTTCAATTCTGTTCACCGCACGGATCTCGCCGCCCAGGCCTACTTCACCTGCAAAACAAATATCCGGTGGAATGATAGCATCGTGAAAAGAAGAAACCAGACTTACACAAACTGCCATATCCAGTGCCGGGTCTTCTACCTTTAAACCGCCGGCAATATTCAGGAATACATCCTGCGCACCAAAGCGCATACCGCCGCGTTTCTCTAACACAGCAAGCAACATGTTCAAACGCTTGGAATCAAAACCTGTACTGCTGCGTTGCGGTGTACCGTAAGTAGCGGCGCTTACCAGCGACTGTATCTCAATCAGCAAAGGTCTGTTGCCTTCCAGCGTTGCACCAATGGCAATACCGCTGATGGCTTCGTCGCGCTGCGACAATAATATCTCTGATGGATTAGTGACTTCACGCAAACCTTCACCCGACATTTCATAAATACCCAATTCGGAAGTTGAACCGAAACGGTTTTTTGTTGTACGCAAAATACGGTACGATAAATGTCGGTCGCCTTCAAACTGGAGCACGGTATCAACCATGTGCTCCAATACTTTCGGACCAGCCAGCGTTCCTTCCTTGGTAATGTGGCCAATCAGAAATACCGGCGTGCCGCTTTCCTTTGCATACTTCAGCAACTCTGCCGTACACTCGCGCACCTGCGAGATGCTGCCGGCTGCCGATTCTATGAATGCCGAGTGCAGCGTCTGGATCGAATCGATGATCAATACTTCCGGCTGCAACGCTTCAATCTGTTTGAATATATTCTGCGTAGATGTTTCTGTAAGAATAAAACACGCTTCTGAAGGTACTTCAATCCGATCGGCGCGCATCTTGATCTGCTGCTCGCTTTCTTCGCCGGAAACATATAAAACTTTTACAGCAGAAAGTTTCAGTGCCACCTGCAACATCAGTGTCGACTTGCCAATGCCCGGCTCACCACCGATCAATACAATAGAACCTGGTACAATACCGCCACCGAGTACACGGTTCAGTTCGCTGTCGGGCGTAATGATGCGCTGCTCCTGACTATAGGTGATCTCCTTCAGGTGACGTGGTTTTTGCGCAACCTTGGTAGAACTGCTGTTCCAGGATGTTTTATCTTCTTTCTGAATAATTTCTTCTACATACGTGTTCCACTCGCCGCAAGATGGACAGCGGCCTACCCATTTAGGTGATTGCGCGCCGCAGCTCTGACAGAAATAGGAGGATTTTACTTTAGCCATACTTTTGTATTAAGTAATATACAAAATACGAAGACTATCACAGAAATGAAAAAATGATTCTCAATGGTGGAATATTATTCAATCGGTTTTAATACTTCCCGCTTAAATGCCTTAAACGGATTTTCCCAGATCACATCCATGGCCAGGTAATTAACACTTTCAGGATGTGCCTGTCCGATCAGGTTATTCATATAACCAATGCTATAAGTGAAGGGTGTATTTTTAGGATTGATGGAATAGTACAAACAAAAGCGCGCCTCTTTGTATGCAAACACCGACCATTGATTGGCAGGCACAGTTGTTTGGGTTGTTGAAAATAATGCTTCGGCACTGGCCGTTATACGATGTACCTTGTCAGGATCCAGCATTATTGCAGCCTGCAGACGAAAGCGCGAGCGCAATTGATACCTGTCACTTTCCTGGTTGAAATCAGGATCAAAAAAAGACCTGAACTCCTGGCGGAATGTAGCTGTAAATTTTACCTGCTGTATATTCAATTCATACATATAGCGCCCGTAGACACGTATCTCCTGCTTATGTGTTGGAGAAATGCTATTGAATGATTTTTCATCGCCATATTCATCCTGGTTGCGGTAACTCAATGCAAGTGAGTAGCGCCAGTGCTTGTGAAACTTGTGATAGAACTCCTGGTTTAATACAAAGATATCCTGGTATTGAAAGGGATTATCTGATTGCGGACCACTGATTCTGCCCAGGCCCACATAACTGAACGATTGAATTTTATCTGCAGAGTCAAGTGATTGTCTTACACCAAAAGCAAACCATGCGGCTGTATTTGTTTTTCCTAAGCCCGGCGGACTGATCTGTGCGGATGCCGGCGTAATGTAAAATAAATACAGGGCTATAAATAGAATGACCGTTTTTATCTGCATGAATGTATCCCGATTTCTATTGACTAAAATATATATTCATTCCGGAAAGATTTGGGAACATAGTAAAAAAATAAAGGAGGATCTATTCGTTCCTCCTTTGCTTGAATGTATTCAGAAAATGTTCTGTTAAACAGCAGACTGTGTAAGCTTGTTTAAAAGCTGGAACATCCACTGGTTTGCTTTCACAATATTGTCGTCTTTATAAAATGTTTCTTCTTTATGAATATACGGACCTTCGATCAATTCATCTTTGCAAAATTCACTGATTGTTTTGATGGATTCGTTTGTCATTTCCATGTGAAACTGAAGTGCCAGTACATTGTCGCCATATGAAAATGCCTGATTGGCACATGCTTCAGAAGAAAGTAACTGCACCGCACCTTGTGGCAAATCAAATGTTTCGCCATGCCAGTGAAATACATCCATGGAATCCGGAAGATCGGCAAGCAGGTTGTTTTGTTTTCCTGCAGCTGTTTTTGTTACCGGCATCCAGCCGATTTCTCTGTATGTATTCTTATACACCTTCGCTCCAAGCACTTCAGCAATCAATTGCGCGCCTAAGCAAACGCCAATAACTTTTTTGCCGCGTTCAATCGCTTTCTGGATCATCACTTTTTCCTGGACCAGCCATGGATATTGTTTTTCATCATGCACGCTCATAGGGCCGCCCATGACAATGAGTGTATCAAAAAGATCTATAAAAGGTAATCTTGCATCTTCGTAAAAACGTGTAGCTGTAACTTTATTACTCGGGCGTCTAACCCAGTCTTCCATGCAAGCCAGTCCCTCAAAAGGAACATGTTGAAAATAATGAATATTCATCCGGATGAAATTGTAAATGGATTAATTTCAAAAGTACGCTTTAATGCTTTATTATTCAAATTTTGCGATTAAAGAGTGATGTGGCAATGTTATGATACCTTTATGAAGAAATATTGTAGCAGGGATTTTTCATGCTTCAGTAAAACTGTCTGAAGCAATCATTGCAGGCGGTTATTCTGCAAATACGGATTATAGCAGCATTATCGGGATGTGAGAAGTTTTTAATGATTTCCTGCGTTTACCTTAAATAAGGTATAATTATATTTTTATATCATTCGGATAATATCATTCTTACAGCAATCAACTCGATTGCATAAAATGCTATTCAAGATTTTTCAGATGTGTAGCGATAGCTGTAAGTCTTTTGTAATCGCTGGATACAAGCACCGGACAGGTTTTGGCTCTGTTGAAGGCTGCGATTGCTTGGGGCTTCTTATCCCAGTAAGTATACAGGAGACCCAGTTCATACCAATGCCGCATGATGTTTGGTGTCAGTGCAACTGCTTTACCAAAAGCTTTTTCAGAATCTTCATAGGTGCCATCCGGAATTTTACCGATGAACGTTAAGGCCAGTTGTTTTTCGAACCAACTGATATGACCGATCTCCCGGTAAAAAGAACCGAAGATGGAATACGCCACGTCGTCCTTGGGATTTAGTGTCACGGCACGTGTAAGTTCGGCTTTAATCTGGTTGCACAATTTTACTTTTGTTTTGCTTCCTTCATACATGGCTGTATTGCCAAGGGCCGCCGCCAACCAGGTATGGCCGTTTGAATTTGTTTCTTCCAGTTGAATGCAGCGTTTAGCTGCTTTCACAGCACTCCTGAAATTGGTTTCCTTTTCAAGTGCCGGTGCATTATCACCGTAGCATACATATGCACGTGCTATTTTCCATTGCGCTTCAGCTTTGGATGAATCCAGGTTATACCAGGCAATGGCATCCTTGTAGCGCATGAGATTAAAATAAGAGTCGCCTTTTATAATGCTTTGACTTGATGTGTTGAATATGTATGAACTCAATACGTTCACGGTTAGTAATCCTGCAACCAGTATGATAATCAGATTTTGTATTCTCATTTTTTATAAAGATCGTTTGCAATTTTTTCTGTAATACATTTGGGAGCACACGCTGTAAAAACAACGATGATTTTATTCAGCAAGCCCGGAATGATCTCTGCTTTGCCTTTGTATAAGCCGCGCAGACCAATTTCAGCCACGTCGTCGGCAGTCATGCTGAACGTGTCTGACTTTTTCTTTATGGCAGCACTCATACCTGCGCGCGCTACAAAATCTGTTGAAGTAGGCCCTGGACATAAGCAACTGACAGAAACACCCGAGTCTTTCAACTCCAACCGCAGCCCTCTTGTAAACAGCAGTACAAAAGATTTGCTGGCTGCATACAAACTTAGCGTTGGCACTGCCTGGTAAGCAGCGGTACTTGCAACGTTCAATATATAGGACTGCTTATGTTTCTTCAATTCCGGCAGTAACGCATGGGTAAGGTATACAAGCGTTAACAGATTCACCTGCAGCATTTCATTGTGGCTTTCAATTGTGCGTGTGTCAAACTTTCCCCACAGTCCATAACCAGCGTTGTTCACCAACACATCTACTGCATAGTTATGCTGAGTCAACCATGCCAGTGCCTGAGGGGCAGCATCGGCAAGGGCAAGATCAAGCGCGAGGTAATCGGCACGCACGTTATATTTTTGGGTAATGAATAATTGTAATTCTTTCAGAGCTTCTTCAGAACGCGCAATCAACAGCAGGTTCTTACCTTTGGCGGCAAGCTGCTCTGCTATTGATCTGCCTATTCCTTTGCTCGCTCCTGTTACAAGTGCATAGTTCATTGAATGCTGTTTAACGTACAAACTTTGAAAGTCTCTGATACAATTGTGTTGAGCTGTTCTCATCTTTCGGCTGGTATTCACCACCAATGAAAGGAATATACATAACCCTTCTTCTGCTGGCTTCGCCCGTGATTGGTGAACGCTCTACGCGATGCCAGGATCTTCCGTCGTGCACCGTTAAATCACCTGCTGTTATGTTAAAGCCAATCTCATCCGGATCCGGCTTATGGCTCACATAATACTTCTTCTTGAATAAGAGATCAAAAAGATCCTGCTTGTGTGTGCCGGGAATAATTCTTAATCCACCGTTTTTAGGATCGTAATCATCCAGGTGAATCCCCACATTCAACATGGGCGCTATTTTTTTACCATAAAAAATATCGCGCAGGCAGTCGGTATGCCAGCCCATTTGTGTGAATTTGCTGGTCTCGCTATTGATGTAGTGATTCACCACCAAACCATCTTTCTCAAACTCACCAATACGTTCATCTGTCGTTTGCAGTAGCGGATACAGTGCCTTTAAGCGCGGATCTTTCAGCAGTTCATGTAGTGCCGCACTGAATAGTGATGCAAACGCAAAGCGCTGCACAATTTTCTTTCCATTCAGGTCTACACCGTATTTGATGGGTACACCGTTTACTTTTTCTCTGTTTTCAGAAATCCATTGTTCCTGCACATCTTCCAGTGCTTTTATAATTACCGGAACGGTTTCTTTATTCAGAAAATTTTTGAAATGGATATAGCCGTATGTTTCAAAAAATTCCAGCTGTTCAGCAGTTAGTTTTTCACCCAAGGTAAATACCGGCTCTTTTATCGTTATATTTTTTATTGCTACCATTTTAAACAAGATTTAGATTGTAAAACATGGAACAGTTTGTTGCGGACTGTTCTTTACGTAAGACGCTTTTTATTTTTTTAACTAAGCATGTCTTTTAAAAAGGAGTTGTAGAGACGTTTTTTGGCTTTGGCTGTTTTAATGAAACATATTCAATATATAATCTATATAGATTTAGTATAGATTAAAACAAAAGTATAGGGTGAAACTTAAAATGTCAAGTATTCTAATAAAATTTTATTTTACAAGTAGGCAATTTTTGGTTATTAAACAGAATATAAATCTGTTATATATATAAATATAAAATATTGTACTGTAAATTGAATTCTACTGTGTCGTAAAAAATCCCCCTCTAAAAACATCCTTATGATCTTTCAGGCATTACAGCTTCAACAATCACTCCTTGATCGGGAAAAGGCTGTTCCGCTTTGTAATCCATCACAATCAGTCTGATCTCAACTGCTTTTCCTTCTTCACAAGCATCGAAAAAAGATTGATAGACTTTCAGTTCATAATCCGTATGCAGAGAGATATAATAACTATCGGCCGCATCCCCTGGATCAACGCGTTTTGAAAATACTCTACCTTTCAGCAGAAAACGTCTTACGTCTTTTTTGTTTTCCAATGTTGAGTTTAAAATGAATTCTTTATGGATGAAAGGTGAAAGCTTAAATACGAATAGCCACAACAAAAAAAGGAACGTGATGAAAAAAATTGTCCACCCAAAAAGAGCTTCCAATACGCCATTTTTAGGCATGTTGTCGATTCCATAACCCATCGTAACTACCAGTGTTGCTAATAAAACATAGAGGAAGAGTTGTGCAAACAAATGTCCTTTGCCTAAAGCCACCTGGACGGATAAACCAACCAGCCTTTTTCTGTTTCTGAAACAGGTTCTTCTGTAATGGTGAAGTTTCGCGTCATTTCTATTGCGAGGGGATTTTTACTTCATACTAAATTGAGACTTATTATTTACCTTTCAAAAACTGCAAACATTTATTTACTAATTCGTAGCTTTCCATATAAGAAGTTAAAACCTGTTTTTATTATGTTCTGGAAAAAGAAATCGGTGGAAGATAAAATCAAGGCGAAAGTATCATCGGTACTAAGCAAAAAAACTGCTGCGCTGATCAATGATCATATTTTAGCACGGGTAGAATATAATGTAGATGAGAAATCAACTCCAACTCCTGGTGATTCAAAAGCCGGCGGCTTGCCGCATTTTTTAAGTGACACGTTGATTCCGCAATACCAGGAACGACCATTAAAACTGCTCATGCAGATCAATTGTAAAGATCTTGTTTCGCTTGAAAATTTTCCGCACGAAGGCATGTTGTATTTCTTCCTCGATATTGTCGAGTCGCCTGATTCTTTCCCTGAAAAGACCGGGCAATTTAAAGTACTCTATCTCCCCACCATTCCCGCAGATGTACAAACACCGAATCATGCCGATGAAGGTGCATATAAATATACGCCGATCGAGACCTACAGTATTCACGAAAGTCAGTCGTACATCTTTGAGGGCGCAGAAGTGTCAGATGAAGATTTCTACGGAATGATGGATCTGAATTACGGATTGATAGAAGAGATCGTAGGAAAGTCTGGCAGCATAAAAGTTGGCGGCGCTCCGGATATGCGTGCAGTCTGGAGCTGGGCGTATCAATACCTGGGTTATGTGGATGCTTCTGGTGCTACAGACTGGGTGCGTATCGAAGCTTCACACGGACAAGCAAAGAATGAAGCGAAGCAGATATTAAAGGACTTTGAACTTTTATATACGGTCATCCTGGACGACTACGGACATATAGATTCGTGGATCTTCATCGGTATTCACAAAGATGATCTTAAACAGCGAAGATTTGAAAATGCCTTTGCATCTTTTGATGCAACGTAGGATTAAGGTTCAAGGCTTAAAGCCTAAGGCCTAACGCAAATACATCAGGACTTAGGCTTACTTTTTCAATATTTTTTTTCGGTGTTGTATGCCCCAATCATATAAGGCTTTGATCACATCATCCAGCGTATCTGCATAAGGCAATACGGTATATTCTACCAATACCGGTGAATCATCGTACACGGTACGTTTGATCAATTCATGCTCTTCCAGGTCTTTTAATTCCTTTGCCAGCACTTTAGAAGAAATGTTGGGAATACTGCGCTGAATTTCTCTAAACCTGTGATTTCCTGTGTTGATGGAAATAATGATCTGCAATTTCCATTTGCCACTCACTACATCCAATGCATCGCGAACGGCCATTAGTGATGAACTGCATTCTTTATGACTGTGTTTTACGACCATATCAGTAGTGCTTACTTTTGGGTAACTGGTAACTTTTGGTAATCAAATTTACCTAAATTGCATCATCAATCAAAAGAAAAACAAATCGATTATGAAAAAGGATAAAATTATTTACTGGGTATCTACAGGTATAGTTACTGCTATGATGCTAATGAGCGGAGTGATGTACTTTGCGAATCCGGAAGTTGCGGCAGGTTTTGTAAAACTTGGTTTTCCGGATTACTTCAGAGTAGAACTGGGTATAGCTAAACTTATTGGTGCAGTTGTACTGATTGTTCCGCAGATTCCAACGCGGGTGAAAGAGTGGGCATATGCAGGTTTTGGTATTAACTTTATTTCTGCCATTATAACACACTTTGCAATCAACGATCCAAATGGTACGCCGATGATTTTCTTTTTGCTGATTGCTCTGGTTGTATCAAATATTTATCTGCATAAAACAAAAAAAGTGTCTGCATAAGCAACACTGTTCTCATGAAAAAGCCCACGACTTCAGTCGTGGGCTTTTTTTATAGGTTTTAAATTACCTGAAAGTATAGTATATTAGTAAAGGCGAATGAAAAAGAACCTGTCATACAATCTTTTGAAAAAGCTCAGGATGAGCTGATAGATGATTTTTTAAAATTATCTATGGAAAACGGTTTTATGAATTTTTTAAAATGAGAAGCAAAATCATTCCTGATAGTGCTACAGACCCTTCTCAAAAAAGAATCGTGCGTATCAAATAATTTTATGCGGTTCATCGATCAACATAAAACATTCTACTCATTGATTGGAATGAATCTGCTTGCATTAACGATTGCCTGCATATTATTCTATTCAACAAGCGCGCACCCATCTACCTTTATTCTTCCTTTACTTTTAGTAGCGCTGGTATATACAGCTGATGTGATTTTTGTATGGCTTGCATTTACAAAGAACAGTATCATTAAAATGTATTATCTGATTTTCCCTGCTTTCCTTTGCCTATTGTTTGCTATTGTCTGGCTTTAAAAATTCAACATTAACTATTCGATGATAAAAATAGCCCGCGACTTCAGTCGTGGGCTATACAATTAAGGCGTTCAGCCTTCGGCTTTACGCACTTGGCCTTAATCAAAGATTGATTGTATGTCTTCTCTGCTCAGTGCTTTGAAGAAGGTCTCTTCTGAACTGATCAGATCGTTTGCAAGTTTGAGTTTATTTTTCTGCAGATTCAGAATTTTTTCTTCAACGGTATTCTTGGTGATGAATTTATACGTGAACACCGTATTCTTTTGTCCGATCCGGTACGCTCTATCCACCGCCTGTGCTTCAACCGCCGGATTCCACCATGGATCAAGCAGGAACACATAATCCGCTGCTGTTAAATTCAACCCTAAGCCGCCGGCTTTCAGTGAAATTAAGAATACGCGGATATCTTCTTCTTTCTGGAAACGCTCTACCTCTGCCTGCCTATCGCGGGTTTGTCCGTCGAGGTATGCATATTTAATGCCTGCTTTATCCAGCTGCTCTGCATACAACTGTAAGTGCTTTACAAACTGAGAGAACACCAGAATTTTATGATCAAGATCGAGCGCATTGTGGAGCATGTGATTCACATCGTCCATTTTACCTGAAGTGCCTTCGAATGTTTCTTCGATCAGACTCGGGTGGTTGGCAATCTGACGAAGCTTGGTCAAGCCCTGTAAAAGCAGGATCTGGCTTCCGGCCAATCCTTTTTCGTCAATCGATTCGAGAATTAAATTTCTGTAATTCGATTTTACTTTTTCATACTCAGCTTCCTGCTCCGGCGTCATGATACAATAATGGACATTCTCGATCTTCTCCGGCAGGTCTTTCACTACCTGCGATTTTTGCCTGCGCAGGATGAAAGGTTTTATGATGCTGTATAAGCGTTTCGTTTTGGCTTCATCCTGTTTCTTCTCAATCGGATTCAGGAATTCATTTCTGAAGAACTGCTGCGTACCCAGTAAACCGGGGTTTACAAAGGTCATCTGCGACCACAGGTCCATCGTACTGTTCTCAACCGGGGTACCTGTTAAGATCAGTCTGTGTTTGCTGTTCAGTTCTTTTACTGCTTTTGCAATGATTGATTCCGGATTCTTGATTACCTGGGATTCATCCAGAATGGTGTAATAGAACTGATATTGTTTGAACAATTCTATATCAATACGTATGGTGCCGTATGAAGTAATGATGATGTCATAGTTCTGGAACTGCTCAGCATCCTTTATACGATTGATCCCTGTATAGTTCAGGATTTTCAACTCCGGAGTAAATTTGCGCGCTTCCATTTCCCAGTTGTACACCAGGGATGTTGGCATGATCAATAGGCTCGCACGCCCTTCAGACTGTCCCTGCAAGGATTGCAGCAAGGCAAGTGTCTGTACGGTTTTACCCAAACCCATGTCGTCTGCCAGACAGCCGCCAAAGTTATATTGATTCAGGAATCGCATCCAGTTATATCCGGCCTTCTGGTAAGGTCTCAGTTCACCTTTAAATTCTGCAGGCAAGGTATAATCTTCAATCTCCTGAAAATCGCGTAAACGTTCAAGCTTACGATCCATGGAAACCTGCGCCAGACGGTCGTTCTGCAGTTCTTTAACCAATGCCATGTGATGCTTGCGAAGCTTCAGGTCATCGGCATCGTTTTCAATGAAAGAGAAGAGGTCAGAATACTGACTGAACCACTCTTCTGGAATCACAGCAATCTCGCCATTCGGCAATACAAACTCCTTTTTCTTTTTCAGAATGTATTGTTTCAGTTTCAGGAATGGTATTTCAAATTCACCGAAACGTACGACTGCATAAATATCAAACCAGTCGTTGTTTTCTTTTACTTCTAAACTGATGGACGATGCGCCAACGAAATAACGCTTGCCGTCTTTCAGGTTCTGGCGGATCACCAGTCCTTGTGCTTCCAGCGCGTCGCGGTTGGCGGATAGCCAGGAGAACATCTTCGATTTTTCCAGTGTTACTTTTCCGCTCTTGAATTCCAATTCGGAATTGCGCAGAATATCCAGAAAAGCTTTCTCTTTGTCTGAATCGCGTTTTACTTTATGGAAAATATACGAGTCGTCGGTCTTTTCCATTTTCACAAAAGACGGTGAAAGTTTGTCTGATGAAAAAATGAAACTACCGTATTGAAAATCCAGGCTCAGCAGGATTTTATTTTCTTCTGAAACCGCTACTTCCGTACCGTTGCCTTCTTCGCCAAACAACAAGGTCGGTGCTTTCACAACGGCCAGCTCCGTAATGGTTAATACAGGCTTCGGCGAATATTCTTCTGCATGAATGGTAAATCCTTTTGCATGCACATCAAACGAAGCTACAATCTGAGTAACAAATTTTTCATAGTAGGTCTCTTCCATTTTACGTGGGACCAGGATGAATTTTTTGTTCAGGAATGGTTTCAGTTTGTTGCCATCAACATCTTTGTTGAAATGGTACACGGTATTGTCGACCAGCAGCCACGCGGGCATGCTGCATACGATGATAGCGTTCTTATATTGAAAATCAATTTTCTGCCCGTCGTATTTAATTGTCGGAAAATAATGTGTGTTGTCTTCATTGCGCATGAAGTGAAATAAAATGTTTGCCTTTTCAGGAGCCAGCGCCAGGCGTTTCCACGTAGGTTCGCCATCATGCCCCATTTCAAACAGCATTTTATTTTCAAGCAGACACAGGATTTCGTTTTTCTTTAATTCAATATAGGAGCGTATGGCATCCTGTATGAGTTCGTCCCCTTTTTCCTTGTGGTAGATCTTGAGGAAAAATTCTGCAGGGGTAATTTTCTTATTGTAAAATTTCTTTACGATCGCCTCCTGCTGAATGGAGTCAATCAGTTTGATCAGCTTAAAATCTGTTTCATCCAGTTCGCGCGCAAATTCATCAGCATTCTTGGCAGAAATGTTCTGGTGCTTCAGCGTGAGTCTGCGCTGGTGATCCAATTGAATGACAAAAGATTCAAAAAGATACCCCAGGTACTCATGCTCAAACAGCGAGTAGATGATTTGAAACGGTTCTGTGGTTGATACTTTCACTTTGCAAACAGTTTAGGGCGACTGAATTAATAGCTGTCAGGAAACTTTCCATCAAACTATTTCATCAGAAAAGTAATTTACAATATAGCAAACTACCCTTCTTTATGTGTGAAGTTTCGGGAGAATTTATTCACAAAAATGTGTGCTTATACACTACAAATGTTTCTTCAAATCCAGCTTGGAGGCTATAATTGAAGGTCTTATGGCTGCAAGGAAAGAAATACAAATTACGGTACAGGAAATCCAGATCAGATCATTCCAGCGCAGTTCGACCGGATATTCCTCAATAATGGATGTTTCTGTGCCAATGGTAACAAAACCGTAATGCTGCTGCAGGTAACAAATAGCAACCCCGAACGTAAGGCCGATGGCTGCGCCTGAAAATGCAATCAGCAGGCCTTCTGTGAGAAACAGGTTGCGAATGAATGTTTTTGTAGCACCCATGGATTTGAGCACGGCGATGTCTTTACGCTTGTTCAGTGTAAGCATGGTTAAGCAGAAGAATATTCCTACCGATGAAATAGCCAGAATAAAACTAAGCATAATATTCACTACAAATTTTTCGACCAATATAGCTTTCAGCAAACCTTTGTGTTGTTCATCGCTATTCAGAATAAGAAAAGAAGAGCCCAGGTTTTGTTTTAAGCGATCCTGTACATCATCAATATCGGCGCCTTCAGCAACTTTGATCTCCAGCGATGTACGTTCATTTTCGTAATTCATGAGTTCGCGTGCAAAATCAAGCGGCACAAAAACATAGTTGTCGTCGTATTGTTTTTCAATAGCAAACACACCGCCCACATGAATGGTACTTATGCGGAACGCATCGATTGAACCGATTTTCTTTATTTTGTTTTTATCCGGATAATAGATCTGTACGGGTGAGAATTGATTGTTTACCGGCACAGACAATTTGTATTGCACGCCCCGGCCGATCAGCGCCATGTTCTGGCCATGCCTGAACATGTTTACACTACCGTCAACAATGAATGAATCCATTCTGTGTTGTGATGCGAAATTTTCTGAAACGCCTTTGATCTTGATTACATCTGTTTCGTTTTTATAACTAAGCACCGCATTGTCTTCGATTACCTGGGTAATGATGAAAACGCCGTCGGTGCGCTGTATTACACGCAACAGGCTGTCGGTCATTTCAAAGGTCTTGCCGTCTTTGGGCGTTATTTTTATTTCCGGATCAAAGGAGTTGTAGAGCGAGCGGATCAGGTTTTCCATGCCGTTGAAAACAGACATGCCTATTACCAGGGCCATAGTAATTACGGCCACCACTAAAATAGAAAGTGATGATATTACATTGATGAGAAGCAGATTCTTCCCTGAAAAATAATAGCGGCGGGCAATGAATAAAATTGACTTCAATGAATTTTCTGTTAGAAATGATTATTCTTTCAGTCCCGGATATTCATTCGGGTCAAAATTCTCATCTTCTTTTTTAGGAATGGTTATTTTAGACATAACATCATCCATATGGTTTGCATAGTCCACGTTGTCGTCCAGATAGAAAACAATTTCAGGAATAATCCGAACCTGCTTGCGGATGCGCTCGCCCAATAACTTTCTCAATTCTTTACTTTGTGCCTGAATTTCTTTCAGCATGCCTTTTTTGTCGGCAGCCATCATGATGCTCAGGTATAATTTAGCCACGCTTAAATCGGGGCTCATCCGAACCGTTGTGATGGAAATAAATACATTGCCAAATAGCATTCTGCTTTCCTTCAAAAAGATGTCAGCCATTTCTTTCTGAATCAATCTTGCTACCTTTTGTTGTCTTACACTTTCCATATTTCTGTTTATTCTAAAACCTTTGTTAAAGGAACTGTAAAAATACAAAAAAGAGTCGGGTAATGTTCCATTCTGCTTATCTTCAAAGCGAAAAAATGCTTAATTTGGTATAAAATTAAACGCCTGTGTTAGAGTTTTTAAGAAAATTAGATCCCTTCCGTCTGCTGATTGTAGCGATAATAGCCTTCCTGGTGCGCTTTTACTGGTTTACGGATGAAGTATATATCATTCCTTCTTTGCAATGGCTGTCTGTGGGTGAAATGATGGGCTTTCAAAAAGTGTTGTATAAAGACATCTGGACTTCTTTAGAACCATTCAGTGCCGGCACCTATTACATGATTGAATATCTGTTTGGCAAATCCATTATGGCGGTGCGCGTGCTTTCGCTGCTGCTGTGCCTGATCCAGGCTTTTCTGTTTAACTATTATGTAACACAAACAAATATCTACGACCAGAAAACTTCTTACCCGGCATTTTTTTATGTGTTGTTCAGTTCCATCAACTACGATTTCTTTACGCTATCACCGGTACAGCTGGGTTTAACATTCATGCTTCCGGTTATGTATTTTCTTTTCAAAGATGTGCGCATGGGAGAAAAGTCCAGGAACCACTTCTTTGCCGGCGCCTGTCTGGGCGTGGCATCCCTGTTCTATCTGCCGTTTGCCTGCTTCATTATCTTTATTGTATATTCTTTCTTTGTGTTCAGTTCGTTTGATGTTAAACGTTTCTTTCAATTGCTGTTCGCCTTCCTTTTCCCCTGGTTAATGGTATTCTCTTACTACTACCTGAATGGTTCGTTTTATGAAGTAGTTGAGAACCTGATCAAAGGAACGCTGTATACTGCGCCAGTTTATTATGCCGACTTCTTCTCAATCATCAAAGTCGGCTTGCCTTCTACTGTAATAGCAGTGCTGGCATTTATGTATGTTACTTCGCAAAGCAAGTTCCTGAACTTTCAGTATTCAAGCATGAAGATCATGATCATGTGGTTTTTGAATGGCTTGTTTGCATTTTTAATTATGAAAGAATGGGGCTTCTTCAATATTTATATTGTAGTACCGGTGTTTACATTCTTCACCGTGTTTCTGTTTATTGAGATCGAGCGTGCCTGGCTGCGGGAAAGTATTTTCTGGACCATCGCAATATTGCTCATCCTGATTCACCTGCATAACAAACGGATCGATACAGATCACGCGCGTTCGAACAATTCTTCTATCCTGGTATTAAAAACGGCTGAAGTGCGCTACAATGGCAATGCGATACACAACAGCAACATCCTGCTGTTGGGAGATAATCCGGCGGCATTGATCCACAACCGACAGTCGACGATTTATGCAGACTGGAACCTGGCGCTGCGCCATTTCGGTAACCTGAATGATTATGAGAACATCTCAAACATTTATACCAACCTGCTTGAAAATAAACCGGATTATATTTTAGATAACATCTCTATGATGCCGCAGTTGATCGAGCGTATCCCTGAGCTGAAGACGGTTTACCAGCCGTCGTACGATAAAAAAGTGTATAAGCGGGTGAAATAAAGATTTAATGCTGATCCTGATGTCATGGCGCTCCTTGCGAAACCTTGCGTCTTTGCGGTTAAGCTTTATGTTTAACCGCAAAGACGCAAAGAATGTTAAGTAAATGAAAAGTCCCGTCCCGATTGCTATCGGGACGGGACTTTTTTATTCTACTTCTAAACCTATAAGGTTTTGAAATTATATGATCTGGCTGATTTAACCAACGAAACCTTATAGGTTTTGCTTGTTAAAGATTCCTTTAAACGCAGGCAATCTTATTTACTCTGCCTTCGTGTCTGCCACCTTCAAACGGAGTTTCGATGAACATTTTTACGCAGGCAATGGCTTCTTCCAATGGAATGAAACGCGCTGGTAAACACAATACGTTTGCGTTGTTGTGCTGACGTGTAAGCATGGCGATCTCCGGTGTCCAGCAAAGGCCGGCACGGATGTTCTGGTGCTTGTTTGCTGTCATGCATACACCGTTTCCGCTGCCGCAGATCAGGATGCCGAATGTTGCTTTGCCCGTTTCAACCGCTGTTGCTACCGGGTGTGAAAAGTCCGGATAATCAACCGACGCGTCAGAGAATGGACCGCAGTCGATGGTTGTATGTCCCTGAGATTCCAGGAATGCAATGATTTCTTTTTTGTAGGTATAACCGGCATGGTCACCACCCAGAGCAATTGTATAGGCCATAATTAATTTTGTTCTGCTTCTTTTAATTTTCTTTTATAAACCACTGCGCTTACAAATATACTTCCTTCGTATAGCAAGAGCATAGGTATTAACATCAGCATCATGCTCAACATGTCGGGAGAAGGTGTTACAATTGCTGCAATCACAGCCATAACAAGTATCGCATGTCTTCTGTAATTTCTCATGAACATCGGTGTCATCATTCCCATTAAAGACAGGAAGTAAACAACTACCGGCAACTGGAAAATAACGCCTCCGCCCAATGCCATCATACATAATGTTGAAATGTAAGAGGTTACATCGAAATTGTTTTGAATGGACGGGTCCAATTGATAATTGGCTAGAAAGTTAATGGCCAGAGGTGCAATAATGTAATAACCGAAAAGGATGCCTACAAAGAACAGAAATGATACGCCCAACACTACGCCACGAACATTCTTACGCTCGTTTGCATGCAGGGCAGGTGCTACAAAAGACCAGATCTGATAAATGATAAACGGAAATGCTACAATGACTCCTGTAATGAGTGCCGACATAATGTGCATGGAAAACTGCCCGGTCATGGTACGGCTCATGAGCGTGAAATTCATATTGCCCACACAAAAGTCAAAGTAATTACATAATATTCTGAAGGTGAAAAAATCAGGCCTTGAGGGAGCCATCAAAATTTCATGGAAGATAAAGTCCATATAAATAAAAGCGATGATAGAAAATACTATCACCGCTATTACTGACTTCATTATATGTTTCCTTAATTCATCGAGATGATCAAAGAAAGACATTTCTTTTTTTATTTCGTTGCCGTCCACCGTACTGCTTTTAAACGATAAATAAATTAGATATACAATGGATATTGTGCCATCCAGTTATTTACGTCTTTACGAACAGTCTCGATCACTGAATCTTTTGTCTGGTTCATAAGAACCGTGTCAATCATTTCAACAATACGAAGCATATCGTCGCCAACCATACCGCGGCTGGTGATTGCAGCAGTACCAACACGCATACCTGAAGTAACGAACGGCGATTTATCATCGAACGGAACCATGTTTTTGTTGATTGTAATATCTGCACGGATCAAAGCGTTCTCAGCTTCTTTACCTGTAATGTTTTTGCTTCTCAGGTCAATCAACATTAAGTGGTTGTCTGTACCGCCGGAAATGATATCGTATCCTTTTTTCAAAAATGCTTCAGCCATGATCTGTGCATTCTTCTTGATCTGCTGTGCATATTTCAAATAATCATCAGATAATGCTTCCTGGAACGCTACTGCTTTCGCAGCAATTACGTGCTCCAACGGACCACCTTGTGTACCCGGGAATACGCCCATGTCAAGTACGTTTGACATCATGCGCACTTCACCTTTTGGTGTTTTTAAACCGAATGGGTTTTCGAAATCCTTGCCCATCATGATTACACCACCACGCGGACCTCTTAATGTTTTATGTGTAGTTGTAGAAACAATGTGGCAATGCGGAATCGGGTTGTTTAACAAACCTTTTGCAATTAAACCTGCAGGGTGAGAAATATCTGCCAGCAAAATAGCGCCAACGCTGTCAGCAATTTTACGGAAGCGAACATAATCCCAATCACGGGAGTAAGCAGAAGCTCCGCAAATGATCATTTTAGGTTTTACTTTTAATGCAGTTGCTTCAACTACATCCATGTTGATCAAACCTGTTTCTTTTTCAACGCCGTAAAAATGTGCCTGGAAATATTTACCAGACATGTTTACCGGTGAACCGTGCGATAAGTGACCGCCATGCGATAAATCGAAACCTAAGATTGAATCTCCAGGGTTCAGACATGCAATCATGATTGCAGCGTTCGCCTGTGCACCTGAGTGCGGCTGAACGTTTGCCCACTCAGCACCAAATAATTTTTTCAAACGATCGATCGCGATCTGCTCTACCTGATCCACAACCTGGCAGCCGCCATAGTAACGCTTGCCCGGAAGGCCTTCAGCGTATTTATTGGTAAGTACACTTCCCATTGCTTCCATTACCTGTTTAGAAGTAAAGTTTTCAGAAGCAATTAATTCAATGCCTTCTTCCTGACGGTGAGCCTCTTTATTGATCAAGTCAAATATTTGAGTATCTCTGGCTGTTGTGCGAATAGGTGCAGTAATCATACGTTTTGATTGGTGATTTTAGGCCTCAAAATTACGGCTTTTCGGGCAGGTTAAAAAAGGAAAGCGTAAATAAATCACGTTATGGCTTACACATGCAATAACGTGTGGATTTACTGGCTGGTAAATTTAAGCTGGTATGATCTCAATATTATCTGTAAAACACTATCATTCAAATGTCTATAGGTAAATTCGATATTTTAACTATATTTGGTTTCACCATTTATTACCATGAATATTCTAAAAAAATCCGCTTTCTATACCATCTTATTTTTGAGCATAATCACTTCTGCGCAGGCTCAAAAGGTTGAAGATATTTTCTCAAACACAGACTATGCCGTTACCTGGATGGGGATCGACTACTCACATGCTAAAGTAGTTGGTTCTGTAAGTCAGTGGGGCGGAACACCACCGGTTTCTAAAAACGATCTGAAGGAGCGCTATTATGCAGCCTGGAATTATCTGTTTATCGATGAAGCAGACAAATACAATATCGCAGAGATGCTGCACCGCAAATATGTGAATACAGATATCAGCATGATCAAAAAGATTAATGATAATGCTTCTGTGGATTCGGTTGAAGTAAAGATCACTCCCTACTACGGTCTTCAGGATATACAGTCGTTTGTAAAAACATATCCGGCTATTGAGAAGCCCGGCATTGGCCTGGTCTTTATTACCGAAAGCATGAACAAAACGGCTGCGGAAGCTTTTTACCATGTGGTATTTTTTAATACACAAACCAAAGAGGTGTTGCTGCATGAGCGCATGCGCGGCACACCAGGCGGTTCAGGCGTGCGTAACTACTGGGCAGGATCGTATTACAAAGTAATCGAAATGATTGAGTCTACTACGTATTCAAAATGGAAAGCAAAGTTTGGTGGTAAAGCAAACAAGCCGGCGCCGACGTGGTAAAAGGTTTGTTTATTCCGTATTATTGAATCCGTGTTTTCTATTTGGATGTTCGACCCCGCTGGGGTCGTAGTGTTGAAGTGTGAATGTTTGCTATAAACATTTGACTCCTTCTGAGTCAGTACGCATCATTCATCGTTTGTTTAAAAATATCAATCAGAACGTATTCCTTAATAATTAAAATTACGTGACTATTAGCAATGACTCCGGAGGAGTCAAATGTTTATAGGAATTCGTAATCTTTACAAATACACGACCCCAGCGGGGTCGCACAACGGAACTTCTATTTCACCCTACCCTTTTCAAGCAACAGTGTGTGCTCAATGCATTGCGGCAGTTCGCTTTTATAATGCGACACATAGATCATTGTCTTCTCCATGTTTGCGCATACGGCATCTACAATACCTGTAAACCGGCTGATCTGCGCTTTATCCAGCCCCTGGCAGGGTTCATCCAGAATCAGCAGCGGCGGATTTTTAACCAGCGCCCGTGCAAGCAGCAGTAATCGTTGTTGCCCCAAGGATATTTTATAAAACTGTTTTTGTTTCAGCTCTATAATATCAAGTGCTTCCATCCAGTATGTTACGGTTTTCTGTTGCAGCACCGTTAAACGGGTTGACGAACCAATCTGGTCGTTGATGCCGGAAGCAACAATCTCAAAACACGTTGTTTTATCCTGCGAAAAGCCGCCCAAAGAATAATCGTTCCTTGCCATGGCTTGTGATTGTATAAAGCTAGTGCCGCGCAGAAAATGATTGTGCATTTCCGGCGATACATAACCAATCTTTTTCTTAATCTCCCAGATACTCTCGCCGTTACCGCGCTTCTGGTCAAACAGCCACACATCATTCAGATACACCTGCGGATTATCTGCATTGATCAGACTTAGCAAGGTTGATTTACCCGAGCCATTATGCCCCAGCAACGCCCAGTGTTCCCCCCGCTTGACCGTCCAGGAAACTTCGTCCAGAATTTTTTTATTGCCGAATGAGATATTCACGTGATTCATCTGCACGGCAACATCAAATGGCATATGCGACGAAACAGAAAGTTCTTTCAATTCTTCCGCATGCAGAAATAAATCGGCTGTGCTTTTTTCTTCTACAAAGATTTTCTCGTCTTTGCCCACTACCCGCATATTTCCTTTTTCCAGCAGGAAGATCTGGTCGGCAGCTTCAGGAATTTCATCTGCCGCGGTGATCAGTACAACCGTGATGTGTTGTTCTTTTAATTTTTTCAGCAATGCATGTAATACATCGCGGGTTGCAGTATCCAGCCCAATAAAAGGCTGGTCAAGAATTAATACATCCGGTCTGGCAAGCAAAGCCAATGACAGCTGCAGACGCTTACCTTCACCGTTCGACAGTTCAATCACCGGCTGGTGCAGCTTTTCTATCAGGTTCAACTGAACAACAACATCGTTCAACTCTTTTTCCGAAGAATGTTCTTTTGAAAGAATTTTATACGCCGTCGGAAAATCATCACCGTAATTGCGATCGTAACGTTGTCCGAAATACGAACGTGTTTCAAAAGCATACCTGAAATCGTGTTGCTGCTGCACCACAATTTTTTTCAGATCCGGGGAAGCGTATTCAATTGTTCCGTCCGTAACCGGAATATGTTGGGCCATGATTCTTGCCAGCAATGTTTTGCCACTGCCTGAAGCGCCGGTCAATACAACGCATTCTCCCTGTTGGATAGAGAACGACAGATTGCTCAGAAGAACTTCTTTATCGATGTAAAGGGAGATGTTGCGGGCTTGGATGATGGGAGTAGGCATGAATATGTGTTATGTGATTGCAGTCTGCCGCGGCGGACTGCAGAATTTTCTGACACCAGTCACCGCTTCGCTAAGACTGGCGCCAGCAATTGTTTCAATTTTTATGGTGTTTTTATAGTGTAACCCTTGGAGGGTTCGTTGGTGAACGATGCTTATTTCTTAACAGGTATTCTGTGATCATGAACGACCGATGCCATCGTTTTAAACGATCGCATCGGTGAAGATTGCAGGTGTTCTGTGTGTCACAGAACACGGAGTGAAGAGCCGCGTTGTTTGGAATTTGCTTTTTGGAATTTGGAATTTATAGGTTAATCCTGCTCCATCAGCACATCAATCAACTCAATCACCGCTTTGCTCATGCTGTTGTTGTTATCCAGCAACGGGTTGATCTCGGTGAATTCCCAGATACGGATGTTGTTCAAACGTTTTAAGGTATCCACAACCTGCTTCGCTTCGGGTAATAATAAGCCGTTGTATACCGGTGTACCGGTTCCGGTGGAAACACTGGTATCCAGCACGTCCACATCAAACGACACATATACCGCATCGTAATCGGTAAAATAATTTACTGCATGATCCAATATGTAACTTAGTCCTTTTGCTTTTACATCATACGGACTGTAGTGGTTCAGTTTATAATCGCGGATCAGGTGGTATTCCTGAATTTCGAAATCGCGCAGACCGATGAAGAAAATATCTTCCGGACCAATCTTCGGCGTGAAGCGGCTTGCACCGCAATGTTTCAATTCTTCCCAGAATGGCTTTAGCCCTGCGTCGATAGTACTGCGCGAAAGTTCTACGTTGTCATATCCCATAGAAGCCGACAGCGACATGCCGTGAATATTGCCCGATGGTGTTGTATAGGGCGTATGCAAATCTGCATGCGCATCTACCCAGATCACACCCAGTTTCTTTTTCATACCAATCGCTTCGCGCAAGCCCGCCATGATGCCAATGGCATTGCTATGGTCACCGCTGATGATGAGCGGATATTTATCTTTAACAATCGCGCTGATTTCTTTCGCTGTATTGTTATTCAATTCAGATAATAATTTTGCGTATTTGCCCTGCGCATAGGGACCAAATTCGCCTCTTTTTTCCGGATAGCTGGAAAGTATTTTTTTAGTGAATTTTTTCAGGATCGGGTTCGTACGCTCCGAATCTGCCACCAGAAGAGCATCTAAAGCCAAAGATGTACCAAGACGTTGTGCACCGATATCAGAAGGAACAGAAACAAGTATGTCTGGTTTTTTCATATATAAAGAATTACGATTAATTTGTATTGTAATGATACGAAATCCTTTCTAGATTGATCATACATTAACCAGCTCAATTTTATGGTAAAGTTTTATATTTCATTTACTGCATTCATCTTCCTGATCTTATGCAGCTGCGCCGGTCATAAAAAACGAAACGTTATGCCTGTAGTTGATACTACGTCTATCTCCGACGGCAGGTACATGGATGATCATGCGGATAATGACGCATTTCCGTACAACAATGTCAACAAGCAAATAGAATTGTACCAGCAACATGTGTCGTTTTATGCATTCAACCAGACTGATGGCTGGGAACTGTTCATCAAAGACGACAGCAGTTTTACATTCGAACTTAACGGAACAAAAACCGTCTTTGAATATTCAAAAGCGAATCAGTTGCAGGGTGTCCCCGGTATCCGGTTCAGTTCAAAAAGAGTCATTCAGACTTCAGACACCATTCAGAAAAAAAATATTACCATTACATTGATTGAAGATCCTGACCTGGAAAGGGTTGTTGATTATGATATTGACCCGCCTTTTAATGTTGAAGTTATCATTACGGATGGGAATGTTTCAACCGGATTTTCGGGGGCTGGTTTCTATGTCGGCAATCCAGTCATTAATGATATCTGGGTGCTTGATAGTTTAAGCGGTATAAAGTTCTCTGATCGTGAATTCCCGCACGGAAGGCCCCGATTGGAGTTCCATCTGCGCGCTGGCAGTCTTTACGGTTTCAGCGGTTGTTCTGATTTCAGCGGAGGATTTTATTTTGTCAGAAACAAAATACTTTTCAGTGCCTTCCGGGCAGACTCAAAGTCTTGTACAGACGCCAGTGATGAAGCTTTCCTGGCCTTGCTCAGCAAAAAACGTTTTGAATATGCTTTCCAAAAAAATAGTTTAAAGCTTACCGCACGCGATGGCAGTGCGATCATCTTCAGGAAGGTTGATTAATACAGCATCATTTAATACAAAAGACCCCGCAGATGCTGCGGGGTCTTTTGT